>CAIXKV010000048.1 GCA_903920145.1 uncultured Rhodospirillales bacterium
CCGGATCGCAAGCCCTTGTAATTTTGCCGCCGTTATCCCACCCGTGCCTTTGTCCGGGCTCATGGTTCTTTTCGGGGTCGGCACCGCGCCGTTGCCGGCGGGCCGCCCCATGATGCGGTCGGAGTTGGCCTTGCCATGTATTAGGAGCGGGGTTCTCTCTTCGCCAGCTGTCCAGAAATCGGGGTCCAGCTCAGTGCGGCCCTTCGCCCCCGCGTTTCGCCAGCGTCTTCACCGTCGTCACGGCCTGGATCAGGCATCCCCGGTCGTGAAGTCCGGCGGCGGCGGCCGGCGTGATGTCGCCGGTTCCAGGGTCTTCGCGGAGCCGAAATCGAGAGTCAATGCCACCGTCGACACTCAGGATTTGATACTCGTGCTCGAAGCTCACGGCCAAGTCGGCCGGCCAAGCCAAGCTTTCCGCTCCGGCCGGCCAAAGGCCTCTCACCCTCCCATTAGTATCGAGATCGACCAGGACGAACGCGGCATCGGCCTTGGCGGCGGGTCGCCAGAACCCAGGCGACCCGCCGGGCGCGGCGCATCGCGTTCCGGAAAGCCCCACGTCGAGCAGCGCCGGGCCCTCAGGGTGATCGCCGCCGCCTCGGCTGGTATCCGGAAGATCCCGCCGGCCGCTCAACAGAATTTCCGCGATCTTTTCCAGCCAAGGTCCGCCGCCGGGGTCACCGACCGGTGCCTGCCAGGGGCCGGTGATCGTCCAGCCGCGGTTGCTCTGATCGATCACCGTCAGGTGGGCACCAGTCTTCAGGGTCACGATCGTGCCGCCCGCAAGGATCGTGCCGGGGCGATAGGTCGGCGCGTTCTTGGCTTCGACCACCACCACGTCGGCTGCCACCGGACCGGCCGCCAACGCCAGGACAACCGCAACCCACCCAGCTGTCGCTTTCATTTGTGCCCCATGATGATGGTGTCGGGGGTAGCCCCCTCCGGGCTTGGATACGAACCCTCTTTCAGGCGTTCCACATGAAAGCGGACCAGCGGATCCTCGCGATGCTTCTCCCGAAGCTCGCTCCAGGCTTTCATGGCCGCGTCGCCGATTCCTTTCTCGACAAGGATCTGATAGGCCTTCCGGTAGTCCTGGACCCATGGCCCGCTCTGCTCATCCAGCGGCGTGAACACCGGGATCGGTGTGCCCTTGCCCTTGAGCAGCAGCCTAGCGACCGGGCGCACCGAATTGTTGGCCTCGGCGAGGTCGACGCAGTCCTTGCTCACCAGGACCGTCGTGCCGAATGTCTTGTTGGCGCCTTCCAGGCGGGCGGCGGTGTTGACCGCGTCGCCGATCGCGGTATAGGCGAAACGCCCACCCCCACCGAACTCCCCCACCCACGCGGTGCCAGTATGGACCCCGATCCGGGTCGTGCCCAGGCCGGAATGCTGCGGCCCGAGTTTCGAAAGCGCGCGGGCGCAGTTGAGGGCGGCTTCGGCATGGTCTGGCTGGTCTTGGGGCGCATTCCAGAAGGCCATGACGGCGTCGCCGATGAACTTGTCGATCGTTCCGTCGTGCTTATGGATGATCCCGACGACGGTGTCGAAGTAGGCGTTGAGCGCCGCCGCCAGGGCGTTCGGTTCGCTGCGCTCGGCGAAGGCCGTGAAGTCGGCAATATCGGTGAACAGGATGGTAATCTTGCGCTTTTCGATGCCGAGTTTCGAGGCGTCCCGACTGTCGCTGATCTTCTTCATCACCTTGGGCGGAAAATAAATGAAGATGTACCGATAGATGCCGACCCACTTCCAGGCGGCTTCGATGGTCGCGCCGAGAACGAGCCCGAGGCCTGGTTTCACCAGCGGCACTTCAAAGCCCAGGGTATAGAGCCCGCACGAGAGCGCCACCCACCCCAGTCCGACCGCCGCCACCGCCAGGACCAGAACCCGCCCTCCGACACTCCCGGACCCCCGTCCGATCCCGATCCCGATCCCGATCGCCGCGAGAACGATGGCAAGCTCTACCAGCAGCGGTAGCGTGGTCAGGTGGCGCCCTTCGAGCAATTGGTCAGCGATCCGGGCCTGAAGTTGCACTGCGGCCAACCGCTGATTGACGGAGCCCGAGAACCGAGTGAAGGGCGTGAGGTATCGGCCTTCACCCGAAAGCTCCAATCCGATGAGGACGACCTTTCCCTTGAAGCCCTGCCGGGCCGCTGGGTTCAGTTGCCCGTCGGCGGTCAGTATCTCCTCCGCGTTCCAGGTTTCGACGCCGCCATTGCCGGCCGGATTCCGCCAGGCGATCGGCACGGTCCGGTCGGCGGGCAGCGTGCCCCCGCCCAATTCGGCCAGGCGGGCCGCAAAAACCGGATGGCCGTAGGATCGGAGATCGGCACGGCGGACAACATCATCGTCATCGCCGACAAAATTGGTCGCCGCCTGTTCGACCAGAGGATTGGTGATACCGCCGAGGAAGCCGGCAAGGAAGTCGACGGCCGGGGATGAGCTATCCTCGCGCTTCGCAAGAACCACCGGCACCCCGATCCGGTTCAGCGCCTGCTCCAGTTGCGCGTCCTTGGCCGCTTCGGTCGGCCGATCCATCAGCAGATCCAGCCCGATCGCCCGCGGTCTGGCGGCCTCGAGCGCCGTCACCAGAGTTGCGACAAAGCCGCGATCGACCGGCGACCGATAAGGGAATTCTGCCAGCGACCGGTCGGTGATCCGGACCACCACCACCGGCGACAGACCACTGGTGGTGGGTGCCATCAGCTGGGTCCGCAGATCGGCAAACCAGCCCTCGAGCAGTTGGACCGGCTGAAGCAGACCGGAAAACCAGACCAACCCGGTTAGCAGGAGCAGCAGACCAGCGGTTCGTCGATCGGGGAGCCAGGCGATCATGGCGGGCGCTTTCAGGAGTGGGGGTTGATGATGAAGTGATAGTTGCCATGCAGCGACCCGGAAAAATCCGGTTCCTGCCGATCGTTGGTTCGTTCCACCACCCTGTTATTCAATTCTGGAAACAGGTCGTTTATCTGAATCTCGGGGCCGTTCAATATCTCGGACAAGGCTTCGGCGAACGGACTATGGGTACAATGGTTGTAGTCCACACAGTCGTCAGCATATTTCCCGTGTTTGGCGGCATAAATAATGGCCGTGTCCCTGGGCGGATTCCTTCCCGCTCCGGCCCCCGGAATCGCCTCTCCCGCCCGCCCTTCCGGCGGTTCCAAAGACCGGCAGGCATCGAGGAAGATCAGAACCAGCCGTTTGCGGCCAGCCGAAAGCTCCGTGTTCAGTCCATCGACCGATATCAGCTCGGCATAATTGTCGCCACTCTGGGCATCCTTGGGAAACAGGTAGTTATTCTGGTTCGTAGCCGACCGTCCATGGCCGGCATAATAAAACACGACGATATCGCCATCGGCGGCTTCCTGAATGAAATTCCGGATGGCCCATTCGAAATCGCTTCGAGTCAAGTCATGTAGGGCCTTGCCATGAAAAATCTTGAAACCCAATCCTTGTAAGGTCTCGGCGATCAGATCGGAATCGGCTTGCGCCACCGCCAGAGATTTTAAATTCTCGTAATTCTCATTGCCGATCACCAGCGCATAGCGCTTCAGGCCATCGTTGACGAAACTGACAGGATTTATGCCATCCCTGACCAGCCTTACCCCGGATCGTGATCGATAGCCTGGCGGCAGCGTCAGGCCGCTGTGGCTTTCGGCTCTCCGCTTGTGGCAAGCCTTTTCGTAGTCATGTTCCCCGACATCAAGCCTGATCAGGTTACTGTTGATTGGTGGCGATATCTGATAGGTAGCGCCGATGTAGTCATCGGCACAGACCGATATCGACAGGGTCCGATCAGGAACCTTTATTCTGAGAATGCTGGAATTACCGAGACTTTTTACGCTTTCATTTCCGAAACAGTGTTTGACCGGCTGATGAAAGCAAAACTCGACGTCCCTTTGGTTCGACTGGAAGGTCGCCGTAATCTCGGCATCGGGTGTGAGTTGCGGCAACTCTGCCTGTGCGTAGGCAAGGTTGCCACCTCCGGCGATCATAATGGCCAGGACGAGCAACCAAAACGTGATGACAAGCCGATGAATTGGATGACATATCATTTTGGCAATTCTCAAGAAAAGGCATCATGAGGCCAATTTATTGTTTTTGCTACTTCGCGATACCCGGAATCTGGTTCTTGAATTTTATGACTCCTTCGGTGGTATTGGCGGCATAAGCCTCCAAGGTATATTTCGTCGTCGTGATCGGCAACGGTATGTAGCTGGTCACCTCGGTCTTGAGAATGAAATCGGTCAGGAAATCAGCGTTTGCCTTCTCTTTTGCCTGAAGCACCAGGGCATCGTAATCGTCCTTGCTCACGACCGCAGCAGCGTAGAAGTAGGTTGTTTTTGACATATCAACCGCTACGCGGCCATGGGTGGTATCCGGGGTAAGATCATGGTTCGGATAAGCAAACTGGGATTGCAGAAAGCGGGAAGTGTAGGTTTGGGCACAGCCAGACATCAATAGGATCGTGGTAAAGCCGAGCATCACTCTGAAGAGTGCCATGGTCGTATTCCTTGATCTTGGATGGTTAGTCTTTATTGTGTTACAGGCTGCTGTTTGACCGGCTGGCCATTGACGGCCACCTTGCCGCCAAGGTCGCGACGCCCGAGTTCCACTTTTCCAGCATTGCCCGTGACGACGGCCGTGACGGTATAGATCGGAAGGAATGGGAATATCTTGAGTTCGGCTCGGTAGTCACCATCGATCAATATCTTGCGGTCACCACCGGCTTTCTTGAGGGCATCCGCGATTGCAGCCTCGGTCAGATAGGCGTCGGTCAAGGAGGGGATTGCAAAGAAATAGGTCTTGGACGCGGTGCCTGATGTTGGCGTCATGTCGTAGATGTTGCTGTTCGGATAGGCAAAATTGCTTTGAATGTAGGGCTCGTAGGTCGACACGTTAGTGCAGCCCGCGATGGCCACCAAGCCAATGCCTAGGGCTATCTTTTGAATTATTGGTCTCATGACCTCTCCTTCGGTAAGGATACGCGCGGCGCTTTCATGGTCAGGGTTGACAATGAAATTACTTGAGTCTCTCTAAGCTATCGAAACGGCGGTATGGTCTGACGGATGCTAGTTATTTATACAAATCACCTGACCATAACGACATCACGATGCCATAACGACATTTTATTAGGGTATGTTGCCGGCCATAATTGGATGACCAGCCGATAAATGTCAACCAACTGAAAATAAGTTTAGACATAACATACATATGAATTTAGTACCTACAATCATTGATATTATCAAAATAGCAATAATGCCGTTATGTTATCATATTCCATGATGACGCACTGTTGGTGCGCATGAGATAAATCCTAAACACGGTATAGTCTTTATCTTCAGGCCCGGACGCCAACGCAACCGGCCGAATCGCGGGGCTCATGCCGGCGAGCCTTTTTGGCGGCTTCAAACCTGGCCTTGATGGTCCATCGTTGACCTGCGACCTCGGCCCGGTCGTGACGACCAAAAACAAGGCCATCTCGTCCCGATCGGCGAGCGAGCGCCGGACCAGCAAGGTGTGATACCGGCGAGCCTTGATACCGGCGATGTGTCGGCATCAAGGCTCGCCGGTATGATTACTCTGAGCGTCACGTTTGCCCCCCGGTTGCTTCGGAATCGTCGTCATGTTTCTTTGCATAACCGACTCGGCGGAGGTGGCTTACGAAAGGATACCTATTTGTTCTTACCATCGCCTTTGCTCCCGATCGTTTCGGAAGCATCGTCATCTGACCAGTGAATACTAAGATTGTTGAAGATAAGTTTCTCCCATTTGCGAATCCAGTGGTGGCAATTGCCTGTCTCGGGGCAAAAAATGTAAACACTAAGCTCTATTCCTGGGTTAGGCTCAGACAATATAAAATAATCCATGTAACGGCTGTTAGCATCCAGTTGATCCGCACCTCTCCAACATCTATAAAATTGATAATCGCCAACCCAGATATTCGTCTTTTTCGGGCGATTCGTTCTATTTTTACATATCTCCTGAATAAGCGCCTGTTTCCTAACCGGCTCACTGTACGCTATAGTATAGCCAGCATAAATGCCGGCGGCCGGATGTTTAAATACATCTAGACAGGGCACCCCACTTGGACCAATGGCGAAGCCGTGAGAGCTAAGGATTCCATTATCGGTACACCCTTCGGCGCCTTCTGGGATTAGAAGGGTGAAATTATAATTTTCATTCGTCCACAAATACCCAGGTGGAATCCGATAATAGTCTCCTTTCGGCCCATGAAACGTCTCAACGGCCGGTGAGTCCGCGAAGGTCGGTTTGGCACATCCTAAGATTGCCAAACCGACCAAGATCGAGATTACTTTTATCACGCTCCGGTTCCTGCCATCCACTTTGGGATGTGCCACGGTTTGTATTGAGAGCTTATGGCATCCTTCACCATCTGCCTCCAACCCACGGCTCGGAATCCAGGTTAACGCTCATTTTATTTGGAGCAGGGTAAGGAGGAAGTCTGCATTCCAACTCGCTGATACCGGCGAGCCGTGATCATCAAGGCGCGATGGATTCCTATGATACCGGCGATGTATTATTATTGGCTCGCCGGTATCAATAGCTTTTCGGACAAACCGTTAGAGGACGCGCAAGGCCCGTTCGAGGTCATCGATCAGGTCACGGTGGTTCTCGATGCCAACCGAAAGCCGCAAGAGGCTATCGGAAATTCCCAACGCCAGCCGCTGTTCTGCTGGAATCGAGGCGTGCGTCATCGCGGCTGGCAGTTCGATTAGGCTTTCGACGCCACCCAAACTTTCGGCCAAGGTGAATAAGTGCAGTGCTGCCAGCACCCGCTCGGCCCCGGCCCGGTCGGTGTCCAACTCCACTGTGACCATACCGCCGAAGCCATCCATCTGCCGTTGGGCCAGCGCGTGCTGGGGATGGCTCTTGAGGCCAGGATAGCGCACTCGCCGAACCTTGGGGTGGCGTTCCAGCCATTCAGCGATGGCTTGGGCGTTGGCCGAATGGCGTTCCAGGCGCAGTGCCAAGGTCTTGAGGCCGCGCAGCGCCAGGAAGCTGTCAAACGGGCCAAGAATGGCGCCAACGGCATTTTGCAGGAACTTCAGCCTTTCGGCTAAGGCCGGCTCGTCCCGATGCACCACGGCGACGCCGCCCACCATGTCCGAATGGCCGTTTAGATATTTGGTGGCCGAATGGACGACGATATGAAAGCCATGCTCCAAGGGCCGTTGCACCCACGAACTCGCCAAGGTGTTGTCGGCAACGGCGATGATTCCATGCTGGCGAGCCAGACGACCAACCGCCGCAAGATCGACCAGTTTTAGGAGCGGATTGGTGGGGGTTTCGACCCAAATCAACTTGGTTTCGGGCCGGATCGCGGCTTCGATGGCGGCGGGGTCGGTCATGTCGACGAAACTGACGTTGAGTCCGGCACTGTGCTTGCGGACCCGTTCCAGCAGTCTCCAGGTGCCGCCATAAATATCATCGGTGGCGATGACGTGGGCGCCAACCTCCAGCAGTTCTAGCACGGTAGAAATCGCCGCGAGGCCGGAAGCGAAGGCAAATCCGACGGCGCCCCCCTCGAGATCGGCAACCGCGCGCTCAAAGGCAAAGCGAGTCGGGTTCTGACTGCGGGCATATTCGAAGCCCTTGTGAACCCCTGGTGCCTGCTGGGCGTAGGTGGAGGTCGTGTAGATCGGCGGCATTACTGCGCCGGTGGCCGGATCGTGCTCTTGGCCGCCGTGAATCGTGCGAGTATCGAAGGCCAGGGGAGGAAGGGGCTCGGTCAACGGTCGCTCCGGAGCAAAAAGTTTAAAAGATCGACCCGCGCCACCAAGCCGAGGAAACGTTCGTCCTCGACCACGATGGCCACCTGATCGGCGGCAAAGATCGCAGGCAGTTCGGAAATCGGCGCATGGGCCGGAAGTGTAGTCAGGCGTGTGACCATGGCTTCAGAGACGGGCCGGGCAAACGCCCGCTGGGCCGAGCCACCCGCCGCGCTGATGATACGCAAAAGATCGCTTTCGTCAATCAGCCCAACCAGCCGGCCCTGGTCCAACACCGGCAATTGCGAGACATCGGCGGAACGCATACGAGTGTAGGCAATACGCAAGGTATCGGTGGGCGCAACGGTGATGGTGGCGCCCTCGGTGTGACGGCGGGTGACCAGATCCCGAACATCGCCGGTGGCGTCGCGTCGCACGAACCCCTGCTCCAACAGCCATGCGTCGTTAAAGACTTTAGACAGGTATTTGGCGCCGCTATCGGGAATCAGGGTAACCACCCGCTTTGGCTGGGTTTGAGCCCGGCAGAAGCGGAGAGCGGCGGCCAGCAGGGTTCCCGACGAAGAACCAGCCAGGATGCCTTCCCGCACCAAGAGATCACGGGTCGCAGCCAGCGCCTCGTCATCGGAGATTGAATATGCATGCCGGATCAGGGACAAATCCAGGTTGGGCGGTACAAAATCCTCGCCGATGCCTTCGACCGCCCACGAGCCGGGTTCGATGGTTTCGCCGGTATTGACCAGCGGCGCCAGGATCGAGCCGACCGGATCCGCCAGGATCATCTCGGTTTGGGGGCTGTGGTCGCGGAAATAACGACCAATGCCGGTTAAGGTGCCGCCAGAGCCAACACCGGCAACCACGGCATCAACCTGTCCTGCCATTTGGGCATGAATTTCTGGGGCTGTGCTGTCGTAATGAGCTTGGGGATTGGCCGGATTGGCGAACTGATTGATCCAGAACGAACCTGGTGTTTCGGCGGCGATCCGCTCGGCAATGTCCTGATAATATTCAGGATGGCCTTTGCCCACGTCGGAGCGGGTGGTGATCACCTCGGCCCCCATGGCTTTGACGTGCATCACCTTTTCACGGGCCATCTTGTCGGGCACGACCAGAATCAGCCGATAGCCCTTTTGCGCCGCGACCAGTGCCAGCCCCAGTCCGGTATTCCCAGCGGTGGCCTCGATCAGGGTTGCGCCGGGAGCGAGTTTACCCTCGCGCTCGGCAGCGGCGATCATGGCCAGGGCGATGCGGTCTTTGATCGAGCCGCCGGGATTCTGGCTTTCGAGCTTGGCAAACAGCCGGCAAGGGCCGGTGTCGAGTTGACGCAGCTCGACCAATGGCGTGCGACCGATCAGCGACAGCACGCCGGGAGCGGCTTCGGGGAGAACCGCCGAATGAGTCATGAGCCCACCTGTTAGGATTTGAGGTTACGTTTATTGACCTGCTGCGCGATGAGTTCGCCTCCAGATTGTACAATCTGGACCAACACGATCAAAACCAGAACAACCGCGACCATGACGTCGGGGAGGAAACGCTGATAGCCGTAGCGGATGCCGAGATCGCCAAGGCCACCACCTCCGACCGCTCCGACCATTGCCGAGTAGCCGATTAGGCTGACGGTCGCGAGAGTCAGACCAAGGATGATGGCTGGCAGGGCCTCGGGCAGCAGCACCTTGCGAATGATCTGCAAGGGAGTCGCCCCCATGGCTGCTGCGGCCTCGATCAGGCCACGGTCGACCTCGCGGATCGCCGCCTCGACCACTCGAGCGATGAACGGCGTTGCCGCCACGATTAGCGGCACGATGGCGGCACGGGTGCCAATCGAGGTTCCCGCCACCAAGCGAGTGAAGGGAATGATGGCGACCACCAGGATAATGAACGGCGTCGAGCGGGTGGCGTTGATCACGAGCCCGACGACGTGATTGAAGGCGGGACAGGATAGCAGCTCGCCGCGACCCGTGACCGCCAAGGCCAGCCCCAACGGCAGGCCCAACACAGTGGCAATAACGCCCGAGACCCCGACCATAAGCAGAGTCTCTGTGGTGGCGTCAACCAGTAGCGCGTAGACTTGGGGGGACATAACCCAGCACCTCGACATCGAGCCGGTTGGAGTGAAGGAAGGCAATGGTGGCGTGGATACCAGCGGGCGGGCCGGTTATTTCGGCCACCAAGACCCCAAACGAGGCGTCATCGATGGCGTCTAGGTGGCCGTGCAGCAGGTTCATGTCAGTGCCAAAACGCCGGCTGAGTTGGCTGATCACCGGCTGGTCGGCAAGACTGCCCCGGAAGACAATGCGTAACACGACGCCGCCGCCCGGAACCGGCTGCGGAACCAACCTTCGCATCACCACTTCGGGCGGGTCGCCGCCGGTCGCGGTGGTGACCAGTGCCCTGCCGGTGGGGGTGCGGGGATGAACGAAGACGTCAAGCACGTCGCCCTGTTCGATAAACCGCCCGCTCTCCATAACCGCGACCCGCCGGCAAATTTCCGTGACCACGCTCATCTCATGGGTAATGAGAAGAATGGTCAGACCCAGGCGCTTGTTGATGTCAGCCAGCAACCGCAAGATCGAACGGGTGGTTTCCGGGTCGAGGGCCGAGGTCGCCTCATCGCAAAGCAGAACCTTGGGGTCGGTGGCCAAGGCGCGGGCGATACCAACCCGCTGCTTCTGGCCGCCGCTGAGTTCGACCGGATAACGGTCACGCTTATCGGCAAGACCGACAAGGTCAAGCAACTGACTGACCTTCTGCTCGATTTCAGCCGCCGGCACGCCGACCAGTTCCAACGGCAGCGCGACGTTGCCGAACACTGTGCGCGACGACAGCAGGTTGAAATGCTGGAAGATCATGCCGATACCGCGCCGGGCGGCCCGCAGCGACTTGCCTTTGAGATCAGTTATGTCGACGCCGCCGACCTCCACCCGACCGCTACTGGGTCGCTCCAACAGATTGACCACCCGGATCAGAGTGCTCTTGCCAGCGCCGCTCGGCCCAATGATTCCAAATACTTCGCCAGCCGCGACCGATAAGGTAATGCCGTCGAGAGCCTTGACCGGTCGCGAGCCGGCTCGTCCACTAAAGACCTTGGTAACGTCCTGAAGCTTGATCATCTCCACTCACCACGTCGGTAGGATCGTGCCATGGAAACGGGTCTCAATGAACGCCTTCACCGGCTGCGAACGATAGATATCGATGTACCGCTTGAGCCGAGGATCGTTCTGGTTGTCACGTCGGGTCGCCCAGACCAGCGCCCACTGGGAATGCTCATCCTCAATCACCAACGCGGCCTTTGGATCCAGTCCGGACAGCACCGCGTAATTGAGGTTGATGGTGGCCGCCGTCACGTCGTCGAGAGAGCGTGGCAATTGGGCTGCATCCAGTTCGACGATCTTGATGTGCTTGGGATTGCCGACGATATCGAGCACGGTTGCAGAAAGATTGGCGCCGTCTTTCAACGTGATCAACCCGGCTTTGGACAGCAGGAACAGGGCGCGGGTGCCGTTGCTCGGGTCGTTAGGAATGGCCACCGTTGCGCCCTCGGGCAGATCGGCCAGTGTTGTCGTTTTCTTTGAATAAATCCCCATGGGGGCAACGATGCTGGTCGGCCCTGGGACAATGTCATAGCCCCGCTTGGCGATCTGGTTTTGTAGGAACGGCAAATGCTGGAAGTTGTTGGCGTCAAGATCGCCTTGGGCCAGCGCGGCATCGGGGGTGTTGTAGTCGCTGAACTCGATGATCTTGACTTCGATCCCTTCTTTGGCAGCCAGTTCGGCGGCAAAAGTGAGAATTTCACCGTAAGGGCCAGCGGACACCCCGATTTTCAGCGGTTCGGCGCCGTAGGCGGCGGTTGTCGCGAAAAATCCGGCTAGCACCAGCGCCGGCAGAGTCAAAATGCGCTTCATCGTCGTGTTCCCTTGTCTATTTCTGTCTATTTCTGTCTATCTCTATTGATTCCGTTATTCCCACACGCCCTGGCGACGATCCTCGACCCGCTTGGCTTTGTGGGTGGCACGCGGCAAGGTGTCGGGAGGCAGCACCCGGATTTCGGCGTGAACGCCCGTGATCGCCTTGACATGCTTAGAAAAACGATGCGCCAACTCGTCGATTGAACCGTTGAAACCGTGAATATGTTCGACTTCGATGGTCAGTTGATCGAGATGATGAAGGCGTTCGACCACCAGCTTGTATTCGCCCGTTAATGCAGTTTCTTGACGAGCGACTGCCTCGATATCACTGGGAAACAGATTAACGCCCTTGATGATCAGCATATCGTCAAGCCGGCCATGAATCCCCTTGAGGCGCAGTGACGTCCGACCACACCGGCAAGGCTCGGTGGTGATGGAAACGATGTCGTTCGTGCGGAAGCGGATCATCGGTCGCGCCGCTTTCTTCAGCGTCGTCAGCACCAGTTCGCCCCGCTCGCCTTCGGGTACCGGCTCGCCGGTCTTGGGATCGAGCACCTCGACATGGATGTGATCTTCGGCCCAATGCAGGCCGTCCCTTTCCTCACACATGCCGGCGCACGAGCCGAAAATGTCCGAAAGGCCGTAATAGTCGTAGACCTTTGCGTTCCACAGCGCCTCGATCCGACTGCGGGTTTCAGGGATCGAGCCGCCGGGTTCGCCAGCCACGAAGATGCGCCGCACCGCCAGATCGCGCCGGGGATCCAGGCCCTCCTTGACCGCCGTTTCGCCCAGATACCAAGCGTAGGACGGCGTGGTCCAAATCGCGGTGGCTTGGAACTGCCGAAGAATGGCCAACAAACGTTCTGAAGGCAAAGTGCCAGCGTGGATCGATAAGGCGCCCAACTTTTGCGCGCCCAACACGCAAGGGCCGCCGATGAACAGCGACAAATTCAGCGAATGGGCGTAGCGGTCGCGGGGTCGAAGACCGCTTGACCAGAACTGTCGCGCCTCATAATCGATCCAGTCGTCGAAGTCGCGCGCCGTAAATGGTGAAGCCGTCGGCACCCCGGTTGAGCCGCTGGAAGCCGAGATGTAAACGATATCGTCCTCGGGCACCGCCACCACATCTCCGAATGGCGGCACCGCCAATTGACGGTCGCGCAGCACGGCTTTGTCGATGAGAGGGAAGCGGCGCAAGTCGTCCAAGCTTTTGACCTGATCCACCCGGACTCCAGCGGCGTCGAACGAGGCTCGATAATAGGGCGAACCTTGATAGGCGTGACGCAGATGCGCCTTAAGAAGCTCGAGCGTCTGTCGTTGCCACTCGGCGCGCGACTGGGTTTCTAGCCCTGGCGCCCAATAATCGCGATCTCGGCTCGCTTCTTTGCGTAGTGCAACCACCATAATTTGAAGACTCCTTCGAACAATACTTAATAGCGATGCCGCTTGTCTTGCTCTGCCAAAAGCCGGCGCGCCGTGCGCGCGGCGTGAACATTGGCCTGAACGCTGTGCCGCTCCAGGGTTTGGAAGGCGCGTTCGGTAGCGAAGAACAGGAAGCCGCCGCGTTGGGCAACGACAACCCCAGCCGATCGATCGTGAATCTTGATAGCAAAAGCATGAGGTGCGGACATGGAAACCCCCTTCGGCGCGGCAGGGGCCGGCGCCCGGTCAATAAGCGGACGATCTAGACGGGTGGCTAAACGGAGCCTACGGCTACCGGCAACACGGGGGCGGACATGCACCCGGAGCCATCGAAGGGTCGGCCTGTCGGCACTTGAAAACGGACATCCCGGTTTTTCCTTAGTCCGGTCTGCGAACAGCACGAGCGTCTACGCGCCCGGCATCTGCATCGTTTATCGCAGACCCGTGCTAAGGCGTCAACATAAATCTACCATTCTTGTGATCATTACAGTCCATTAACTACGTTAATATATTGTTATTTATTCGGTGCTGTGGTCGGGCAGAAAATCTCGAACTTCGAAGGCATAGTTCACCAAACCATCAGACTTGCAGACAACCGCTGGGATCGCATAAGGTCGTGTCGATTTTGATGCCTTTCACACATGCAATGTGTTTCCGGGAGTCCGCCGATGGCCGTCACCGACACGTTCGGACTTGAAACTCTCAGCCTGCACGCGGGCCAGCAGCCCGATCCGGTGACCGGGGCGCGGGCGGTGCCGATCTATCAGACCACTTCTTATGTGTTCCGCGATGCGGACCACGCCGCCGCTTTGTTCAATCTGGAGCGACCGGGGCACATCTACTCTCGTATTTCCAACCCAACGGTGGCGGTGCTGGAAGAACGGCTCGCCCAGTTGGAAGGCGGGGTTGGCGCGGTGGCCACGGCCAGTGGCCAAGCGGCGTTGCATCTGGCGATTGCCACCCTGATGGGCCAGGGCGGGCACATTGTCGCTTCGGCCTCGATTTACGGCGGTTCGGTCAATCTGTTGGCCCATACCTTGCCTCGCTTTGGCATCACCACGAGCTTCGTGCCGCCGCGCGATCTCGCTGGTCTCAGGGCGGCGATCCGCCCCGAAACTCGGTTGGTGTTCGGCGAGACCATCGGCAATCCGGGGCTGGAGGTTTTGGACATCCCGGCGCTGGCCGAGATCGCTCACACGGCGGGGGTTCCGCTCCTCATCGACAACACCTTCGCCTCGCCGGTGCTGTGCCGCCCGCTGACTCTTGGCGCCGATCTGGTGATGCACTCGACCACCAAATGGATCGGTGGCCATGGTATCGCCATCGGCGGCATTATCGTCGACGGCGGTGGCTTTGATTGGGACGCTTCGGACAAGTTCCAGACCCTCAGTCAGCCTTATGCCGGCTATCACGGCCTCGTTTTTTCCGAGGAATTCGGCCCAGCGGCCTTCATCACGCGGGCCCGTGCCGAAGGCCTGCGCGACTTTGGCGCGTGCCTTAGCCCAACCAATGCCTTCCATCTCCTGCAAGGGGTCGAAACCCTACCGTTGCGCATCGAACGCCATGTGGCCAACACGGGGCAAGTGCTGGAATTCCTCTCGAAGACCCCTGCCGTCGCCTGGGTTCTGCACCCAACCCTACCTGCCCATCCGGATCACGCGCTGGCGGCACGGTTACTGCCGCACGGTGCCGGCTCGATCATCAGCTTCGGCATTCGCGGCGGTCGCGCGGCAGGACGAAAATTCATCGAGGCGCTGCGACTGGCCTCCAACCTCGCCAATGTTGGTGACGCCAAAACGCTGGTGATCCATCCGGCCTCGACCACCCATCAGCAAATGAGCGCCGAGCAACTCGCCGCCGCCGGGGTTGGCGAGGACATGGTGCGGCTTTCGGTCGGGCTAGAGAGCGCCGCCGACATCATAGCCGATCTTGACCGGGCGCTCCACGTCTCCCAAAAGAGTTGAAAGGCGCCATCGGTCATGCATATCGAGCTTCCCACCCGCTTTGGCACGATCTGGGCCGCCACTGGCGGCAAGCCTTTCAATCCCGATTTACCAACCGTGGTCTTCCTTCATGGCGCCGGCATGGATCATACGGTCTGGAACCAGCAGAGCCGCTGGTTTGCTCACCATGGTCGATCGGTATTGGCCCTTGATTTGCCCGGACATGGTCGTTCGGGCGGGGCGGTCCCCGAGAGCGTTGCCGGGTTTTCCGATGTGGTGATTGCCGCCCTCGATGCTGCCGGGGTGGCCAGCGCCGCGTTGGTTGGCCATTCGCTGGGGTCGCTGATTGTCCTGGAGACCGGCGCTCGTCACCCCGGTCGAGTGCGCGCCCTGGGGCTGGTTGGAGCCGCCGCCCGGATTCCGGTCAATTCCACCCTGCTCAAGGCTTCAGAGACCGCTGTATCGGATGCGATCTCGATGATTCTCGCCTGGGGGTTCGGCCCGCGCGCCACCTTCGGCGCTTCACCCACGCCGGGCCTGTCGTTGATCGGGCTCGGACGTCAAGTCTTAGCCCGCTCTGCCCCTGGTGTGCTGCACGCCGACCTCGTCGCCTGCAACGCTTACGACGCCGGCCTCAGCTCTGGTAACCGCGTCTGGTGTCCGACGGTGCTGGTGACCGGCGAACTCGACCGGATGACACCCGCTCACTGCGGTCACAAGTTGGCCCAGGCGATTCCCGGTGCCCGCGTGGTCGACCTGCCTGGCATCGGCCATATGCTCCCCATCGAGGCCCCCGACGCCGTGCTGGAGGCTCTGCGGATCGTGCTCTAATGCCATCGAGCCTTGATGGTGGTTTTGGGAGACCATCAAGGCCACCCTTATTAATCGACCCACGTGACCACCATCGCTGCAACGGTCACGGTCATCACCAGCGTCGCAATCCAGCCCAGAACCTGCAACGGTCGGGGGAGGATGAAGCTGGCCATAATGACCGGACGCATGGACAGCAGCATCATGGCGATCATCACCGGAACGGCCACCATGCCATTCAAAACTGCGCTCCAATACAGGGCCTTGACCGGATCGATGGTGGTGAAGTTCAAGCCGACGCCGATCGCGGTAGCCACGGCGATCACCCCGTAGAACGCCTTGGCCCGGACGGGCCGGCGCGTAAGTCCGACGTGCCAGACCAACAGTTCGCCCACGGCATAGGCGGCGGACGCTGACAGCACCGGCAGCGTCAGCAGCCCGGTACCGATGATGCCAGCGGCGAAGACCGCGAAGGTGAATGGGCCGGCAACAGCCCGAAGCGCCTCGGCGGCCTCGGATGAAGTTTGGATGGTGGTGATACCGTGGACATGAAGCGTCGCCGCCGTGGTGACGACGATAAAAAAGGCGATGGTATTCGACAACGCCATGCCAAGATAAGTATCGATGCGGATGCGCACGAACTCGCCCTGGGCTTGCTCGATTGCCCGGATCAAGGGTCGCGAGCCCGCCCTTTCCTTGTCGTCTTCAACCTCCTGTTGCGCTTGCCAGAAGAACAGGTATGGGCTGATGGTCGTGCCCAGCACCGCGACAATCGCCATGATATAGTCGGGATTGGCCGACAAGGGCGGCACGATCACGGCCCAAGCAACCTCGGGCCATGGAACCGTCACGACGAAGGCGCAAATCACGTAAGCGAACAAAGACAGGCACAACCATTTCAGGATCGAGATGTAGCGGGCGTATCGGGTAAAAATTTCCAGCGCCGCCGAGACCACTCCAAATAGGCAGACATACAGCAAGGCCGGCCCAGGAATCAGCAGCTTGAGTGCGGCTCCCATAGCACCAAGATCGGCACCGAGATTGATAATGTTGGCGATCAGCAGCGCGCCGACGATGCCACTGGACAGCCAGCGCGGATAATGACGACGGAGATTACCAGCAATGCCATAGCCGGTGACGCGGCCAATGCGGGCACTGATTTCCTGGATCGCTGCCATTAACGGATAGCTGAACAGTAGGGTCCACGCCAAGCCATAGCCAAACTGCGCCCCCACCTGGGAATAGGTGGCGATACCGCTGGGATCGTCGTCAGAAGCTCCGGTGATCAGACCGGGGCCCATGATCTGAAGAAGGTGCCGCTTTTTTAACGGTTGCGGTGTGGGCGCATCCATACGTCTTGACCACTCTATTGACCATACACCATCGAGCCTTGATGTTGGCATATCACGGCTGTCCTCAGACGCCGGGCCGCAGTCGCGGCCCAAGGACCGGCGATGTCTCATTATCAGGGCGCTGGCCGGGGCCTGTTTCTTAACGAGACCTGCGCCCCACCGTTACGACGGTCGATCAGCGGGGCGTGGCCTGCCGGGCATCGCCGGTGATGACATGACCGGCACTCGTCACATCCTGGCCGGCTCCAGCCATGGTGTTGCAGGCGCTCATCAGGAGCGATGCTGCGCCGACCAGCGCGAGCACGGTGAGCATAAGCAGAATCGGTTTTCTGGACATCAAATTAACCTATGGGTGTGGCGTTTCGGGACCGACCGGAACACCCAGGCAACAGCCTAGTGTGACCTGAATCGGCTTGCATGGGTATGAAGTGGAGTCGCATCACATAACGGAGTGCTATTATCCATCAAAGTCTGATGAAAAGCCGTCGGCTCAGGAGGCCACGTCTTCAGGATGAAAGATGGTCATAGGGCTGCAATAGGAACAGCATCGGAAAATACCTAGGACTTAAAGACCAGGATAGTATCTTATACCATCGAGTCTTGATGTTGACCGATCAAGGCGGCGCTGAATCCTCACGACGGTCGCAGGGAGCGATCGGGGCGAATACGCCGCACGCTTATGCCGGATTGCCTCCCAGTCGCCATCACTAGGCGGGGTTGGTGGCGACAAGGCCCTTGTGACCCGAGCGATCGCGGCGTCAAGCCGACCGTCGGTCAGGCTTGGATAGCGGCGGCGGAGGCCCATTTCCAGAAGACGGACACGATGTTGCTGGTTCGCATCGTCGTGATCAATGCAGCCGACCGTTTCCCGCAGTTCCTCCTGGGTCGGTGACGGGATGGCGATATCGCGATGCTCCCGAACCACCG
The DNA here is from genome assembly GCA_903920145.1 of uncultured Rhodospirillales bacterium. Classification (GTDB taxonomy): domain Bacteria; phylum Pseudomonadota; class Alphaproteobacteria; order Azospirillales; family Azospirillaceae; genus BOG-933. The sequence goes on from CAIXKV010000048.1 coordinate 18,105, forward strand.
TCGTCTCGTCACGATCCCTCAGGATCATGGCATACTGCCTTCGCCTAATCGTAGCGCCGTCAAGATCGCGGGGCGGCACGATGTCGCGTTGATCGGACGCCCGAAAATCGTCCGCGAACACCGAGTCACCGAAATCGTCGTTCCATCGATCAAACATCAAGAGTCTCCTCCGGCCGTGTGCCCCGGCCCACAGCATCAAGCTTTGATGTTGATCCCACCAAAGCCATCCAAACGCCGGGCGGGCGCCTCCGCGACTGCGGCTTCACCCCCACCCAAACGCCGATCCCGCCTCGAAATTATGCGGCTTTAACGATATGAGGTTGTTCCGCAGCAGCCTTGTTCGACGCCGTACCCGAGATGGCAATCTGGCGTGCCTTCATGGCTTCGGGAACCCGGCGGACGAGATCGACCTCAAGCAAGCCATTCTCCAGTCGGGCGCCGCTCGCCTCCACATAATCGGCAAGTTGGAAGCGGCGTTCGAAGGCACGAGGCCCGATGCCGCGATAGAGATAGACGGTTTTGTCTTCCTCGCTTCGGCTCTTGCCGCGAACGGTCAACACGCCATCATCACTGATCATCTCAACGTCCTCGGCGGTGAAGCCGGCGATCGCCAAGTTGATGCGATACGTGTCCGGGCCGGTCTTTGCGATATTGTACGCAGGATAGCCGGTGTCGCCCTGCGCCAGTGCAGTATCCATGACCCGGCTCAGGGTATCGAATCCGACGGTCGAGCGAAACAACGGCGATAAGTCGAAGGCGTTCATAAAATCCTCCTTGGGGACAAAGCACAGATGCGATACGAATATCTGTACCCTCTAGTGCTTATAGAAACCATTTCAACAGTGATAGGATCGGAATCTACTTATAAATTATAGGTGTAGCAAAGAAGTATCATATTATTAAACCCTAAAATCGTCAAAAATTCCGGCGATTATGACGAAAGACGCTTGGGTGCTGGCGATTGTATTGGCTGCGACATAACATACTGGCGAACCCTGATAATGACACGCCGCTGGTATCGGGCTATAAAGTGGTAGTGAGTCCGATTTTCCGCAATAGATAAAGTCTTGAATGGCACACTAAGCCCAAATTTTTGATATTAGAAATTTTTAGAAAGCACCACAGATGACAAATAGTAATAAAACGTGATCCCGATTTTCTGTTTTAGACCTTATATCTGCTCCTGGTCGCAGACTCTTTACCCTGTCTCGATGAGTAATTTCCGACGGCTGACGTTGATGAGATGACCAGCTAGATTTGAAATACAGGCTGGCTCCCTCGCCACACGCCGATGTCCGGCCCGTGTTTGGCGCCTGATACAGAAGGAAATCCAATCGATGTCATCGGTAATCCATCGGAACGCCGCCGTCCCACCCGCAGTTCGCTTAATGGCGACGGCGGCTTTGTTCGCTGCTGCCATCCTCGTCAGTCCGGCAGCCTCCCGCGCCGAAGACAAAGGCGCAACAGCCATACCGATGACGCAGGCCAGCCCTCCCCAAGCCGAAGCACAGGCACCGGAAGCGCCGGTCGAGACTCTCGAACAGCGAGTATCCAGGCTTCATGAGGAGCTAAAAATTACCCATGAAGAAGAAGGAAAATGGGCTAGCGTCGCCAATGCTATGAAAGAAAATGCTTCTGCCATGGAACGGCTCATTGCCGAACGGGATAGCCATGGGCTTGGAAAGATGACGGCGGTCCAAGATTTGAAGTTATATGAGAAATTTACTCAAACTCATGCGATAGCCCTAAGAAATCTGATCGATTCTTTTGAATTGTTATACAATTCAATGCCGGCGCCTCAAAAGGCAATCGCTGATGATGTTTTTGAGAAATTCGCTCAAAAAGGCGCACCACCCTACAGTCATTAAAGAACTATTCACAATATGATAAGTTGATAAGGAGATCATCATGGCCTATATTGGCAATAATACACGAAGATGTCGCATCTTTACCAAGATAGCTACGACCATAGCCTTGTCTGCCTGTCTTATGGTTGGTGCTTACGCCATCTCCTCGGCCGCCGAGAGCCATGGTGGACATCAGGGGGGTGGAGGTGGAAGCCATGGTGTCGGCCACCGGGGCGTCGGCCACCAAAGTGGGGGACACTGGGGCGGAGGACACTGGGGCGGGGGGCGCGGATATGGAAGAGGACATTACGCAGCTCCTCCTGTAATCTACGGCTCGCCTTACTGTGACACACCGCCGTTACTGTTTGTCCCATTTATCGGTTTTAATCAGCCCTGCTACTAAAAAACCAAAAGTGATGCCATCGAGCCTTAATGTGTCACCATCAAGGCTCGATGGCATAAGGTTATGACTCTAAGTCCTTACGGATCGATTGCAATTCTTGCAGTCGCTCGGCACTTATTTTTAAGTAGGCCATTTTGAGGTTTGCGAACATATCCAGGATGATTCTGGAAACAATCAGCCAAGCATTTTCTTTGTCATCGGCGGGAACGATATACCAGGGCGCTTCCTGAGTGCTGGTTGCCATGAAGCAGTCCTCATAGGCCTTCATATATTGCTTCCAGAATTTTCTCTCCTCAATATCGGCACTGCTGAATTTCCAGTTTTTCTCCGGTTCATCGATCCGTGCCAGAAACCGTTTACGTTGCTCCTCCTTCGAGAGGTGGAGGAATATCTTAATGATCCGAGTGCCATTGGTGTGAAGGTGCCTCTCCAAATTCGTGATCGAGCGATAGCGATCGTGCCAGATGGTCTTGTCGCGTTCGGACGCGTCTGGAAGCCCTTCGCTGCGGAGAATCTCGGGGTGAACACGGGCGATCAAAACCTCTTCGTAATAGGATCGATTGAAGATACCAATCCGCCCCCGCTCGGGTAGATCGCGCGTGGTTCGCCAGAGAAAATCATGTTGCAATTCTGTCTGGCTCGGATGCTTGAAGCTGAAGACTTGGCAGCCTTGGGGGTTTACGCCCGACATCACATGTTTGATAGCACCATCTTTTCCCGCAGCGTCCATGGCCTGAAAGATGATCAAAACGGCGTAGCGATTAGACGCATAAAGAAGCTCTTGTAAATCACTTAACTGTTGAACATGCTTGGTTATCAGGCCCACATACTCCTCTTTCGAGCGATAGACAGGCTCGACGACGGTTGGCCAGGCCTTGAGATCGACGTCATGACCTTCCTTGACTCGAAAATCATCGGATTTTATCAACATCTCTCGGTCGTCCTTCGGTGTTGGCGACGTCCCCATGGCGGCTTTTCCGAGAGGGGGTGACACACTCGCACTCCGACCGTGCCGTTCAAGAAACGTCATGGGCTGGATCAGGCGGTTTGCGGCTCCGACCCCGACGGGGTTCCGGCTTTGGTGGGATCGAGGATCCGATAGGCGAGCAACTTCACGCGGTCATTCACAAGGAACCAAGCCAGCGCATAGCCCCAAACGAACAGAGCCCAACCCCAACCGAGGGGCGTCATGTATAGCCCGTAGACCGCGATCAGGGTCGCCACGATTTGCGTGCCGAGCACCGCGATCCAGAGGATCGGCGCGGGGCGTATCGACCAGAACGGGCCGCGAGTTCGTGTCAGGAAGATTGTCAGATGCCCGGCGACCGATAGTTTCAGGTACATCAGCGTCTGGATATGGGCGCGGTCGAGATGGAAGACGCGCTCACCGAGATAAAACAGGCCAAACGCGGACACGACGCCAACGATCCCCAGCATCGTGGCGATCCCCAGCACCACGCGCATGTTCCAGGCCTCTGGTTGGTTCTTGTAGTGAACATTATCGTAGGCAATGGATAGGATAGCGCCATCGTTGAGCAGCGCCAGCATCACAATCATCACTGCCGTTAAAGGATAGAAGTTGAAGACCAGAATCGCCAACGTCATGAACACCAACACCCGCAGCGTCTCGGCGATGCGGTAAATTGCGTAGCTGTTCATCCTTTGGAATATCTTCCGGCTTTCCTTGATGGCGTCGATAATGACCGACAGGCCGGGCGTCATCAGCACGATGGCCGCCGCCGCCCGCGCCGCATCGGTTGCCTCTGAAACCGCGATGCCGCAGTCGGCCTTCTTCAAGGCCGGCGCATCATTCACGCCGTCGCCGGTCATGCCGACGATGTGACCGCGTTTTTGCAGGACATCCACGATATGAAACTTGTGCTCCGGGAAGACCTGGGCAAAGCCGTCCGCCTTCTCGATTGACTCGGCCACCACCGCCGTTTCCTGGCGTTTCACGTCACCCAGGGCGCTGGCATCGAGAATGGCGGCGCCCATCCCCAGCTTCTTGGCGGTTTCCTGGGCGATGGCCAATTGGTCGCCCGTAACCATCTTAACCGTCACGCCCATCTGCCGCGCGGTGGCGATGGTTGCTTTGGCATCGTCGCGTGGTGGGTCGAACAGCGGCAGTACACCCTGAAACTGCCATGGGCCATCGCCATCGGCCCGAGCCACTCCCAAGGACCGAAAGCCGCGCGCCGCAAATGCGTTGACGGCTTTGTCGACGGCGGGCTTCATACCATCGGGCCTTGATGGTGACTCATCAAGGCTGCCCTCAGACGCCGGGCGGGCGCATCCGCGCCCTTGGCTTCGCGTCCACGAGGACGCGGGGCCGCCGTCGCGGCCCGATACCGGCGATGTGTCAGTATCAGGGCTC
>CAIXKV010000049.1 GCA_903920145.1 uncultured Rhodospirillales bacterium
AGGAAGGCTCTGGCGGTCGGCGCAAGCCGGCCACGAAACCAGCCTCAGTGAAGCAGAAATCCAGCGTCAAACCTACTTATGCGTAGGTTTGAGCAAGTCTGGAAGAACGGGAAAGCGTCGAGGGCAGGGGAGCAAAGCCCCATGCTCGCCGATCTTAGACCAATGGCCTTGGACGTTGACACGTCTGCGGCGCCCTCAAACGCCGGGCGGGCGCATCCGCGCCCCCTAGAGTCCACACACCGGGGCTTCGCGTCCACGAGGACGCAGGGCCGCCGTCGCGGCCCGAGGACCGGCGATGTGTCAGTATCAGGGCTCGCCGGTTCTTACACGGCGCGCCCGGCCAAAGCGCAAGCAACGCCGTCCCGAATGTCCCGCCAGCAGGTTTCCGCCAACGCCTTGCGAGAGCCGGTGGTTTCGGTGGTCAGCGGCGGGTGAAAAGTCACGACCACCGTGATGCCGCCAAGCTTGGCCAACTGCCACAAATGAGGGGCTAAACTCATATCGCCGAACCACGAGTAAAGCGACCGCAACTCCCGCCCCAACGGGATGCCGTCCAAAGTCACAGCCGCAATAGACACCGGCTGAACCACCAAGGGTCGGCCATTGATCCGCTGGGAAGCCACACCGAACAGAGCGGTCTTGAATGGCAGCACTCGGTTCCCATCCGACGAGGTGCCTTCGGGGAACAAAATCAGCGAATCACCCGCCGCTAGCCGACCGCTCAGGGTCTCGCCCTGCCGCTTGGCATCCTGCCGCACAGCGCGGTTGACGAAGACGGTCTCTTGCAGCTTGGCCAAAAAACCAAACAGCGGCCATCCGGCGACTTCGGTTTTGGCCACAAACGAACCCACAATCAGCGCGCCCAAGACCTCGATATCAAGATACGAAGTATGGTTGGCGACAAAAAGCGTGGGGCGTTCGGTAGACGGGGTGCCGATGACCTTGAGCTTCAGGTCAAACACCCACAGGCACCCTCGATGATACAGTAAAGGCAACCGGCGCCGCAAACCCAAGCGCAACGCCACCGCCAAAGCCTGAAGCGGAGCCAACAGCAATGTCCACAACAGGTATAGAATCAGGCGGGCGATGCCGAGTGTTGGCGATCCCATGGCATCCCCCTTTTACAACGCGTCACCGGACCCGACCTAACCGGGACCGGCCTCGCCGCCACCCATCCCGCCGCGAGGTTCACGGTTTTGCCGGTCGTAATGGCGATAATATTTATCCGTGACCAAATCCGTTTTCACCACGATGCACACATCGGTGGTGTTAAACTGGTGATCAATCACCGCCCCGTCGCCGACAAAGCCGCCGAGTCGCAGATAGCCCTTAATCAAAGGTGGCAACTGACTCAAGGCCGCGCGCTTGTCGATGTCCTCGGGAGCCATCAGCCGCATGTCGGCATAAAGCCCAGGCAGAGCGGTCGGGCGCAAGGCTTCAGGCGCCAAGTGGTTGAAATAGAGATAGGACAACGGCAATGCCAGGGCCTGGGGATCGGTGCCGGGCAAGCTGCCGCAGCCAAACATCAAGGCGATGTCCCGCTGCCAGACATAGGCGGCAATGCCCCGCCATAGCAGTTGCATGGTGCCTCGGGTGCGATAGGCAACATCGACGCAACTGCGGCCAAGCTCCAAGATCTCGCCCGGATAAGCTTCCAGCGGGCCGATATCATACTCGCTGGCGCTGTAAAAGGTTCCGGCCCGGATCGCTGCGGCGCGCCGAATCAACCGATAGGTTCCGACCACGCCTTCCGGCCCGTCGCCGCGATCATGGTCGATCACCAGGAGGTGATCGCACAGATCGTCGAATCGGTCAAAGTCCCGCGAGCGCGCCGCCATCTCCGAGGTTGGCCGAGCCGCCATCTCGTTATAAAATATCTGGTAGCGCAACCTCTGGGCGGCGTCGATCTCGGCCTCGCTCCGGGCCAATCGGACTCCGAGATTGCCAAGACGCAGACCAGCCTGATCCATTTCATCCGTCGCTGTTTCGGCCATGCTCTGGTTCGTGCCGCTCTGGTTCGTTCGCCGTCTCACGTCGTCTCGCCTTCCGCCGCCGGCTTTCACCCCGGCTGAAGCGCGGCATGGCTCGGTCCCCCACCCTAATCCTCGTCACCGACCCAATGCCAGGCATGGCGACGGGTCTACGGCGGCGGGTACCGGGTGGGGAAGGCGGCCTTGCCGACGGTTAGGCTACCAATTTCCACGCATACCATGACTCCCCCGGTTCGGGTCAACCGCCTCGAATCGCTTCGATGGGAAATACTGGTACGTTTTTCGTCTGGGTTCAGTCGGCGATGCGACGGGGCCGCGTTCCAAGGCCGATTTCCTTGGCCAGCGCGCTCCGTTGCCGGGCGTAGTTCGGAGCCACCATCGGGTAATCGGCGGAGAGCTGCCAACGCTCCCGATACTCGTCCGGGGTCATGTTGTAAGAGGTTTTCAGGTGCCGTTTCAACATCTTGAGTCTTTTGCCGTCCTCAAGACAAATCAAATAGTCGGGCGTCACCGACTTTCGGACGGCGACAGCCGGTTGGGGCCGCTCGGCTGCCGGGGCCGGCTCCGGTTCGACATTGGCAAGAGACTTGTACACTTGCTCGATCAGGCTCGGTAGATCGGTCAGTGGTACCGTATTGTTGCTGACATGGGCCGCCACAACCTCTGTCGTCAGAGACAACAGGGTGACGGCGGAGGACTCGCTGGTCATTGACTCGGTCTCCGAGAGGAATGGTCGAGCCGCAATCGGAGCGGCTCAGTCTTTTAAAGGACAACTGATTCTATGGCATCAATGACCCCTATGCAAGACCATCCGTGAAATATCGTATAGAGCAAGGATTGGAAACGCCGGTGGCTGAAAATCACTTCTTGGATATCACGACTCAGGTCTGTCCGCTGACCTTCGTCAAAGCGCGCTTGGCGTTAGAGCGGCTGGCCGGCGGATCGATGCTGGAGATTCGTTTGAATACCGGGGAGCCTCTGGAGAATCTTCCCCGTTCAATCGCCGCGTTGGGATACCGGGTGGTGTCACTGATGGCCGAGCCCGAGGGCAACGGCGTGCATCGGCTGGTGGTAGCAAAGGACTAATACCATCGAGCCTTGATGGTGACTCATCAAGGCTGCCCTCAGACGCCGGGCGGGCGCATCCGCGCCCTTGGCTTCGCGCGCATGGGCGCGCGGGGCCGCCGTCGCGGCCCGATACCGGCGATGTGTCAGTATCAGGGCTC
>CAIXKV010000050.1 GCA_903920145.1 uncultured Rhodospirillales bacterium
GAGCCCTGATACTGACACATCGCCGGTATCGGGCCGCGACGGCGGCCCCGCGCGCCCATGCGCGCGAAGCCAAGGGCGCGGATGCGCCCGCCCGGCGTCTGAGGGCAGCCTTGATGAGTCACCATCAAGGCTCGATGGTATAAGACGGATACGCCGTCCTTGCCTCGGAGTCGCCTTTGCGCTTCACTCCGCCGTCGGTCGGAGCGATCAAACGGCAGGCCGGCGGGGGGCGGAAATGGTAGCGCGGTTCAAGCATAATCTCCATATGACAAAACTTTTTCTCCACGAAATGTGGGTGTTGGCTCGCCCTTATTGGGTTTCAGAAGACCGATGGGCCGCCTGGGCGTTGCTAGCAGTGATTGTTGGGCTCAATCTTGGCTATGTTTATCTGAGCGTTATCTTTAATGATTGGAATAATTTATTTTTTAATTCCTTACAAAATAAAAATAGTGATGAATTTTTTCATCAGATGTTTCGATTTTGTTGGATTGCAGCGCTATTTATTGGAATTGCCGTTTATCAAATGTATCTAAATTTGATGTTGCAGATTCGCTGGCGCCGCTGGCTGACCGAACGATATCTCGAAGATTGGATGGCAGATCAGGCTTATTACCGCCTGCAAGTGGCCTCTCAGGGCACCGACAACCCCGACCAACGCATTGCCGACGATCTTCAGTCCTTCGTTGAAGCAACTCTGCGCCTGTCGCTGGGGCTTCTCAGTGCCGTGGTAACGCTGTTTTCGTTCGTGGGCATCCTGTGGACGCTGTCGGGCGATCTGCCGATCTCGCTGGGCGGCGTCACCGTGACGATTCCCGGCTATATGGTGTGGGTGGCATTGCTGTATGCCGTGCTTGGCAGCCTTTTGACTCAGATGATCGGGCGCCCTCTGGCGCGACTGAATTTCCAGCAACAGCGATTCGAAGCCGATTTTCGCTTCTCTTTGGTTCGGCTGCGCGAGAATGCCGAAGGCATCGCGCTTTATCAGGGCGAACGTCCTGAACTCGCGACCTTCCGCGACCGCTTCGGAAATATCGTCGGAAACTGGCTGGCGATCATGACCTGTCGCAAACGCTTGACCGGGTTCAACACCGGCTACACCCAAGTGGCCATCATCTTCCCTTATCTGGTGGCGGCGCCCCGATATTTTTCCGGGGCCATGGAGTTGGGCGGGTTGATGCAAACCGCCGACGCCTTTGGTCAGGTTCAAAGCTCGTTGAGCTGGTTCGTGGATGCCTATGTGTCCTTGGCGGATTGGCGAGCCACGGTCAATCGGTTGACCAGCTTTCGCGCCTCGATCGCCGCCGCGCGAGCAGCGGCGTTACTGAATCCCGAGATCATCCGGGCCGTCTCTCCGAGCCAACTTTTGACGCTGGATGCTGTCACCGTGGCCCTGCCACCAGCCGGATCGGCGCCGATCCCGGCAGCCCCCGGAGCCGCGACCACAACGCTGCCGACCGAAACCGAACCCTCGCTCGAGTCCCAAGCCTCGACCCCTTTGCTGCGGGCCGAGGTGGTGTTCAAGCCCGGCGAGTCCGTCCTGATTTCCGGCCCTAGTGGATCGGGCAAAACCACCTTGTTCCGGGTGCTCGCCGGTCTGTGGCCATATGGCAACGGTCGGGTCTGTCTGCCCGCCGACGCCCGCCCTCTCTTTTTACCGCAAAAGCCGTACCTCCCCATCGGTAGCCTGCGCGCCGCCGTCTGTTTCCCGTCCTCTGTCGATCAGTTCTCAACCGCCGAAATCAACGAAACCTTGGTAGCCTGCGGCTTGCCGGCCCTGGCTGGGCGACTCGAGCAAATCGATCATTGGGCACAACGGCTTTCGCCCGGCGAACAGCAGCGTCTAGCCTTTGCTCGCGTTCTCTTGCACCGGCCCAACTGGCTGTTCCTGGACGAAGCCACCGCCGCATGCGACCCCGCCACCGAAGCCGCTCTTTACGGCATGCTGCGAAAGCGACTGCCAGAAGCCACCATCATTAGTATTGGCCATCGCGCGATTTTGGCCTCTTATCATGATCGGTGTCTGGAGATTCAGAAGGGGGAGACAATCCCATGGGCGCTAGGATAAGGCTCTTCGTGGGCTGTGCCCACACCTGCAAAAGGCCCGTCGGCCCTTTGAACCCGTGACGTCTCGTGGTCAAGGAGGCTGTGCCTCCTTGCGGGTGCAGGGCAAAGTCCTGCAAAACTCAGGCTCGTCGGTACGACCAAGGAGGCTTCGTGATCCGGTTTTTTGCCCTTATTGGCGCCCTCTGCTTTGCCACATCCGCACTCGCCGAGGAGGTTTCGGGATTGGCGCTTTATGGTGCCCCCAAATATCCCGCCGACGCCAGCCATCTGGATTACGCAGACCCCGCCGCTCCCAAAGGCGGTGAGCTGAAATTGGCGGTTGTGGGCGGCTTCGATAACCTCAATCCGTTCATCCTGCGTGGGGTTGCCGCCGCCGGCGCCAGCATGGTCTTTGATACCTTGACCGAAGGAACCAGCGACGAACCATTCAGTGAATATGGTCGTCTCGCCGAAACCATCGAGGTAGCCCCAGATCGCAGTTGGGTCGCCTACACCCTGCGGCCCCAGGCTCGTTTCAACGACGGCACGCCTGTAACCGTCGAAGATGTGATCTGGAGTTTCGAGACTCTGCGCGATCAGGGGCACCCCCAATACCGGCTTTATTACGCGAATGTCGCCAAAGCTGAACAAACCGGCCCGCGCACCGTCCGCTTTACATTCACAGGCACTGGCAACCGGGAATTGCCCCTGATCATGGGACAATTGGCGGTGTTGCCTAAGCATTTCTTCACCAAAGACCACCCCTTTAATGCCACCACGCTTTCGCCGTTGGTGGGCAGCGGCCCTTATGAGGTGGCCTCGGTTGACGCCGGTCGAACCGTCAGTTATCGCCGCGTCAAGGATTGGTGGGGCAAAGACCTGCCTTTCAGTCATGGCCGGTATAATTTCGAGACGATCCGGTATGACTATTACCGCGATGCCGATGTCGCGTTTGAAGCCTTCAAGGCCGGAGCCGTTGACTTTCGGGTGGAAAACAGCTCGAAAAATTGGGCCACCGGCTATAATCATCCCGCCGTTACCGATGGTCGGATCGTCCGGGAAGAAATCAAGCACCAAGACCCGCAGGGCATGCAAGGCTTTGTCTTGAACACTCGCCGCCCAGTGTTCCAGGATCGACGGGTTCGGGAGGCCTTGGCTTGGCTGTTCGATTTTGAATGGACCCAAACAAATCTGATGTATGGGCAATATCAAAGGACCACCAGCTTCTTCGCCAATTCCGATTTGGCCGCCGAGGGACCGCCCACCCCAACGGAAATGGCGGTGCTCGAGCCTTATCGCGGGCGGGAACCAGACCCGGTGTTCAGCCAAGCTTTTAGTCTCCCGACAACCGATGGCAGCGGCAACATCCGGCAAAATCTCCGCACCGCCTTGGACCTGTTGGCCAAGGCCGGTTGGGCGCCTCGAGACGGGAAATTGGTCAATGTCACCAGCGGAGAACCCCTGACCTTTGAAATCCTACTGGATCAACCGCTGTTCGATCGCATTGTTCAGCCCTATATCCGAAATCTTTCCCGAGCAGGCATTACCGCCAGCGTTCGGATGGTCGATTCGGCTCAATATCAGAACCGACTGAACAGCTTTGACTTTGATATGGTTATCGATACCATCCCACAATCCCTTTCTCCGGGGAATGAACAACGCGAATACTGGACTTCAGCCGCCGCCAGCCAGGAAGGAAGCCGCAATTTGGCCGGTATTCATGATCCGGTGGTCGATGAACTGGTGGATAAACTGATCGTCGCCCCCGATCGTGAAACATTGGTGGCCACCACTCGAGCCCTGGACCGTGTGTTGTTGTGGAACTGGTACGTGATCCCCCAGTGGCATAACGACCGCCATCGCATCGCCTATTGGAACCGATTCGGTCATCCAGCCACCGCCGCCAAATATGGTCTGCCCTTCGAAAGCACATGGTGGATTGACAGCCAGAAGGATGCCGTGTTGCATCGATAACCAATCGGAAGCTCGGCCCCGACCCTCCCTCGAGGGTCAGGGAGCCCGGCTCCCATGACATAAGAAGTCCAAATGCTGGCTTATACGGCTCGACGGCTGCTGTTGATCATTCCGACTCTACTCGGAATCATGGTGGTAAATTTCGTCATCGTGCAATTGGCACCAGGGGGGCCGATTGAGCAGATCATCGCCCAGCTCCAAGGAACAGCGGTCGACGCCACTGCCCGGATTGGCGGTTCCGCCACCGGCGACCTTCAGGGGCGAGCCCTCCAAGGACAAATGAGCGGAGATTCAACAGTCAGCCACTACCGGGGCGCTCGAGGTCTCGACCCGCAATTTATTAAGCAACTGGAACAGGAATTTGGCTTTGATAAGCCATTGCCCGAGCGATTCTTATTGATGATGGAGCATTATGTTCAGTTCGATTTTGGTAAGAGTTATTTTAGAGATCAGAAAGTGGTAGATTTAGTCTTAGAAAAACTACCTGTTTCGATCTCCTTAGGGTTATGGACAACTCTATTAATTTATCTGGTCTCAATCCCTCTAGGAATTCGTAAGGCCATTCAGGACGGCTCACGCTTTGATATCTGGACCAGCGCCGTGGTCATTGTCGGCTATGCCATCCCCGGCTTTCTGTTTGCCGTTTTGCTGATTGTCCTGTTTGCCGGCGGCGGATATCTTTCATGGTTTCCCTTGCGCGGCCTCGTATCCGACGATTGGGCGACTTTGCCTTGGTGGCAACAGGGGCTTGATTATTTCTGGCATTTGGCGCTGCCGGTGACTGCATTGCTGGTTGGCGGATTTGCCAGCCTGACCATGCTGACCAAGAATTCGTTCCTGGAAGAAATCAACAAGCAGTATGTCGTGACCGCTCGAGCCAAGGGCCTGACTGAAAGTCGGGTGCTGTATGGCCATGTTTTCCGCAACGCCATGTTGATCGTCATCGCCGGTTTTCCGTCTGCCTTCATCCATTTATTATTTACCAGTAATTTGTTAATCGAGGTCATCTTCTCGCTAGATGGACTGGGTCTTCAGGGCTATGAAGCTGCCATCACTCGCGATTATCCTTTGATGTTTGGCACCTTGTTCTTTTTTACGTTGTTGGGGTTGGTGATGAACTTGATTGGTGATTTGATGTATGTCGCCGTCGATCCCCGAATTGATTTCGAGGCGCGCCAATCATGACTCCAGATCGCTTCTTAGGCTTCCGAATCACGCCTCTGACTCGGCGACGGCTGCTTCATTTTCGGGCCAATCGCCGAGGCTTTTGGTCTTTATGGCTGTTTTTGATGCTATTCACCGGAAGTTTATTTGCTGAATTCATTGCCAACGATAAACCGTTATGGGTTCAGTTCAACGGCCACAGTTATTTTCCGATTTTCACAACATATCCTGAAACCACCTTTGGCGGTGAATTTCAAACTGAAACCGATTATCGAGATCCTTATGTTCGCCAATTGATTTCGGCCAAAGGCTGGATGCTATGGCCGCTGATCCCCTATTCTTATGGAACCATCAATTATGACCTGCCGGTGCCGGCCCCGGCGCCCCCTTCGGCAGAAAATTGGTTAGGAACCGATGATCAGGGCCGCGACGTGGTGGCACGATTGATTTACGGCTTTCGGATCTCGGTGTTATTCGGCTTGGCGTTGACTTTTTTTGCCTCATTAATCGGAGTGGCTGCGGGAGCAATCCAAGGCTATTTCGGGGGACTGACCGACCTTTTGTTCCAACGTTTCATCGAGATCTGGTCGGGGATGCCCACTCTTTATCTGCTCATCATCCTGGCTTCAGTGGTAACACCCAATTTTTGGTGGCTGTTGGGCTTGCTCTTGTTGTTTAGTTGGATGTCTCTGGTGCCGGTAGTCCGCGCTGAATTCCTGCGGGCTCGCAACTTTGATTATATTCGTGCCGCCCGCGCCTTGGGTGCCGATAACATAACAATTATTGTCAAGCACATGCTGCCCAATGCCATGGTAGCAACGCTAACTTTTTTGCCGTTTATTCTTAATGGTTCGATTACCACCTTAACCGCGTTGGATTTTTTAGGTTTTGGACTTCCGCCAGGATCGCCATCGCTGGGTGAGTTGCTCTCCCAGGGGAAAAATAATCTTCAGGCGCCTTGGCTGGGACTAACAGCCTTCGTGGTGCTCGCCACCATGTTGAGCCTGTTGATTTTCGTTGGGGAAGCCGTTCGGGATGCTTTTGATCCGCGCAAGACCCTGGGACGGTAAGGGGGGGCTCTCTAGGGCTCTGCCCACCTCCTGCGGGTGCAGGCAGAGCCCTGCGAAAGCTTATCCTAACCAAATCGGCATCATTGGTTCATGGAATCGAAAAAGTCCGAGTTGTTCTTGGTATGCTTGAGTTTGTCCACCAAGAAATCCACCGCATCGGTGACCCCCATCGGCATCAAGATTCGCCGCAGAACCCACATTTTGGAAATGGTTCCTTTGTCGACCAACAGCTCTTCTTTACGCGTTCCCGACTTGGTAATGTCGATAGCTGGGAAGGTCCGTTTATCGCTTAACTTACGATCCAAGATGATTTCCGAATTGCCGGTACCCTTGAACTCTTCAAAGATAACTTCATCCATCCGGCTGCCGGTATCAATCAATGCCGTGGCGATGATGGTTAAAGAGCCGCCTTCCTCGATATTCCGGGCCGCACCAAAGAATCGCTTGGGCCGTTGCAACGCATTCGCGTCAACACCGCCGGTCAAAACCTTGCCTGAACTGGGGACAACAGTGTTATAGGCTCGCGCTAGACGGGTAATGCTGTCCAGCAAAATCACCACATCGCGCTTATGCTCGACCAAACGCTTGGCTTTTTCGATCACCATTTCCGCCACTTGAACGTGGCGAACCGCCGGCTCATCGAAGGTCGAACTGACCACCTCTCCCCGCACCGAGCGCGCCATATCGGTCACTTCTTCCGGGCGCTCGTCGATCAACAACACGATCAGATAAACTTCGGGATGGTTCAGCGCCACCGAATGGGCGATGTTCTGCAACATCACGGTCTTGCCGGTTCGCGGCGGCGCCACGATCAGCGCCCGTTGGCCTTTGCCCAAAGGCGCCACCAGATCGATCACGCGGCAGGTGTGGTTCTTTTTGGTGGGATCTTCCACCTCGAGCTTAAGCCGTTGCTCGGGATAAAGCGGAGTCAAATTATCAAAGTTGATCCGATGACGAACCTTGTCCGGCGCGTCAAAGTTAATCGAATTGACCTTGAGCAAGGCAAAATACCGCTCCCCGTCTTTGGGCGAGCGAATTTGACCCTCAACGGTATCCCCGGTGCGTAAACCGAATCGCCGCACTTGGTTCGGGGAAACATAGATATCGTCGGGCCCCGGCAGATAATTGGCCTCTGGTGAGCGTAGGAAGCCAAAGCCATCCTGGAGAATTTCGAGCACCCCATCGCCGAAAATCGGGACATCGTTTTCGGCTAGCTGCTTCAAGATCGCGAACATCATGTCCTGCTTGCGCAGCGTGCTCGCATTTTCTATCTGCAATTCTTCGGCAAACGCCAAGAGTTCCGCTGGCGTTTTGCACTTTAATTCTTGGAGATTCATCACGGACCTGCAACAGCAACGACTTCAGGAATAGCGTCGAACAGTGGGGGATAAGGCGACACAGTTGGTCTGGAGGACGTCGACCAGGGGGCCTTGCCTGAGATGCGGCACCGACGAGGAGAAAAGCCGGGGCGCGGTTTGATCGGGGCGCCAAATCGGACGCTAAGGGATAGGTGCGGGTATGCCGCCAGTGCCATGGTTACCGGATTTTCGGGCGGCTGTCAAACAAAACCCGCAGCCATCAGAGCAACAAGAGGAACGAAAGGTCGCTGCTTTTGCCAACGGCGCTAAACCACTTAGAATGGCTTTAAAATAACCATCAACACGATCACGATCACCGCCAAGGTCGGGACTTCATTAAGAAGCCGAAAGGTTTTCGCCGGATGTTGGTTACGGTCCTCGGCAAAGGCCACCCGCATCCGCCCCAGGATATGCTGAAACCATGTTAAACCAAGAACAGCCGCCGCTTTCACCCAGAACCAAGGCTGCCATAGATATCCTGGATTCAAAATCAGTAACCAAAGACCAAAGCTCCAGGTTAACATCATGGCCGGCCCCATGATTGCCCGAAACAACCGACGCTCCATAATCTTAAAAGTTTCTGAAAGCTCGGACCCAATAGCCGCAGTGGCGTGATAAACAAAGAGTCTTGGCAAATAAAATAGCCCCGCCATCCAAGCAATGACGCTGATAATGTGGCAAGCCTTAACAATTAAAAAAATATCCATCATTTCCTCTGTGCCAACCCATCGGATAGGCGGCCACAACGCCCAAGTGTTTCTGGTAAACAACTTCGATCACTATCATCTCGAAGTGAACTTTCGGCCTTGGTCACGGTTGATCTGACCAGGGCGGCAAGTCCGCTCATAAAGAGCGGACTGACGCCAACTGTCGGAACCCGTAAATACGCCGGGACACCACATCGAGCCGCTAAAGCCCGGTATTCGATATCCAATTCAACCAGCGTTTCAGAATGTTCCGAAACAAAGGCGATAGGAACCATCAGAACCGGACGATGATCATGTCCGGCCCGCTCGAGTTCAGCATCGGTCGCGGGACCAATCCACTCGAGGGGACCAACCCGGCTTTGGTAGCAATTGACCCAATCCAAATCAGGACTTTTCAGAGCGGCGACAATCGCCGCCGCTGTTTGTTCGCACTGCCACTGATAGGGATCCCCCCGTTCAATCACCCGCTTTGGCAACCCATGAGCTGAAAATAAAACACGAGGTCGGCCATAACGGGATAGCTCCGGCAACCGTTCTCGGATGAATTCAGCGATGGTTCCGACAAATCCAGGCTCCACCGGATAACAGCAAACACTATTGGTTGGCCTGTCCAGTCCCACTTGCCGACAAGCCCGCCGCCAGGATCGAAACGACGAAGCGGTGGTGGTGGTTGACCATTGGGGGTAGAGCGGTAGCAAAACGATACGATCAGGATCATAGGCTTTGACCGCTTCAACAACCTCGTTGGCGAAAGGGTGCCAATAGCGCATGACCACAAATGTTCGAAATCGCTCCCCATCCCCAAGCACCGTTTGCAAAGCCTGGGCTTGGGCCTGGGTGTTGCTCAAGAGTGGTGAGCATCCATCCAGATGATTATAGATTTCCGTGGCTGGTCCCAAGCGCTTGGAGGCCAAAACCCAAGCCAAGATCGGACGAAGGGGCCAGGGAATAGTCAAAATCGCAGGATCGTTGAATAAATTGAATAGGAAGGGCCGAATTGCCGAAGGTTGATCCGGTCCTCCCAGATTAAACAGGATAACCGCAACACGTCCATTCCCGGTTTCTGACATTATCGACGCTCCGGCCAAGAACGGATCAGAGCAGCAAGCTGTTCAACATGCTCAGGTGGCGTGACTTGAGCCACGCCATGCCCCAGATTAAACACGAACGGCCCACGTGATAACGTCCGCAGGATATCATCCAGTTCGGTCGCCATGGCTTCGCCCCCGGCCACCAAGAGAATAGGATCAAGATTTCCCTGTACAGGCCGGTGACATTGTAGATGACGGGCAGCCCAATCTGGCGGCACCGTAGTATCTAAAGCGACCGCATCGACTCCGGTCTCGAGGGTATAGGCCTCGAGCAACATCCCAGCGCCGCGAGGAAAGCCGATCACGGGAATCTGGGGATAATGCTGTTTAAGAGCCTGAACAATGCGACGGGTTGGCTCAATCACCAAACGCCGGAATGGCTTTGGCGGTAAAATACCAGCCCAACTGTCGAATAACTGAACGGCT
The DNA here is from genome assembly GCA_903920145.1 of uncultured Rhodospirillales bacterium. GTDB lineage: Bacteria > Pseudomonadota > Alphaproteobacteria > Azospirillales > Azospirillaceae > BOG-933. Next base: position 9,834 of record CAIXKV010000050.1, read on the forward strand.
TCGGCGCCGGCATCGATCTGGGCGGCCAAATACGCTACCGTTACAGTCTCGAGCAGGGTCATCAACGCCGCAAATCCTGCCGGATCCCGATAAGCAAAACCCTTAACTTTGTCCCATTCCTTCGAGCCAGCCCCCTGGACCATGTAACACGCAACGGTCCAGGGCGATCCTGCAAAGCCAATTAAGGCGGTACGATCAGGAAGGGCTTGGATAACCTGGCGAACCGTTTCATAAACAGGAGTCAGTCGGTCATGAAAATGGTCGATCGACAGTCGCTCGAGTTGGTGGGCGTCGGTGATTGGCTCTAACTGCGGCCCTTCCCCTTCCACATAGTCCAATCGTTGCCCAAGCCCATAAGGAACCATCAGGATGTCGGAAAACAGAATGGCCGCATCCATGCCATAACGCCGTAACGGCTGTAAGGTCACCTCACAGGCAAGCGTCGGCGTGAGACAGAGGTCGATGAAACTGCCTGCCCGTCGGCGGACGTCTCGGTATTCGGGCAAATACCGGCCCGCTTGACGCATCAGCCAAAAAGGCGGTCGTTCAAGGGTATGACCGGCTAAGGCGGCAAGATACGGCTTTTCAGGAAGGCTCACGGTTTGATCCGTTGGCTGAGACACCAATGACCCTATGGAAGCCGAAGCTTGGCCCGAAACGCAATCCCCTAAATCAGAGTAAGGGTTTTAATAAGGGCTTTTAGAAGTGATAAGTGGATCCCGACTCATAATGGGGATAACTCCGGGCCTTCGAGTTATCCCCAGTCGGCAGCGGGCGGCGATCCTGCTCGAGGGCCTGTGGATAAGTCGGTGGATAATCGTCGGATCTGTCGGACGTCTCTGGCCTTGCACGGCGGGGGATCCGGGGGATCCTTTTCGGACTCTCAATGAGATCCACAGCCCTCGAGGGAGTGGCGAAAAAAGATCCCCATGGGTACAAGTCTGTGGACGGATCTGGGGTCATCGGGGATAGATCCCTGAAATCTCCCTGAAATACGGACTTATCCACCGCTACGATGATGTTATGCACAGGGGGCTGGGGATAAATGCGGACCTTCCATCTCCATCTGGTGTCTGACGCAACAGGAGAGACTGTTAATAGTATTGCTCGTGCTTGTGTGAGTCAGTTCGATAACGTCGAGCATACTGAGCATCTATGGAATCTGGTTCGCACACAAAGACAGCTCGATGTGGTTCTTGATGGTATCAAAGCTTGTCCTGGGCTTGTGATGTTCACGTTAGTCGACGAAGCCATCCGTCGGCGACTCGAAGAGTTTTGCCGAGAGGTTCCGGTCCCCTGTGTTTCGGTGTTGGACCCGCTGATTGGCGCGCTTGGAACCTATCTGGGAATCGAGTCGCAGCAGCAGCCCGGACGCCAGCATATTCTCAATGCCGGCTACTTTTCCCGGATGGACGCCATGGATTTCGCGCTGGTCCATGATGACGGCCAGGCCACCTGGGAATTGCACGAAGCCGATGTGGTGTTAGTGGGGGTGTCCCGGACCTCTAAGTCGCCCACCTGCATTTATCTGGCCAATCGCGGCATCAAAGCGGCCAACGTTCCTTTCGTGCCCGGTTGCCCTTTGCCACCGGAATTGGATCAAATTGTTCGGCCTCTGATTGTGGGCCTGACCAATGACCCCGAGCGCCTGTTGCAAATCCGCCGAAACCGTCTGCGTCTGCTCAATCCCGGCGTCGATATGACCTATACCGATCCCGAAACCGTCAAGCAGGAGGTCTCGGACGCGCGCCGCTATTTCACCCGCAAGGGTTGGCCGGTGATCGATGTTTCGCGCCGCTCGATCGAGGAGACCTCCGCCGAAATTTTGATGCTACACGCCAAGCATCGGGCCGCGTTTGAGGCCAGAAGGCCTTCGGCGCCAAAGGCTGAGAGCTGACCCTGAAGAAAGCTTCGCTTTTCATGAAGGTGATTGTCCAATGACGGTCATTCTGGCGTCAGCCTCGGCGGCGCGACGCGGTTTGCTGGAACAGGCGGGGGTGGTTTCGACATGCCGGGCGGCCTCGGTGGACGAGGCGATTCTTAAGCGTCAAGCCGCTGCTGCCGGCCAGTCTGCCGCCGAAGCCGCCCAGAGTCTGGCAGAAATGAAGGCTCGAGAGGTGGCTGGGCATTATCCCGGAGCCCTGGTGATCGGCGCGGACCAGATGCTCGAGTGCGAAGGGCGCTGGTTCGATAAGCCGGGCACCCTCGCTGAGGCCAGAGACCAGCTTTGGAGCCTGCGAGGGCGGACACATAGGTTGTTCTCGGCGGTGACGGTGGTTCGGGATGCTCGGGTCATCTGGAGCCTAACCGAGGCCGCCCATCTGACCATGCGGGCCTTCAGCCCGGCCTTTCTCGAGGGCTACTTGACGGCGGTCGGAGACGAGGTGTGCGGATCGGTGGGGGCCTATCGCATCGAAGGGTTGGGACTCCAGCTTTTTGCTCGAGTCGATGGCGATCACACGGTGATCCTCGGCTTACCGCTGCTGCCTTTGCTCGAGATTTTACGTCAACAGGGAGAACTCCCATCATGACCCCTGGTTTCCTGGGTGGTACGGCCAGGCTGGCTGGCGTGATCGGTTGGCCGGTGGCCCATTCGCGTTCCCCCCGGCTGCATGGCCATTGGCTCCGCACTTACGGCATCGACGGCGCTTATGTCCCGCTGGCGGTGGCGCCGGGGCACCTGCCATCGGCGATCCGGGGGCTGGCGGCTTTGGGGTTTCGCGGGGCCAATGTCACCGTTCCTCACAAGGAGGCGGCGTTGGCGCTGATGGATCATCTCGATCCCGTGGCGCAACGGATCGGGGCGGTCAATACCATCGTCATTGGCTCAGATGGTCGGCTGGAAGGGCGGAACACCGATGGCGAGGGGTTTATGGCCAACCTGCGCGACGGGGCGCCGGACTGGCATCCAGGGGCCGGCCCGGCGGTGGTGCTGGGAGCCGGTGGGGCCGCTCGGGCGGTGCTGGTGGCGCTGATGGATGCTGGGGTTGCGCCGATCTATCTTCTCAACCGGACCTTTGACCGGGCGGCGGCTTTGGCGGCGGCCTTTGGTGGGTCGGTGGTGGCAGTGCCGTGGGAGGCGCGCAGCGAATGGTTGGCCGGAGCGGCGCTGTTGGTTAACACCACCAGTTTAGGCATGATCGGCCAGCCTCCTCTGGAGCTGGATCTCTCGGCGCTTCCTGGCGATGCTGTTGTGACGGATCTGGTGTATGTGCCCTTAGAAACGCCGTTATTGGCGGCGGCGCGGGCTCGTGGGCATCGGGTGGTTGATGGGCTTGGAATGCTGTTGCACCAAGCCGTACCGGGATTTGAGGCTTGGTTTGGGGTGCGGCCTGTGGTCACGGCGGCTTTGCGTGAGGCCGTGTTTTCTTAACGGCTCCCTGGACGCCAGGAAGGGGCGTCCGCGCTCCCTCCCCCTCCCCCTCCCCCCGAGAACCGACGATGGATCAATCAAAACGATAAGCATCCAACGCGACAACGCTCGAGTCGGTATCCGCAAAGATCCTCTGCCCCATAGAGCCAGCCCCAAGGGCCACGAAAAAGGGCAAAAGATGCTCGAGGGTTGGGTGGTTGGTGGCGGCGTGAGGGGCTTGTTGTCCGAAATCCAGCAACGCGCGGGTGTCTCCCACGGCAACCTTGGTCGCAAACCAATCGGTGAAAGCCCCCAGCCATGGCGGCATGGGATCGCCAGGTCGGTGATTAAAATAAGCCCGGAGATTGTGAGAAATGGCGCCTGAAGCCAGAATCAGAATGCCCTGATCGCGCAAGGACCGAAGCGCCTGCCCAATCCGCCAATGGTGGGTTGCGTCGCGCCCTGGTTGAATCGAAACCGGAACCACCGGGCAGTCAGCCGCCGGATACATCAAGCTCAAGGGTACCCAAACGCCATGGTCAAAACCCCGTCGTGGCGCGATGCTAGGTGCGAGGCCGGCGGTGGACAGCAGAGTTGCCACATGATCGGTCAGCTCGAGGCTTCCGGGAGCAGGATAGCGGATGCGGGAGAGTTCCGCCGGAAATCCTGAAAAATCATAGATCATTTCCGGTGTCACTGCGCCACCGACGGCCAGTTCTCGAGTCGTCCAATGGGCCGACAGCACAACCACGCCTTTAGGCCGTCCCAAAGCCGGTCCCAACCCGGCCAGAAAATGGCGGGCTGGAACGTCTTCGATCACCAGAGTCGGCGCGCCGTGAGAAACGAAAAGAGCGGGCCATGTCATGACATTGAACTCCTTATTGCATGGAACCGTTGGGCTGATGGAGGGAGGGGGGGGGAGGAGGCGCTAAAGCCACCGTGCCTCATACCCTCGAGCCTTGATGGTGACTCATCAAGGCTGCCCTCAGACGCCGGGCGGGCGCATCCGCGCCCTTGGCTTCGTGCGCATGGGCGCGCGGGGCC
>CAIXKV010000051.1 GCA_903920145.1 uncultured Rhodospirillales bacterium
AACGTCTGCACCGAGACTCCAAGGGCGTCCGCCGCCTCACCTATCGTCACTAATCTGCTCATTTCGGTAATGTATGAGCATGTTTGCGCAATGTCAATGCACTCTGTTAAAAACCCCCCTTGGGCGCGCACAAAAAGAGCGGGCAAGATGCCCGCGCTCCCGACCCGTATCGGGCCGCGACGGCGGCCCGACGGTCTTTTATGGGCAAAGCAGCCTCTTACGCTCCTGCTCGGCCCGGCGTTTGAGGCTGGCGGCGGCGGTCGGAAACTGGGTTCCCAGTTGGTCAAAGGTCTTGCAGGCATCGTTCTTCTGATTGAGCGACGCCAGCGCCATCCCCAACTTCAGCAAATCATCTGGCGCCTTGGCGCTCTTGGGGAATTTCTGGAAGCCTTCGGCAAAAGCAACTGCGGCCTCGGTGAATTTGCCCCGAGCGTAATAAGTTTCGCCAAGCCAATACTGGGCATTGGCAGCCAACGGACTGTCATGATGTTGAGCGACGAAGGCCGTCAATGCCCGCTCGGCTTGGTCATACTCGGCCTTATGGAGTAACCCATAGGCCTCATCATACTGCTCCTGCACATTGGCGGAGACACCGCCAAGCCCCGAGCCCGCGCCTGCGCCCGCTGCCGGAGCCGGCGAAGGCGGCGGCGTTTCCGAAGATTTCGCCGCCGGCTTCCCAGCCGGTGCCGTCACCGAAGCGGGAACCGACTTGGCCGGGGGGGCGGTCGGGCTTTGGGATTCGGGCGGTCGAGCGGCCACTGCGGCACTGCTTCCCTTAGAATCCATTTGCGACAGACGGAAATCAAGGTCGGTGGACATCTTGTCCAACCGCTCGCGGAGCTGCGTCACCTCATATCCGGCTTCTTCGTATTTCCCGACCATTTGCTGGACGGTGCGTTCCAATTGGGACAAGCGAATTTCAAAATCAGCCGCCTGGGTGGGCGCCACGCCCCCCCCGCCCACGCTCTGACCACCGCCGCCACCGCGTGCGATCTGGTCCTGAAGCGCCATAACCTGATTTTCCAACCGCGCCAACCGATCCGCCATGTCCCCCTGATCGGCATACTGGGCCCAGGCTGGAGAAGCCCACAGCCAAGCCCCGAAAGCCAGCGCGCTGACAGTCGCGAGGGCCCGGCCGAAGGGACTCCGAAGACCCTGAATCCGCACCAAGCGACGGTCTCCAAAGAGGGGCAGCGTATCAGTCATCTCGGTCATGGATATCCCACAGCCTGTAAGAAAGCAAAGACGCCCCGCCGCAGGAGTAACACCCCTGCAACAGGGCGGTTTTTCCAACTCAGTTGACGATGGTCACGCCACGCCGGTTCTGGGCAAAAGCGTCTTCGCTGTCGCCAACCACCGCCGGGCGCTCTTTGCCGTAGCTGATGATGGCCACCCGGCTCGAGCTGATCCCCAGCGCCACCAGATAGTTCTTGACCGCCGTAGCGCGACGATTGCCGAGCCCAATGTTATACTCGCGGGTTCCGCGCTCGTCGCAGTGCCCCTCGATGGTGACAGTCAATTGAGAATACTGCTTCAGCCAAGCCGCCTGACGGTCAAGCGTGGCGCGGCCTTCGGGCGTCAGGTCGGTATGGTCATACTGGAAGAAAACCCGGTCGCCGACATTGGCGGCCAAATCTTCCTGGGTTCCGGGACGTACCGAGCCGTTCCCGATGCCGGAGCCGGTGGTCATGCCATTGTTGCCCAAACCGGCGCCGTTGGCATTGCCGCTGTCTTTCGGAGTCGACGAGCAGGCGGCCATGAGAACAACGGCGGCGAATAGACTTAATACCTTCATATACATTGGGTGATCCCCTGGAAGCGATAGCCGAAGTCGGCTGAAGGCGAACGTCGTTGCGGAAAATTACTGAACATGGGTTAAGGAAGCAAGGGTGACCAGGCCGGGTCCGAAGCATCGACAGGCGTTGTCACCCGCCGTTCGTTGCCACCAAAGAGGTTCACAGCATAAAGGCTGGCACTTTTGCCACGGCCATCACTCGATGAACCTTCGCGGAAGAACATCAAAACACGACCATTCGGAGCCCAGGTCGGCCCTTCGGCGTGGAAGGATTCCACCAGTGTACGCTCGCCCGTTCCATCGGGATGAACGACACCGATAGCAAAGTGCCCACCGGCGAGCTTGGTAAAGGCGATATACTCTCCGGTTGGTGACCAAACTGGCCCGCCGTAACGCCCATTTCCGAAGGTGATCCGCTTCAGGCCGGATCCGTCGGCATTCATGACGTAGACCTGCTGGGTACCGCCGCGATCAGACTCGAAGGCGATTTGCCGGCCATCTGGAGAGTAGGAGGCCGAGGTATCGATGCTGGGGCCATCGGTCAGACGGGTTTGGTGGCGAGTCTGAAGATCAAGCGTATAGATGTTGCTGTTGGAGCCATCCGACAGACTCATGATCACCTTGCCACCGTCCGGGGAAAAGCGCGGTGCATAGGTCATGCCGGGAAAGTCACCCAGGACTTGCTGGCGTCCGGTCTCGATGTTGAAGAGATAAACGCGCGGCTTGCCGCCATAATAAGACAGATAGGCGATTTCCTGGGAGTTCGGCGAGAAGCGCGGTGTCAGCACCAACGTATTGTCATTGGTCAGGAATTGATGGCGCTCGCCATCCTGATCCATGATCGCCAGCCGTTTTTGACGTTTGATGGCCGGGCCGGTTTCGGCGATATAAACGATGCGGCTATCAAAATAGCCGTTCACGCCGGTAACCCGCTTGAAAATGGCATCGGCCACCTTGTGGGCCACCCGGCGCCAGTTGTCGGGGGTGGACATGAAAGCCAAGCCGGTCATTTGCTGCTCGGCAACCACATCCCACAAACGGAACTCAACTCGAAGCTGGCCGTCGGCCTGAACCGAAACCGCGCCCGTGACCAGGGCCTGAGCCTGAAGCAATTTCCAATCAGCAAAGCGCGGCGTGCCCTGAAGCGCGGCAGGATCCTGGGTAAAGGCCGATGGATCCACCGGCCTAAAATACCCTGATCGCTCCAAATCCGCCGACACCACCCCCGCCAACCGTTGCCCAGTGTTAGCGGCAGCCCCAGCACCAAGGAACGAGGTGATCGCGATGGGGATGGGCTGGAGAGTCCCGCGCGTCAAATCAAGATTAAGATCGGCTCGGGCCGGAGCCGTAATGGTCAGGATGGTCAGCACCAGCGCGGCGCCGAATCCAGTCCAGACTCTTGGCAGGAAGGCGGCCATCATGGTCATAACAAGTCCTCTGGATGGAAGGTGAACACGCCCTTATGCCACTCGTCATATTTCTCGCGCGGCAGGGGGAGGGGTTGGCAGGCAGGATTCCGAACGGAACGCAAAGCCGCTTCGGCTGCTGAACGATAGGTCGCGTCGGAAACCATCCGGGCGCGGTCGGCTTCTTGAATCTCGGCGTGAGAAACCGCGCCATTGGCGTCGATCTCGAGAAGAATATGGATAGCCATGCCCTTGTAATCACCGGGCAGAACGTTCCAGCAGGGACGAATCTTCTCGATCACCCCATCTTTTTCGTCGGATGTTAGGGTGTTTGACAAGTTACGGGTCGCCCCCGAAGCGGCAGCGGGTGGGGCAGCGGTTGGCGGAGCCGCCCGTGATGGAGCCGCCTGCGCGGTGGACTGCGGAGTCGGCGGCAGGTCATGCTTCAACTTCTCGACGTCCTTCAGCACCTTTGCCAGCGGATCGGCCTCGGTGGGCGGAGTCTTCTCCGGCGGCTTTTCAGGCTGCTTTTTCTCCGGCGGCTTTGCAGGCGCAGGCTTGGGCGGCTCGACCTTCGGGGGCGCGGGCTTGGGCGGTGTCGGTTTCGGCGGCTCCGGCTTAGGCGGCTCCGGCTTGGGGGGTGCTGGTTTTGGCGGCGCCGGTTTTGGCGGCTCCGGCTTGGGCGGCTCGGCCTTCGGCAACTCCGGCTCGGGCTTCGGCGGCTCGGGCTTAGGCGGTTCCGGTTTTGGCGGTTCCGGCTTGGGCGGCGCGGGCTTAGGCGGTGGCGGTTTCGGAGGCTCTGGTTCCGGCACGTCCTGTTTGGGCGGCTGCGGCGGCTGCGGTGGCGGGGGAGGAATCGGGGGCGACGGCACCGGAGTCGGTGGTGGGGGTGGGGGCGTCACCGCCGGCTTGACCGGAGGCTGCGGAGCCAACGGCTCCGGGCGGGGCTCCCCCTGTCTGGGGCTGGCGGTGGGGCCAACCTGAACCACGTCGATCGGGATCATCACCGGGTCCAGCTCCAACGGCTTGTCGAACATCGGCACGACAAGAATGGTCAGCAACAGGATGGCAAGATGAAGAACAGCCGAAGCGATGGCACCGTTCCGCATGGCGTCAACGGTGGGTCGGGTTGGACCGGGCCGGGGTCGACGGGGCCGAGGCGCCAGGAAGAGTCGCGGCAAGGCCGATTTTGCTATAGCCGGCGTTGGCAATGGCGCCCAGCACTTCAACCATGGTTCCGTAGTTATTCTTCTTGTCGCCGCGCACCATGATTCTGGTTTCGGGACTGATATCGGGGATCGCTTTCAACGCCGCCACCAAGCCGGTCAGAGTCACCAAGCTTTCCTGAACATAGATGCTGCCGTCCTCTTTGACCGAAACCGTCAGCGGCTTTTTGTCGGGTGAGGCGACTGGCTTGGCCTGGGTTTGGGGCAGATTGACCGGGACGCTGACGGTCAGCAACGGCGCCGTCACCATAAAGACAATCAACAGAACCAGCATGACGTCGACAAACGGCGTCACATTGATCTCGGACATGGGCTTGTACAGACGGCGGTGGCCGCCTCGTCCGCCAACTTTGGCCCCGAGCGGTGCGCCCATGACTAGGCTCGCTCCTCCAGATGACGGGACAGAATCGCGGCAAACTCCACGGCGAAAGCTTCCAGACGCTCGCCGTAACGCCCCAGATCGGTGGAGAACTTGTTATAGGCCACCGCTGCTGGAATCGCCGCCACCAACCCCAGAGCGGTCGCAAACAGAGCCTCGGCGATGCCGGGCGCCACCACCGCTAGGCTGGTGTTGTTGCTGTTGGCAATGGAGGTGAAGCTGTTCATGATGCCCCAAACGGTGCCAAACAGCCCTAGAAAGGGCGCGGTGGAACCAACCGAAGCCAAAAAGGTCATGTATTTTTCGATATCCGCCATCTCGCGACCGATGGTCAGGGACATGACCCGTTCGACCCGCTGTTGAAGGCTGGCGCGCATGGTTCCAGACGAGGTTAGGCCGCGTTCGGACGCATGCCGCCACTCGCGCATCCCGGCGGCAAAGGTTGCCGACATCGGATCGGTGGCGGCTTTCCCTACGCGGTCATACAAGGCATCCAGCGAACCGCCAGACCAAAAGCTCTCTTCGAACTCGGCGGCGGCGGCGTTCAGCCGACGCAAACGCAGGGCCTTTTCAAAGATGATCGCCCAGCACCACATAGAGGCGGAAAACAGAACCAGCAGCACGAATTTGACCAGCAGATCTGCCGACATGAACAGGCCGACGATCGACAGGTCGTGGTGGCTGGCTAGGGCTCCGCCCGTTTGGGCGGCATCAATCATCGTTTGATCCATGTCCCTTACTTCCCTCGGCGTGGGTCGGAGCCCTGAAGATCGCTCCGGTATCGGCCACGACTATTGCTGTTCATCCCCGGCGAATCGCCGCAAACCATTGCCGATGACCGGCGGAATCCGGGCGGCCTGTCCGGCTGGGGTCATACAGGCCAGACGAACCAGCCCTTGGACCAGTGTGCGGTCACGCTGCACCCGCTGTTCCACAATCAGGCTCGCGCCGCGGATTTCGGCAATCCTAGTCCGAACTTCAAGGAGATCGTCGAGTTTCGCCGGGGCCAGATAATCGATTTCGCATCTGCGTACCGCAAACAGCACACCATGGTCTGCGGTCATTTGGGCGTGGGGGGTTCCAAGGCAACGCATCATCTCGGTACGCGCCCGCTCCAGGAAGTGCAGGTAGCGGGCATAATAAACGATGCCGGCGGCGTCGGTATCCTCGAAATACACCCGGATCGGAAACAGATGGGTGCCGGCGGTGATATGGCCGTGGGCCTGGGTCATGAACTGGGTCTCCGGTCGTCCTCGTCTTCGCCGCTACCGGCTTCGGGCTCGTGCCCGCTGCTTCCGGCCTGGGCGGGGATGGTCAGCCGGTCGAACAGATCGGCGCCCCGGAGCGAAGCCGGAGCGGGAGGCGTCAGACCGAGATAGCGGAAACCGGACTCGGTCAGGGTCCGGCCTCGCGGTGTCCGCTGCAACAGGCCCTGTTGCAGCAGGTAGGGCTCGATCACCTCTTCCAACACGTCCCGCTGTTCCGAAAGCGCCGCCGCCAAGGTTTCGACCCCCACGGGGCCGCCGTTATAATCGCGAGCAATGCGCCCCAGGTAACGGCGGTCCATAGCATCAAGCCCGTTTTTGTCCACATCAAGGCGGGTCAGAGCCGCATCGGCCAGCGCCGCATTGACGGTGTCGGCCTGATGGAACGCAGCAATGTCGCGCACCCGACGCAGCAGACGCCCGGCCACCCGTGGCGTCCCTCGGGCACGGCGAGCGATTTCGGCAGCACCATCGACGGTCATGGCCTGCCCCAGAATACTGGCCCCGCGCCGAACGATCAGCTCCAACTCAGCCGGGGTGTAAAACTCTAGCCGCAACGGAATACCGAACCGCTCACGCAAGGGCCGGGTGATCAGGCCCGAGCGGGTCGTGGCACCAACCAGAGTGAATGGCGGCAAGTCGATCCGCACCGAGCGCGCCGCTGGTCCCTCGCCAATGATCAGATCAAGCTGGAAATCTTCCATCGCTGGATAGAGAATTTCCTCAACCGCTGGCGACATCCGATGAATTTCGTCGATAAACAGCACGTCACGCGGCTGAAGATTGGTCAGCAGGGCCGCCAGATCCCCCGCCCGCACAATCACCGGCCCCGAAGTGGCGCGAAACCCAACCCCTAACTCCCGCGCAACAATTTGCGCCAGGGTGGTCTTGCCTAATCCCGGTGGCCCGTGGAACAGCACATGATCTAACGGCTCGCCCCGGCTGCGGGCGGCGGCGATAAAGATGCTCAGATTTTCGCGCAACGCCCTCTGGCCGACAAACTCGGCCAGAGTTTGGGGTCGGATCGCGGTCTCGGGACTATCACTTTCGGCAAACTCCGAACCAAGAGCCCGGCTGGCCGGTGGCGCTGCTGGAGCGGTCATCGTTCAGCCTCCCGACGACCCAAAGTCTGAAGGGCCTGGCGAATGACGGTCGACAAAGTGGCAGCGCCCCCCAAGGCATTGGCCGCCGCCAACGCCGCCGCGAAGGCCTCGCCCCGGCCATAGCCCAAATTGACCAGCGCCGACACCGCATCTCCGACCACCGCCGCCTCGAGCACGACGGCAGCCGAAGCGAAACCAGAGGCGCCAACCTCCGAACCTGAACCGCTCCCCACCGCTGCCGGCCCTGCCCCCGAGCCCAGCGTCATGCCGCCAACCTTGTCCTTGAGTTCCGAGAGAATCCGGGTGGCCAGCTTGGGACCAACGCCATCGGCGCGGGTCAGGGCGACACGGTCCTGGGCGGCAATGGCCCGAATGAGATCGTCAGGCGTCAGAACACTGAGCAGCGCCAGCGCAACCCGAGCCCCCACCCCCTGGACGGTAATTAACAGCCGGAACCAGCTCCGTTCCGCCCCGTCGGCAAAGCCGTACAGGGTGATTGCGTCTTCCCGAACGTGGGTGTCCACCAGCACCGTCACGACCGCCCCGGCCTCGCCGAACCGATTCAGGGTCCGGGCCGAACAAAAGACCAGATAGCCAACGCCCGCGACATCAATCACGGCGTGATCAGCTCCCAGGTTATCCAATCGGCCACTGAGTTTCGCGATCATGGGCGCTCTCGCGGAGGGGGATTTCGGGGGCGAGCCTCTCGGGGAGGATCGGAGCGCCGCTCGCCACCCCGACCCGCCGTCGGAGCCCAAGCCAAGCGACTGGTGCGATGATGAGCATGACAAACGGCCACCGCCAACGCATCGGCAGCGTCCGCGCTGTTGATGGTGCAACCAGGCAACAACACACGCATCATCATTTGGACTTGGGCCTTGTCGGCATGCCCAGCCCCAACCACCGACTTTTTAACCAGATTGGTCGGGTACTCGGTCACCGACAAACCGCGTCGGGCCGGCACCAGCAGCGCCACAGCCCGAGCCATCCCTAACTTAAGCGTCGAACTGGGGTTGCGGTTGACAAAGGTCTCTTCCACGGCGGCCTCGTCGGGGCGCCAAGTGTCCAGAACCGTGACCAGCGCGTCATGAAGCTGGCACAACCGCTCGGCCAGCGAAGACTCGCCATCGGAATGAAGCGCCCCGTCCGCCACATGGCGTAACGCATTGCCCGCCACATCAACCACGCCCCAACCAGTGTGGCGTAAACCGGGGTCGAGGCCGATAATCCGAACGCCGCGCTTGGTGATGGAGTCAGTCACCTCGCCTTGGTCCTTTGTGGTTGGAACGCGGCCCGTCCGCCCGCCACCCGGTCGAAAGAGCCAGGGTCCATCGGCGCAGGATTACCCCGCCAATTTTTCCATCAACGCTTCAGGGATATCAAAATTGCCTTCGACGGTCTGGACGTCGTCGTTGTCTTCCAGAGCATCAAGCAATTTGAGCAGGGTGGCCGCCGCGTCTTCGTCGGGGGCGACGGTGTTCAACGGAACCCAACCCAGACGGGCGCTTTCAGCCGCACCGAACTGAGCATCCAAAGCGTCCCGCGTGGCCGAAAAGCCCTCAACGCTGGTGGTGATGGTGTGGCCGTCTCCGTCGGAGTCGACATTCTCGGCACCCGCCTCCAAAGCCGCCTCGAACATGGCTTCAGCCCCGGCGCTGGCCACGGCATAGCGAATCTGGCCGACCCGGTTGAACATGAAGCTCACCGAGTTGGTCTCGCCGAGCGAACCGCCATGCTTGGTAAAAGCAGACCGCACCTCAGCCGCCGTGCGGTTGCGGTTATCGGTCAGCGCCTCGACGATCAGCGCCACACCTCCCGGCCCATACCCTTCGTAACGAACCTCTTCATAGGCGGCGGTGTCGCCGCCGGGCGAGCCGCTCTTGATGGCCCGTTCAATGCGATCGCGCGGCATGTTCTGGGTGCGGGCCGCCTGGATCGCCGCCCGCAGCCGAGGATTGGCCGCCGGATCGGGAAGTCCCGCCTTGGCCGACACCGAGATTTCCCGCGCCAGCTTATTGAAGACCTTGGCCCGCCGGACGTCCTGCGCGCCTTTGCGGTGCATGATATTCTTGAACTGGGAATGACCGGCCATGGGGCGTCGCTGCCTCTACCTGCATGCTCTTAGCATCAATGATCGGCCCAGGCTTTACCAGATATGGGACGATGATTCCATATTTTGTGGAGCCACCCTTGGAACCATTGGGTATCGTCCTGGTCACGACACGCCACCGCAGCAAAGACCCAGCGACTCGGACGCGCGGCCTCGCGCCTCATGCCGTGACGTTGACGGAAACCGGCGTCGGCGAGGAAGCCTCCGGGATATCGCCCGTTTTTACCGTGCTGAATGCCATATCCACATCCTTTTCCGCCTTGCGGATGGCCCTAAGGGCGTGGCTTTTGTCGTGGGATTCAAGAGCGGTGCGGGCCACCAGTCCCTTGAGACTGGACAGCGCCTCCCGAATCTGATCGAGAGACGATGGGCCGGTCATCGCCAAGGCTTGGGCCGAAGAGGGAGCCGAGGATAAGGTCGTGACGGTCGCGCCCGTGGCGATCAACTGATTAACCAACGTCCGCCGAGCCGCTGTCAGATCGGTGATGACCTCGTGATCTCCGGCACCATCGGTTGCAGGACTGCCAGCCGCATCCGTGGGCGAAAGCGTAGGCGTAGCAACATCCTGATGAGTCTCCGTTGAGGCCGAGGTCGATACCCCCTCGGTCTCTTCCGCCTGACCGGCTTCCTCTGGAGCACCATCGGTCTCGGTGCCCGCGTTGGCGCCGGTATTCGCGGCATTGTCGGTGCCTGACGCAGCAGCCGAAGAGGTTGAAGACGTTGAAGAGGCGCCAGCGGTCACCATCAAGTTCCCGGCTGCGGCACCCACCTCTTTGGCCAATTGGGCCGCCTGACGCGCCACAGTCTTCGGATCGCCCCCCAACAGGCATAACACCTTGATCCTCAAGAGCAACTGGCGCAGTTGATCCTGAGCGATAGCCGCCCCAGCATTTCGGGTGGCTTTGGCCACCTGGGTCACGGTAGCAAGGGCTTGTGCTTCTGCACGCTGGGTTGCGGCGGACAAGGATGGAGACGAGGACGAGGTGGTAGAGGAGAGCGAAGACGAGGATGAAGCCGTTAGGATACCGGCTCTGACTCCACTCAGTCCGCCCCCAGTCACAGTCAAACTCGACGTCATGGCGTTACTCCCTTCGGCACGCGTGAAGGCTCGCCGGTCTCATACCATCGGGCCTTGATGGTGACTCATCAAGGCTGCCCTCATACCATCGAGCCTTGATGTTGACTGATCAAGGCTGCCCTCAGACGCCGGGCGGGCGCATCCGCGCCCTTGGCTTCGCGCGCATGGGCGCGCGGGGCCGCCGTCGCGGCCCGATACCGGCAGCGTGTCATTGTTATAGCTCGCCGGTATCAGACGCCGGGCGGGCGCATCCGCGCCCCCTAGAGTCCACACACTGGGGCTTCGCGTCCACGAGGACGCGGGGCCGCCGTC
>CAIXKV010000052.1 GCA_903920145.1 uncultured Rhodospirillales bacterium
ATGGTGACTCATCAAGGCTGCCCTCAGACGCCGGGCGGGCGCATCCGCGCCCTTGGCTTCGCGCGCATGGGCGCGCGGGGCCGCCGTCGCGGCCCGAGGACCGGCGATGTGTCAGTATCAGGGCTCGCCGGTATGATACCAATGGCCTTGGACGTTGACGCGTCCGCAGCGCCCTCAGACGTCGGGCGGCCTTGATGAGCCAACATCAAGGCTCGAGGGTATCTGCTCTGGTTTGGCAGCCGGCACGCCATGTTTCCGCATCGGGAGGATGGGATGAAACCAGAGATCGCCAAGCGAGGCTCGCGCAACAGGTTTCCTGTGCTGGTCACGGCACCCATCGACGTGGAGCCCATGGATGCAGGCCACAAGGATCTGTTCGATATTCGTCCCAGGCGAAACTGTATGGGTATGCCGAGTTTTGAGTACGTGTTCTCACGCGCGCTTGATGACTCATTCATTGATACGCTCGGATCGCTGGGGTCTGCGATATTCCCATTCGGTCGCAAGGGGTTGTTCGTTAAAATTGACGTCCCTCAGATGCTGCTGATCGAAGGCGTCAGGGGGGAGGGACGGCTGCGAATCACCCTGCGTATTGGTGCCAAGGTTGACGCCGTGCGCGCGGTCTTTGAACGGTTGCTGGTGCAGGCCATCATGAACTGATCATGGCGGGGTAGAGCCCATTGCGGTTTTGGGGCTGGCGAGGAATGGATATGGAGCGGAAGGGCGTCGGGGAACCGCGCCCCCCGCGAAGGGGGTTTGCTGTCCGTTCATCCGATCAAGGCGAGCGGCATCGCGCCTAATGGCGTATCCTGCCTCCTCACCAAAGATCGGAAGAGAGACTCCGCCCATGCCCCACGCCGATTTCGTTCATCTGCGGGTCCATTCGGCCTATTCGCTGTCGGAAGGTGCCATCAAGATCAAGGAGTTGGTCAAGCTGTGCCAAAAAGGCGGAATGCCGGCGGTGGCGGTGACCGATTCGGGGAACCTGTTTGGGGCGTTGGAGCTGGCGTTGGCGGCGGCGGATGCCGGGATTCAGCCCATCATCGGCTGCCAGGTCAATATTCGGCGGAGCGGGCCGCGTGTGGTGCCGGGGATGGGGCCGGGAGCGGGTAAGCCAACACCGCCGGATCCGCTGGTGCTGCTGGCTCAATCCGCTACCGGCTACGCGAACTTGATGGCCTTGGTCAGTAAAGCCTATCAGGAGACCGAAGCCGCCGAAACGCCACAGATTCCGTTGGAAACCCTGGAGTCTCGAACCGATGGCCTGATTGCTCTGACCGGCGGGCCTTTGGGGCCGGTTGGTCGGGCATTGGCAGCAGGGCAGGCCGACGCCGCCCGCGTGGTGCTGGAACGGCTGATCGGCCTGTTCCCCGACCGGCTGTATGTCGAAGTGATGCGCCATAGCGACGCCCTCGGCGCCCTTGAAGACCAGATCGAGCCGGCCTTGGTGGATCTAGCCTACAGCTATAACCTTCCTTTGGTGGCGACCAATGATTGCTATTTCTCCGACGCCAGTCTGTACGAGGCCCATGACGCTCTTTTGTGCATAGCCGAAGGACGGTATCTCGCAGAATCCGATCGCCGTCACCTGACCCGCGATCATCGCTTCAAAAGCGCCGCCGAGATGCGGGCGCTGTTCGCCGATCTGCCCGAGGCGGTGGATAATACCCTGGTGATCGCTCGGCGCTGTTCGTTTCTGCTGAAACCGATCAAACCGATTCTCCCTCCTTACCCCGATGCCGAAGCCGCTGGCCATAGCGAAGGCTTTGCGCTGCGCCTCCAGGCCCGTGCTGGCCTAGAGCATCGCCTGGAGCGTCAAGTGTATCGGCCAGAGATGGACGCCGAAAGCCGGGAAGAGATCGCTAAACGCTATCGCGAACGGCTGGAGTTTGAATTGGACGTGATCGAGGGTATGAAATTCCCCGGTTACTTCCTGATCGTTGCCGATTTTATCAAATGGGCCAAGCAGCAAGGAATTCCTGTTGGGCCGGGGCGCGGCTCGGGAGCAGGCTCGGTGGTGGCGTGGTCGCTAACCATCACTGACTTGGACCCGCTGCGGTTTGGCCTGCTGTTCGAACGGTTCCTGAATCCCGAACGGGTTTCGATGCCTGACTTTGACATCGATTTTTGCCAAGACCGTCGTGACGAAGTGATTCAGTATGTCCAAAAGCGTTACGGTTACGACCGGGTGGCCCAGATCATCACCTTCGGTAAACTCCAGGCGCGGGCGGTGCTGCGGGATGTCGGGCGGGTGCTGCAACTGCCATTAGGGCAGGTGGATCGTATCTGCAAGCTGGTGCCGAACAATCCGGCCAATCCGGTCACGCTGCAACAGGCCATCGACGGCGAGCCTCAACTTCAGCACCATCGAGACGGTGATCCCCATGTTGCCCGGATGATGGCCATCGCCATGAAATTGGAGGGACTGTACCGGCACGCCTCGACGCACGCGGCGGGTGTGGTGATTGGCGACCGACCGCTGGATCAGCTTGTGGCGCTCTACCGAGACCCCCGCTCGACCATGCCGGTGACGCAATTCAACATGAAATATGTCGAGCAGGCGGGGCTGGTCAAATTCGACTTTTTAGGACTAAAAACCCTCACTGTGCTGCGAAAAGGCGTGGAGTTGACCGGACAGGATATCGATCTTGATACTCTGCCGCTGGACGATGAAAAAACTTATGCCTTGCTGAGTCGAGCCGAAACCACCGGGGTGTTCCAGTTGGAAAGTTCGGGTATGCGCGACGTGCTGCGTCGGCTCAAACCGAATCGTTTCGAGGACATCATCGCCCTGGTGGCGCTCTATCGGCCAGGGCCGATGGATAATATTCCCAAATATATCCGAGTCAAAAACGGCGAAGAACCCGCCGATTATCTGCATCCCTCGCTGGAAGGTATCCTGAAGGAAACCTTCGGCATCATGATTTATCAGGAACAGGTGATGCAGATCGCGCAGGTTCTATCCGGCTATACGCTGGGTGGAGCCGATCTCTTGCGCCGGGCTATGGGCAAGAAAATTCAGTCCGAAATGGATGCCCAGCGCCAATTATTCGTGGACGGTGCCAAAGCGCGCGGCGTTGAAGCCGGGCAGGCCGGCATGATCTTTGATCAGGTCAATAAATTTGCTGGCTATGGCTTTAACAAAAGCCATGCTGCCGCTTATGCCCTGGTTGCGTATCAGACAGCTTGGTTAAAGGCTAATTATCCGGTAGCCTTTTTGGCGGCCTCGATGACATTAGACCTTGGCAATACCGATAAATTAAATGTGTTTCGCCAGGAATTGGTCAGATTGGGAATTCGGCTACTGACCCCCGATGTCAACCGATCATCGGCCATTTTCACCGTCGAGCCGCTTCCCACTGGCGAGCTGGCCATCCGATATGCTCTGGCCGCGATTAAGGGCGTCGGTGCCGCCGCCATGACTGTTTTGGTGAAGGCGCGCCAGGAGGGCGGCGCGTTCAAAGACCTTTACGACTTTGCCCGTCGGCTGGATACCAAGGTCATTAACAAACGCCTATTGGAGAATATGGCACGCGCCGGAGCGTTCGACGAATTGGAGCCCAATCGGGCGCGGGTGTTGGCTTCGGTGGAAACCTTGATGCGCTACGGCCAAGCGGTGGCCGCCGAACGCCAATCTGGGCAGGTCAGCCTGTTTGGTGGCGGAGACAGCGGCCCGGCTCTGTCTCTTCCTGAATTGGCGACAGTCGTTCCTTGGGATCCGTTGGAAAAGCTGAAATACGAGTTTGACGCCATCGGCTTTTACCTTTCCGCCCATCCGCTGGATGCCTACGCCGTTCCATTGCGTCGCCTAGAAGCCGTTCGGGTTGCCGATTTACCTGGACGACTGGCACGCGGCGGTTCGACTCGGGTGCGGATGGCCGGAATCGTCATTGGTCGTCAGGAACGAACCGCCAAAAGCGGTAACCGCTTCGCCTTTGCCCAGCTTTCGGATGCCAGCGGCGTTTTTGAAGTGACGCTGTTTTCCGAAATCTTGGCCGTCGCTCGAGAGCAACTGGAGGCCGGCAAGGCGGTTCTGCTTCAGGTCGACGTTCAGCGCCAAGGGGAAGAGTTGCGGTTAACCTGCAACGAAATCAAGCCGCTGGATGAGGTGGTGGCCACTGTTGCCGAAGGCTTACGCATTGTCGTTCGGGATCCGACTCCTTTACCGGCGCTGAAGACAACACTGGACCAATTGGGCCGGGGCCGGGCCCGGATCACCATTGCGGTTGAAATGGCGCCCTTCCGGGAGGTGGAGATTACCCTGCCCGGCAATTATGCCATGGCGCCTAAGACGCGGGCCGCCTTGAGGGGGATTGCTGGGGTGGTGGATGTGGTTGATCTGTGAGGTGGGCGTGGGCCCATAGGCGCTCGGATAAGGTTTTTCGCGGGTCGTAACCACATTCTAATACCCTCGAGCCTTGATGGTGACTCATCAAGGCTGCCCTCAGACGCCGGGCGGGCGCATCCGCGCCCTTGGCTTCGCGCGCATGGGCGCGCGGGGCCGCCGTCGCGGCCCGATACCGGCGATGTGTCAGTATCAGGGCTC
>CAIXKV010000053.1 GCA_903920145.1 uncultured Rhodospirillales bacterium
AGCCCTGATACTGACACATCGCCGGTATCGGGCCGCGACGGCGGCCCCGCGCGCCCATGCGCGCGAAGCCAAGGGCGCGGATGCGCCCGCCCGGCGTCTGAGGGCAGCCTTGATGAGTCACCATCAAGGCTCGAGGGTATGAGGGCACCGCAGACGTGTCAACGTCCAAGGCCATTGGATAACCTCAGGTGAACAGGCTTGAAACCGACCGCTCTTCGCTGATTCGCTTGATGGCCTCGGCTATCAGCGGCGCAATGGTCAACTGGCGGACATTGCGGGCAACTCGCATCGCCTGAGTCGCCGGAATGCTGTCGGTGGTCACCAGCATGTCGATGGGAGAGGCGCCGATCAGGGCCACCGCCCCGCCCGACAGCACGCCATGGGTGGTATAGGCACTGACCGATACCGCTCCGGCATTTTTCAAAGCCCGCGCCGCGTTACAGAGCGTGCCGCCGCTGTCCACGATGTCGTCGATCAAAATACACACGCGATCTTGGACATTGCCGATGATGTGCATCACTTCCGACTCGCCGGCCCGTTCGCGCCGCTTGTCAATGATCGCCAAATCAGCCCCCAGCCGTTTGGCCAACCCCCGCGCCCGGACCACGCCGCCCACGTCGGGCGACACGATCACCAGCTCGCCGCCATTCGCCGTGATGGTCTCCGAAATGTCCTTCTCGAACACCGGCCCTGCCATCAGGTTATCCAGCGGAATATCAAAGAAGCCCTGAATCTGACCCGCATGCAAGTCCAGTGTCAGCACCCGGTCGGCGCCGGCCACCGTGATCAGATTGGCCACCAGCTTGGCCGAAATCGGAGTCCGAGGCCCGGCCTTACGGTCCTGGCGGGCATAGCCGTAGTAGGGAATCACCGCCGTAATGCGCCGAGCCGAAGCTCGCCGCAGCGCATCCATGATCACCAGCAATTCCATGACATGGTCATTGGCCGGATAACACGTAGACTGGATAACAAAACAGTCCTCGCCCCGGACATTCTCGAGAATCTCGACAAAGACCTCCAGGTCGGCGAACCGCCGGATATTGGCCTTGGTCAATGGAGTGGCCATGCAAGCCGAGATCGCTTCCGCCAGCGGTCGGTTGCTGTTGCCAGCGATCAGCTTCATGCGCGTCTGCTCTCCCTTGATCTGCCCGCCTGCGGCATTCCTGCGCCCACGACGTCCCGCCCCGAGGCCGCCCCAACAGCCGCCCAGAAAACGGGCCGGACCATAACAGGGGCGTGGGGCCCTGTAAATGTTTCAGCGTGAAGACGGCAACCGAAAAGCACCACCCCCAGAACCAGTCGCTTTCGACCCATTCAGCTCATCTCTAATAAGTCGTCAAGCAGGGCGCTGGCACCGATGCGAAAGGTTGATGGCCCCACCCACTCCGGCCCCATCACGGCATCAGCCAGGGCCAGATACCGGGCAGCAGCGGCGATGTCGCGGATGCCGCCCGACACTTTCAGGCCCACCCGGCCGCCCCGATCACGGATCGCCCCCAACAGGACCGCCGCCGCTGACACCGTCGCCCCCGGCATGATCATCCCCGTAGAGGTCTTCAGAAAATCGGCTCCGGCAGCAATCACCTCCCGCGCCAACCGGCCCAGAAGCGCGTTATCCCGGAACTGGCCGGTTTCAAGAATCACCTTCAGCGTCAAGTCAGGCCCCGCCACCGCCCGGCAAGCGGTCACGGTATCCAGCGCTGCTTCCGTGTCTCCGGCCAAATAGCGACGATACGGCAGCACCAGCTCAACCTCATCCACCCCTGCCGCCACGACCTCGGCGGTTTCGGCACCAATCCGAGCGATATCCTCATCTCCAGCGGGAAAATTGACCACCGCCGCCACGCGAATACTGCTTCCGACCCGATCCAGACACCCCCGAGCACAAGCAACGAATTGGGGCCGCACGCAGACCGCTGCCACCGGCCCAATGCGCGTTTCGGCCCGACGGCATAACGCCGCCACAGCCGCCTCATCACACGCCTCATCGAGTCGGGTCAGGTCCAACAGCGCCACCGCTCGCCGAGCCAAAGCCGGCCCCGAGATCGGGCCGACGCCTTCGAACCGCTCAACCAACGCCGCCAGATTCGTGCCCAGCTCGATCATCTGTCCCAATCCTCCAGAAAACCCGTCACCAGCCGCGCCACGGCCCCCGCAGCGGCTCCAGCCAAGGCTAGGGTTTGTTCATGATTTATACCATTGAGCCTTGACATTGGCTCATCAAGGCTGCCTTCAGACCCTCGATGAGCACCTTCGCGGCCTGCTGCCTCCACGCCTTGCGCCCAATTGGTAATGACCGCGCAGCCAATCACCGTCATCCCGCAATGGCGGGCAATCAGACATTCCGGCACCATGGACATACCCACAGCGTCGGCTCCCAACCGCCTCAGCATTCGGACCTCGGCGGGCGTCTCGAAAGACGGCCCCAGCATTGCAGCATAAACCCCTTCGGCCAATGCCACCCCTTGCTGCTCGGCGACTCGCCGCAACCGGGCCGATTGTTCAGCATCCCACGCCCCGGCCATATCGGGAAAGCGGGGCCCCAATCTTTCATCGTTGGGACCAGCCAAAGGATTGGCCCCCAACAGATTGATATGGTCCACCACCATCATCAATCGCCCGGCGCCAACCTCTGGCCGCAGCGAGCCCGCAGCACAGGTCAAAATCAGCAGCTCACACCCCAACCGACGCAGGCACCGCACCGCCACAGTCATGCCATCAAAACCGCGCCCTTCGTAACCATGTTGCCGCCCGGCCAGAACCGCCACCGGCACACCGCCCAACCACCCCAGCACCAACCGACCGGCATGTCCCGGCACCGAAGGCACGGGAAAGCCCGGCAGCGTGTCGTAAGGAATCTCGACCGCATCGACCAGCGCCGCCGTCACGCGGCCCAACCCAGAGCCCAACACCAGCCCGGCCCGAGGCTGAAATCCCGGATACCGAGCCGCAATCAGCGCCGCTGCCTTGATTGGGGCGTCGTCGGTGGCAAGAGCTGGATCCATGGAACCGTCAAGACTCCCCAGTGAAAAGCCGATTTGCTCGCATGTGCCACAGAAACAGCGCACCTGCAACCACGCGCACGGCCAGAGCACACCATCGGGGCCTGGAGGGTTGACCCCATCAAGGCTGCCCAGACGCCGGGCGGGCGCGCATGGGCGCGCAGGGCCGCAATCGCGGCCCGAGGACCGGCGACGTGTCATTGTTAGGGCTCGCCGGTATCACAAGGGCAAAAGAGCAAGGCTCCCTGATTACCAGGACCGTCGGGCCTTCAATGCCGCCGTCAAGGTTCCATCATCCAGGTAATCCAGTTCACCGCCCAAAGGCACACCCTGAGCCAGCCGTGACACCGTGACCTGCGCCCCAACCAGACGATCGGTCAGAACATGAGCCGTGGTCTGGCCGTCGATGGTGGCATTGAGAGCCAAAATCACTTCGGCCACCTCCGGGTGACGCGCCCGAGTCAGCAAGGCATCCATGGCCAAATCGTCGGGGCCAACCCCATCCAAAGCCGACAGCGTCCCCCCCAACACATGATACAGGCCCCGGAAAGCCCGAGTCCGTTCCAGCGCCCACAGATCCGCAACATCTTCGACCACACAAATCACCGAAGGATCACGCTCGGTATCCTGACACAGGGCACAAGGATCGCGGGTGTCCAGATTCCCACAGACCGAACAGCGCCGAACCGCCTGCTCCACTGCCACCAACGCCTCGATCAACGCCTTCAAAGGGGCGTCCCGGCGTTTAAGCAGATGCAAAACCACCCGGCGAGCCGAACGTGGCCCCAGTCCGGGTAAACGCGCCAGCACATGAACCAGCGATTCAATCTCCGTCCCGTTCACCGCCACCACCCCCGGCCCATCGGCACCGCCGGCCTAATTGGCCAGCATGCGGCACAGCAATTCGATATCCTCATCAAAGCTGGCATCGCTTGCCCGCAGTTCCTCGACCTTGCGCACCGCATGCATCACCGTGGTGTGATCGCGTCCGCCGAATTTGCGCCCGATTTCGGGTAACGAGCGCGATGTTAATTGTTTGCATAAATACATGGCCACTTGACGGGGCCGGGCCACCAATCGGCCCCGCCGAGTCGAATGCATGTCGGCAAGCTTAATGTTGTAGTGTTCGGCCACTTTCTTCTGAATTTCGTCGATGGTCACCCGCCGATCATTGGCCCGCAACAGATCATACAGAACCTCTTGGGTCGATTCGATTGTAATAGCCCGGCCAACCAGATCCGAGTGGGCAACGATACGATTCAGCGCGCCTTCCAGTTCCCGAACATTCGAGGTAATCTTGTGGGCCAGAAATTCCAGAACCTTGTCGGGAATCGGCGCCCCAAGCACTTCGGCCTTTGAATGCAGGATGCCGAGGCGAAGTTCGTAGGTGGTCGGATGCAGATCGGCCACCAGCCCCCAGCCCAAACGCGAACGCAACCGCTCTTCCATCCCCTCCAGGTCTGACGGCGACTTGTCCGCCGAAACAATGACCTGCCGGTTCTGATCGACCAGAGCGTTAAAGGTGTGGAAAAACTCTTCCTGGGTGCTGTCCTTGCCCGAGATGAATTGCACGTCGTCAATCATCAACACATCCACCGAGCGGAATAATTGCTTAAAGGCCATGGTGTCCTTGAAGCGCAAAGCCCGGATGAATTGGTACATAAATTTTTCGGCTGAAAGATAAATCACCCGCCGCTGGGGCTGGCGCGAGCGAATCGACCACGCGATAGCGTGCATCAAATGGGTCTTGCCGAGCCCGACGCCCCCGTACAAGAAAAGAGGATTGAAGGTCGCACCACTGGCCTCGGCGACTCGCCGGGCCGCCGCGTGCGCCAGTTCGTTGGGCTTGCCGACCACGAAATTGTCGAAAGTAAAGCGGGCATCCAGCGACGCCGAGATGTCCTCACCAGCGTCGTCATGGCCTCGGCCATTCCCGGACTCGGACGTCTCCCGCATCCCCTCGACCGCCGCCCTGGAGGCTTCGAATCGGGGAAGATCCTGCCGGGACGGCTCCGCGCGAAGCGGTTCTATCCGAGGCGGCTCAACGCGGGACGGCTCTCCTCGCCCTCGAGAGGGTTCGGCTCGAGAGGGTTCGGCCCGAGACGACTCGGCCTCCACCGCATCCCCAGCGACCTCTGCCGGTTTTGCCGGGGCCACCACAATATCAACCGACTGGACATGGCTGTTTTCCGTGCCCCACAAGGCCCGGATCCGGTCGGCATAATGCGTCAGCACCCAATCCCGCATGAAGCGCGTCGGGACACTGATCGAGACCTCTCCGCCCTTAAATCCCAAAAACACCAGTGGCTTCAACCAACTGCGATAGGCACTTTCGCCCACCTCCTCCTTCAGCCGGTTGCGAACCCGCGTCCATTCTCCATCCAATGCCGCAGCCTGGGCTACCCCGTCAGCCGCCACACGAACCATCGCCGATGGCCCAACCGACTTGGCCGAGCCACGACCACTCGCGCGCCGAGTCGGCACCGCCGCTGGCGCTTCCCCCTGATCCGCAGATACGCGATCCCGATTTAGATCGGACTCGCTGGATCCGCCCGTATGTGACGCCCGTTTTTTCAAGCTAAGTCATGCCCACAACAGTCGCGCCCACGGTTCCTGGAACCCACGTCCAGGCTTCCCCGCCTTGATTTGAAAAGCAACCCTCGATCCGCCGTCAATAATCCCGCGAATACAACGGCCTCCAAACAGCATAACCCCACTGGAACAGAATAGTCCCCAGCAGACATGCTTTCCAGAAACAGAACTCGGCGGTGATATTAACAGGGGCCTTGACGTGACAACCAAGCAATCATCCGAATTGCCGACGGTAGGCCACGATCTGAGATTCAGGATAGTCCCTGAATCCTTTTAATGCAACGGAACAAAGCGAGAATAGAAACGCACCGTATCCCCTCTCCACCCACGCGCACTCCCAAGGACTAGGCCGACCCCCTACCCCTTAGTGTATCATCAAGGCAAAAACGCAAAAAAAGGCACAACCAGACACCGAACCCCCGGCATCTGGCAGCAACCTCTTACAGAGTTCTTGATCAAGAGTCCTGGACCGACCGCGCGCAGCGTCCAAACAAGCCTGATCTTACAGAGCCTTGATCCGCGCTGACATCCGCGACAGCTTGCGCGACACGGCATTGCTCGGCAATACGCCCTTGGTCACACCCCGCATCAACTCGGGCTGGGCTTCCTTGAAGGCCTCGGCGGCGGCGGTCTTATCGCCGGCGGCGATGGCCAACTCGACCTTCTTGGTAAAGGTCCGAATCCGGCTCACCCGAGCACGGTTAACGGCGGTACGCCGCTCGGTCTGACGAAAACGCTTCTCGGCTGATTTATGATTGGCCACGGGTCGTCCCTGCTCTTTTTGAAGAGTCCCTCTTCGGAAGTGGGGAGAGCTTATAGCGTCCCCTCTTCCGTGTCGTCAAGCTTCGCTCGCGATTCCGACGCGCTGGTCTCATCGGGAACCGGCAAACACGCCGCGCCCGGCGTCCGAGGGCGGTCTTGATGTGCCAACATCAAGACCCAACGGTATCAGCCATCTTCGTCTAGATCAATGAGGCTGAGATCTCCGCCGACGGCAGCGGTATTGACCGACACGGCTCGTTCGCCAGCATAACGCTGCCAACCCTGCACCTCAGCGACCCTAGAACCCGCGTCGATCATACCGCAATTAACGTAACGATCACCAGCGGAAGCCAGTGCGCGGATGTGGTTCTGTGTCTGATCGATCCGGCTGTGAATCCCCAACGTCCAGCCGGACCCGGCAGCCCGAATCATCTCTAGAACCCCATCCAGCCGATCGGCTGGATAGCTGGCGATCCGCAGCAAGGGGCCGAAAATCTCCCGATCCAGCAGATCGCCACGGTCAAGGGCAAAAGCCAGCGGCGCCACGAAGCTGCCATGCTCACAGCCCGACGCCAGCCGGGCCTGGAATAACGGCGGACCAAAATCGCGCAGACAGCGAATCTGTAACGACAGCTCGGCCCGAGCGGCCTCGTCAATCACCGGGCCGATATCGGTTTCGAGCCGACCAGGATCCCCGACCACCAACTCTTCAGCCGCTCCGGCCAGCCGGTTGATCACTCGGTCGGAAATTTCCTCCTGTAAAAATAACACCCTGAGCGCCGTTCCACGCTGCCCGGCGGCCCCAAAGGCGCAAGCCAGCACATCGTTGACCATCGGTTCGAGTGCCGCCGAAGAATCGACAATCAAGGCATTCAGCCCGCCGGTCTCGGCAATCAGGGGTAAAATCGGTCCCGGTCGCGCCGCCAGAGTCCGGTTGATCGTCCGCGCCACAGAGAGAGAGCCGGTAAAAGCAACGCCCGCGACTCGAGAATCGGCCACGAGGCGCGCGCCCACCGACTCTCCCGGCCCCGGCAACATTTGAATGGCGTCAACCGGCACACCGGCCTCGAGCAACACCTGGACGGCACGAGCCGCGATCAACGGCGTGCGCCCAGCGGGCTTGGCCACCACCGCATTGCCCGCCACCAAAGCCGCTGTCACTTGGCTAAGAAAGATCGACAAGGGAAAGGTCCACGGGCTGATGCAGACGAAGACGCCGCGCCCTTGCCGAAGCAGTCGGCTCGACTCGCCACTTCTGCCCCGGATCAGGGTGGGCGCGGTCAGATCAGCGCGAGCACGAGCGGCGATGTGACGGCACGAGTCTTCGGCTTCACGCACTTCAGCCAGAGCATCGGCAATGGTCTTGCCGGCCTCGCGAATCAGCAGGGCCATCAATTCGAAGCGATCCCGCACCAGCAGCGCCGCCGCGCGCTCCAGGAGTTCGGCCCGTCGCTCAACCGGAGTCGCAGCCCAATCTGGGGCGATTCGCACGGCCGCCGCTAAGGCCGGCTCGATCTCGGCCACCGTCGCCTCGGCCACCGTTCCGATTCGGCGCCGATGATCGGCGGGATCATAAACCGGACGGCCCCGCCCGGAATCGGGACCGACCAGAATCCGGCCGGCCACAATCGGCGCCGCGTGATGCTGGCGCGCGGAAGCCGTTTCCAGGCGGTCCAACAGCAGAGCCGTGGTCGCTGGATCGGACAGATCCAGCCCTGTGGCCCGCAGCCATTCCGGTTGATAGAGGTCCACCGGGAGAGGAATCCGGGGATGAGGTTTAACCGCAACGGCGGCCAGCCGCTCTACCGGATCGGCAACAATCTCCGCGACCGGAATGGCCGGATTTCGGACCCGATTGACGAATGAACTGGCAGCCCCGTTCTCCACCAGCCGGCGGGTCAAATAGGGGGGCGTCTCCTCGGCGGCACCGACCGGCGCATACAATCGACAGGACGGCCCCCCGTTTCCCCGCAAAAGGCGATAGAGGGTCTCGCCCATGCCATACAGGCGCTGAAACTCAAAACCACCCCCCTTGGCCCCTTCGCCGACTCCACCAGCCCACTCGATCACGGCAGCGATGGTGTGGGCATTGTGGGTTGCGAATTGGGGACGAAACACATCCCGATGCTCCAATAGTTTCCGGGCACAGGCCAGGTAGGCGGTATCCGTAGCCAGCTTGCGTGTTATCACCGGATAGCCGGGCAAACTCAGATCCTGAGCCCGCCTGATTTCACCATCCCAGTAGGCTCCCTTGACCAAACGCACGGTCAAACGCCGACCGCTCGCCCTGGCCACCGCCGCCAGCCAGTCGATCACCGCTGGCGCCCGTTTCTGGTAAGCCTGAACCGTTAAACCAAAACCATCCCAGCCAGCCAAGGCGGGGGCCAGATGGATTGCCTCGACCACGTCCAAGGTCGGCTCCAACCGATGAGCTTCTTCGGCATCGATAACCAGCCCCAAACCATACTGCCTAGCCCTCAGAGCAAGCGCCTGCACTCTTGGCACCAGTTCGCGCATCACCCGTTCATGCTGGCTCCATTCCAGCCGGGGATGCAAAGCCGATAACTTGATCGAGACTTCAGGAGCCGCCGCTTCGGCGACACGCCCGCCCTTAACAGTCCCAATGGCCTCCAACGCCGCCATCACCCGTTCCCAGTGGCGGAGAGCGTCGCTTTTGTCACAAGCCGCTTCGCCCAACAGGGTGTAGGACAGAGCCGTTCCGGCGCGCTCCCACTCGCGCGCCCGCTCCAGAGCCTCGGCCATGGTTCGGCCCAACACGAACCGCCCCCCCAAGACACGCACGGCCTGAATCATCCCCTGGCGCGCCACCGGCTCACCCAGACGAGCGATCAGTCGGTCGTACCAGGAGGCATTCCCGCCCCCCCGACCATCCTCCCCCTCGAGTCCGCCGCCTCGACCAGCCAGCACCAGCGCCCGGATCGAGGCCATCACCAAAGAGCCTCCGCCGCCGCCCAAATGACGCCGCCAGTCACCGCCGCCCATCTTGTCGCGGATCAAACGATGGGCGGTTTCGGGG
Organism: uncultured Rhodospirillales bacterium; assembly: GCA_903920145.1. GTDB lineage: Bacteria > Pseudomonadota > Alphaproteobacteria > Azospirillales > Azospirillaceae > BOG-933. The sequence goes on from CAIXKV010000053.1 coordinate 9,394, forward strand.
TCGGGAATGCGCGGCAACGCCTCGACCAACCCCATCAAAGCCACACTTTCTCGATCCGAAAGACGAAAGGCTTTAAAAAAACTGTCCAAAGGACTTTGAGAACCGGCGCGAGCCTGACGCAACTCGGAGACCCGTTGCGCCGCCCAGTCTTCAGCCCGGCAACGGGACTCCGGCGTCAAACGCGCTTCGGCCCCCCATCGCTCCACCGCCGTCCGTTCGTCTTCCAGAGCCGTGCGCCGGATCGCCGCGCGTAACCCTAGCCGCACATCGCCGTCAAGAGGACCGCTCGCATCAAAGGGTTTTTAACAGAGTGCATTGACATTGCGCAAACATGCTCATACATTACCGAAATGAGCAGATTAGTGACGATAGGTGAGGCGGCGGACGCCCCTGGAGTCTCGGTGCAGACGTTGCGCCGCTGGGAAGCCGAGGGGCGCCTCAAACCAGATGAACGGACATCGGGAGGCCAGCGGCGATATGACTTGGCGCGGTTGCGTCCGGAGATGTTCCGAGGCAAC
>CAIXKV010000054.1 GCA_903920145.1 uncultured Rhodospirillales bacterium
ATGAACGCCGGGAAATGGCGGCAGATCAGCAGCGGCGGCAGCAGGAAGCGACGGAAGAGAAGCGCCGGACCATGAATCAGCTTGCTGATGGCTTTGAAAGCAGCGTCCGCAGTGTGGTGGAGGCCTTGTCCCAGGCTGTCAACCAGCTTCAGGCCGATGCCCAGGGCTTGGCGGCGACCGCTGATCAGACCAACCGGCAGGCGGTGGCGGTGGCGGCAGCGGCGGAGCAGGCCACGTCGAATGTGCAGACGGTGGCGGCAGCAACCGAAGAGCTGTCCAGTTCCGTGAATGAGATCAGCCGTCAGGTTAGCGAGTCGTCGCGGATTGCCAATGTCGCGGTGGACGAGGCCAACAAGACCAATATCACGGTGGCCGGTCTGTCGGATGCCGCGCAAAAGATCGGCGAAGTGGTCGGGTTGATCAATAACATTGCCAGCCAGACCAATCTGTTGGCGTTGAACGCGACCATCGAGGCGGCTCGAGCCGGCGAGGCTGGTAAGGGCTTTGCGGTGGTGGCGTCGGAGGTCAAGAATCTAGCCAACCAGACGGCCAAGGCCACCGAGGACATTCAGGGCCAGGTTGGGCAGATGCAGTCGGTGACGGGAACCGCCGTTGACGCGATCAAGGGCATTACCGGAACCATCCAGCGCATGAGCGAAATCACCACCACCATTGCTTCGGCGGTGGAGGAGCAGGGCGCTGCCACCCGCGAGATTGCCCGTAACGTTCAACAGGCTTCGACCGGGACTCGGGAGGTGTCGAGCAATATCGGCGGCGTCACCCAGGCTGCGGGCGAAACCGGCCATATGGCCGGCAGCGTCCTCGGGGCCACCAAGGAGTTGTCGCGCCAGACTGACCGGCTGCGTCAAGAGGTCGATGCCTTTGTGCGGCGGGTGCGGACCAGCTAGCGGCTTGGTCTTGCCGGGCTTTGCCTTGCACCCGTAAGGAGGCAAAAGGGCCGGTTGGCCCTTCGGGTGCGGGCAAAGCCTGGGAAATCGTTCCATCCAAGCGCCCATGGGGGGGGCCCTGATTTTCAGACCATCGAGCCTTGATGGTGCTCCGTCGAGGCTGCCCTCGGACGCCGGGCAGGCGGGGCCGCAGTCGCGGCCCGATACCGATGGTGTGTCGTTGTCATGGCTTGCCGGTATCAGTGGGGTGTTGGCTCCAGAGACGAGACTCGGACGCTCGCTGTTAAGCGGGCTGTTCGATGCGGTGGTTGTCGCCAAAGAGACGGACGGCACCATAACCCGGCGTCGGTTTACGGCGTGGCGTCGGCTGTTCGGACAGGCAATCGGCATTCGGAGTGATCGCTTGCGGCGCAGCCTTGTGGCCCAGGGGGTGGCCCATGGTCGCGACTATGCCGGGGATATTCCGGCGACGCTGTTTGCTCTCCATTCCGCCGTGGCGGTGGTCGCCAAGCTGTTGGCTGCGGCGGTGGTGCGTGCCTCGGGTGGCGACGAGGGGCCGGCCCTAGAGAGGGGCGGCGCCCTTGCCCGATTGCGCTGGGTTGATTCCGGGGCGCCGTTCGTGGCGGTGGGAATCGAGGGGATGACCACTCCGGATCTGTTTGATTGGGTCGCCCTGGAGCCGGCGGCGGCGGGTTTGGCGTCGGAGATTGCCGCCTTGATCGAGGCGATTGCCGATCGGGTGGCGGCGGCGGGCTTGGGGAGGCCGGCGGCGCCTTGGGTGGGGGATGTCTTCACCGCCCTTTATCAAACAGTGGTGCCTCGGGAATTGCGTCATGCCTTGGGCGAGGTCTACACCCCGCCTTGGCTTGCGGCTCATGCCTTGGACCGGATCGGCTGGCAGAGCCGGGATGACCTGTTGGATCCCACCTGCGGCACCGGCACCTTTCTGTTGGAAGCGTTGGGGCGAAGGCTGCGGGCGGCGTCGCCGTCGGAGTCGGCGGCGGGGCTGCTGGAAGGGCTGTTCGGCATTGACGTGAACCCGTTGGCGGTGCAGGCGGCCAAGGCGTCTTGTGTGGTGGCTTTGGCTGGCCGGTTTGACCGCTCGCGACCTGTCCGGCTGCCGGTTTATTGGGCTTGTGCCTTGACGGTGTCCGAGCCGAACGGGGGGTGGCTTGAGAGCGGGGCCGATGCCGTGGCAGCGGCGGCGATTCCTCGGGTCAGTCATCTGGCCGGCAACCCGCCCTGGGTTCGCTGGAGCCAATCGCCGCCAGCTTATGCCGCCGCGATCAAGGCGGTTGCGGGGCCGTTGGGGCTGTTGGGAGGGGACCGTTATGTTGGCGGCATCGAAGCGGATTTGGCCGCTGTGGTCACGTTGGCGGCGTTGGGCCGCTGGCTCAAGCCCGGCGGTCGGCTGGCGTTTTATCTGACGGCCAGCCTGTTTTCGACTCCGTCTGGGCGGGGCTTTCGGCGTTTCGTCTCGCCCGAGCCGGTGGGCGCGTGCCGGGTGTTGATGGTCGAGGACTTGAAGGCGTTGGCGCCGTTCGAAGGTGTGTCCAACCACCCGGCGTTGCTGCTGCTGGAGGCCGGGGCCGCGACGGCTTATCCCGTGCCCTATGAGGTGCGGATGCCGGTGGCTGGTGCCGGGGGGGCTGCTCGGCGCGGATACCCGGATGGGGCCGCTTTTCGGGCCGGGACTCGGGTGCAGGCGCTGTTGGCCCGCCCGTTGCCGGGGGGGGTGGATGGTCCGTGGCTCAAGGGCAACGCCGAACAGCACGGGTTATGGCACCACCTGTTCGACGGGGCGGCGCTGCCGGTGTATCGCGCCCGCAAAGGCGTAACCACCGATCGGAACGGGATTTATTTTGTTAGTGCAACCGCAGGAACGGCGCCCGGTTTGGTGGAGATCACCAACCATCCCGATCTGGGCCGTCACCCGGTGGTGATGGGAAAGACGGCGGTGATTGAAGACGAGCATCTTTTCCCCTTGTTACGGGGGCGGGGTGTGGCGGCGTTTCGGGCTCGGGTGGATCCGGTGCTGCGGGTGCTGGTGGCTCAACGCGGGATGCATGGCGATCCGGCGTTGCCCGAGCATTGCCCGCGCACCTTTGCGTGGTTTCAAGGCTTTGAGACGGAGCTGCGCCAGCGGGCGAGTTATCGGCGCTATCAACAGGGTCAGCCCTTTTGGTCGGTTTGGAGCACCGGCTCTTATAGTTTTTCACCGTGGAAGGTGTTGTGGCGGGAAATTTCTCATCGGTTTTGTGCCGCTTATATTGGGCCGGTGGTTGATGATGTCTTGGGGGTGCGGGTGGTGGTGCCTGATCACAAGCTTTATTTCATCTCGGCGGCTGACGAGGCGGAGGCGGCCTATTTGACCGGGTTGCTGAATGCGCCTTCGGTGGTGGCGGCGGTTTCGGCTTGTGCGGCCTCGTTGAGTTTGGGGGCGCGCATCGTTGAAACGCTGCGGATTCCTCGTTTTTGTCCCGACGACGAGCGTCATCGGGCTGTGGCGGCTTTGGCCATGGCGTTGACGCGCGGGTCTGAAGGGGTCGGGACGGCTGAGGGGGCTGTACTTGATGATTTGGCCCGCGCCGTGATGGGCACGGCCTCCTTGAACCCATGATGTTATGAATAAACGTCACGGGTTCAAAGGGCCAACGGGCCCTTTGCGGGTGTGTTGGGGTGGACGGCCCCACGGCATCTTGTGCCAAAATCGGGGCGCTAATTCCAACCGACAAGAGGGCCGCCTACCATAGAGTATAAATCATAGAATAATCTGTTTTCACGATCCATGGGATTGACCGAGAGGATCGAGTGCCGCTGCGCCAGGAGCTGCGTCGGAACACGTTCCTTAAGTTTTTCGAGAAACTGGGAAGAACTCGCACGCCCGTTTAATCGGCTCATCCCCGCGTGTGCGGGAACACAATGGATGATGAGATAGACAATCCAAATATTGCGGTTCATCCCCGCGTGTGCGGGGAACACCAGAGAGCCATCAAACCGAATGCCCGTCGTCGCGGTTCATCCCCGCGTGTGCGGGGAACACGGCGATGAATGACCTTGCCGCATCAATGCCGGCGGTTCATCCCCGCGTGTGCGGGGAACACCGCGCGTCCTGCGGTCGACGCTCCCGGCAGAGCGGTTCATCCCCGCGTGGGCACGTCAGGGGTAATCCCGGCGGTTCATCCCCGCGTGTGCGGGGAACACCGCGCGTCCTGCGGTCGACGCTCCCGGCAGAGCGGTTCATCCCCGCGTG
>CAIXKV010000055.1 GCA_903920145.1 uncultured Rhodospirillales bacterium
CCCGAACTGGCGGCGGCACTGGCACAGGCCCGGAAACTTCGCTGCCCGGTCATCGTGGCGAAGTTGGATCGGCTCTCGCGTGACGTGGCGTTCATCTCCGGCCTGATGGCGCAGAAGGTGCCGTTCATCGTCGCCGAGTTGGGTGCCGATGCTGACCCCTTCATGCTGCATCTCTATGCCGCCTTGGCCGAGAAAGAGCGGTCCCTGATTTCCCAGCGCACCACGGCCGCCCTGGCAGCCAAGAAGGCGGCGGGCGCGGTGCTTGGCAACCGTACCAACCTCGCTGAAGCGCAGGCCCTGGGATCCGCTGCTACGGCGGCGCAGGCCGCACAGTTCGCGGCCAACGTCCTGCCGATCGTCTCGACTATCCAGGCCAGCGGCATCACCACGCTCAAGGGCATCGCCGAAACTCTGAACGCTCGGGGCATCCGCACGGCTCGGGGCGGATCGTGGTATGCTTCGACGGTCAAGAACCTGATGGGAAGGATCGGGGCGACCGCATGAGGAAGAAGCCCCCCAGCCCTGCGGACGAAACGCCGCAGCCGACCACCGAGGGTTCCGACCTGTTCGGCAACGTAGCCACTCGCTCGGACATGACCCCGATCATGGGGCGCATGCTCGATGCGGCCGAGACCATTGCCAGCGGTGACCCGCCCGACCGCGTGGATTACCTGCATTCGGTCCTGTGCCAGGTCGGGTTGCCCCGCAGCCGGACGGATACCGAGACCTTCGAACGGACCAGTGGCGCCGTCTCCCTGCTGGTGAAGGCGGGCGAATTGTGGAACGGCCGCGAATGGGTGAAGCAGCCCCTGCCCTACGGCACCCGCCCCCGGCTCGCCCTGGTGCATGTGAGCAGCGAGGCAATCCGTACGAAGTGCCGTACCGTCGAGATCGGGCATTCCGTCCGCGACTTCCTGTTGACGCTCGGCGCCGACACCAGCGGGCATGAGTACCGCCGGTTCCAGGGTCAAATGAAGGCGCTGGCCGCGTGTGAGATGCGACTTGGCATCGGGCACAGCACCGTGAAGGCGCAACCCATCGAACGTTTCGAAGCATGGCTTCACGCGACCGGCGGGCAGACCACGCTCTGGCCGGGCACCCTCACGCTGTCGCAGCGGTTCTATGAGACGTTGGGCGATCTGGCCGTGCCCATGGATCCGCGCGCCCTGGCAGCCCTACGGCACTCGGCTCTCGCCCTGGACACCTACACGTGGTTGGCCCATCGCCTGCACCGCGTCCGTCAACCCGGCGGCACGAAGCTCTCGTGGTCGAACCTCCGGGACCAGTTCGGGCAGGAATACGGCAACCCGAAGGACTTCAAACGGGAGATGACCAAGGCGCTGCGAGCGGTGTTGGCCGTCTACCCGGACGCCCATGTGGAGGATGTGCCCGGCGGCGTTCTTCTGCATCCATCGCCCCCGCCGATCCCGAAAGCCCTGGTGTCGGTGAAGAAACCAGAGGCATGACAGTTCGGGACATTACCCCCCCCGAAACCGGGGATAAGGGGCAGGATGACCGGAGTTATCCACGTGACATCACCCCCCCCTGGTTCGTGACATCACCCCCCCCTGGACCCGAGTCGAGTTCGTGACATCACCCCCCCCTAAAACCGGTAGTAGATCCCGGTAGATTCTTTTCCGGTAGATGGCCGCCGTGACCTGTGGAAAACCGGGCCTAAAGTCCGCAGTCACTTGGCAGGAAAATTCGACGCCATAGCCACGGCTGATGCGTTTTGCTCGGCAGGAAGCCCCTTGGCGCCGACCACGCAACCGGCATCGCACGAGCGCACGTCATCCCTTCAAAATTTCCACCGACGCCCCAACCTATGGGGCATCGGCACGTCACCGCATACCAATTCCCTTCGCAGCATAGTGGCATGGTGCTATAGTGCCGTCATCAATGGCATCCGAGGTGCCCCCATGGCGACCGATCTGATTTCCGCACCACTGGCCTACACGGTTCCGGCCTTTTGCCTGGCAACCGGGATCAGCCGGCGGACGTTCTACGCTCTCCAGAAACGCGGTGAAGGGCCGCCCGTGACGAAGATCGGCCGACGCACGCTCGTCCGTCGTGAAGCGGCGGAACAGTGGCTCAAGGCCCGGGAGGCGGCATAACTGTAGCGGCGCGCAATCATAAACGGCCCGACGCGCAATCAAGACCCATTCCTGACGCAAATTAGCTGAGACTGACGAGTGCATCCGACGCGCACTGTTTGAGACTGAGCGCACGGTCGGTGAGACGGACGCGAGATTATCGGGGCCTGACGCACATTAAATGAGACTATAAATTTCATTGTTTGACAGGCTGTTACAATGGGTGAACCTTGCGATGTTTTCCTGATGGGTTTCCTTGTGGCAAAACGAGCGGCCATTCCAGCACAAAATAACCGCCAGGAAACCGAACGTTTTCCTGGCGAACCAGGCATATCAACGGCTTTGACTCCTCGCTACGCCAAGGGGGCCATCCGTCTCAACCATCGTGCGTCGAGATTCTTGATCTCGCGTCCGTCTCACTTAATCTGCGCCCAGTCTCAGATAACGTGCGTCAGACGACCGCCTCAGTCTCAGCTAATTTGCGTCGGAAACCGCCCTTGATTGCGCGTCGGGCCGTTTATGATTGCGCGCCGCTACACATAACGATGCAATCAACTTTTCTGGTTCCTGAACCCACCCACCAGTCCCATCACGGCGAGGGTTTCTTTTCCCTACAAACCATGCGCCGCTCGCAAACCGCCTAGGATCGTCGCTGGTGCGCCCGTCTCGCCGGGAGCTATCGGGACGGCCTGGATAAAACAGGCTATTCAGCGGCCATTAAAACGCGATCTAGGGGCTATCTGTCGACGCCGCAAGATGTTGTACTCCGACTGTTCTCGGCACCAGATATGCCAATGCGGTTCATGACTGATAAGCGCAAAGATTAGTCTCA
>CAIXKV010000056.1 GCA_903920145.1 uncultured Rhodospirillales bacterium
ATACCGGCGAGCTATAACGATGACACACTGCCGGTATCGGGCCGCGACGACGGCCCCGCGCGCCCATGCGCGCGAAGCCAAGGGCGCGGATGCGCCCGCCCGGCGTCTGAGGGCGGCCTTGATGGGGCAACATCAAGGCTCGGTGGTGTGACAGCCTCGTTCTGGACAACCCGCGCAACGGCCATAGATTAGTGCTTTGTACGCTTTGGCGACGGGTCGCCACGATTGAACATCACGGAGCGGGGCATGGCATCGTCCGATGAACTGTTTTCCCGATACACCAATGCCTATGAGCAGCGACGGGAAACCAACATGATGCTCATGGAGTATCTTGAGGCTTGCCGGGAAGACCCGCTGATCTATGCCTCGCCCCACGAGCGGCTACTGGCAGCCATTGGCCATCCGGAGATTATCGATACCTCAAAAGATGCCCGCCTTGGCCGAATATTCATGAATAGAACCATTAAAATCTATCCAGAATTTTCTGATTTCTACGGTATGGAAGAAACCATTGAGCGGATTGTCGGTTTTCTCCGCCATGCCGCCCAAGGGTTGGAGGAACGCAAGCAAATATTGTATTTATTGGGTCCAGTAGGCGGTGGGAAGTCCTCTTTGGCCGAGCGCCTGAAGAGTTTGATAGAACGCCAGCCCATTTATACACTCCGGGCCGGTGATGATATCAGCCCTCTTTTTGAATCTCCCCTTGGCCTTTTCGATCCTCACGAAATGGGGGGATTACTCGAGGATCGCTTTGGCATCCCCCGGAGGCGCCTGACCGGCCTCATGTCACCTTGGGCGGTCAAACGTCTTGATGAATTTGGCGGTGATATCAGCCGGTTTCGGGTGGTCAAACTCCATCCATCCCGGTTGCGCCAAATTGGCGTTACCAAAACCGAACCGGGCGATGAGAACAATCAAGACATTTCCAGCCTCGTCGGGAAAGTGGATATTCGTAAGCTTGAGATGTACAGCCAAAATGATCCAGATGCTTATAGCTTCTCGGGAGGACTGAACCGATCGACACAAGGGATGATGGAATTTGTCGAAATGTTCAAGGCACCCATCAAAATGCTGCACCCTCTACTCACGGCAACCCAGGAAGGCAATTATGTTGGCTCGGAAAATATCGGCGGGATTCCCTATCAAGGCATGATCCTAGCGCACTCCAATGAAGCGGAATGGGTCACATTCAAGAATAATAAGAATAATGAAGCCTTTATTGATCGAATTTGCGTTGTTAAAGTGCCATATGTTCTTCGATTTACCGAAGAAAGGAGGATTTATGAGAAACTTGTTCACAATAGCGACTTGATTACAGCCCCTTGTGCGCCAGCAACTTTGGATATGATGGCTAGATTCTCGGTCTTGACCCGGCTGCGCGCTCATACCAATTCCAGTCTATATTCAAAAATGCGGATTTATGATGGTGAAAGTCTAAAAGAAACAGACCCTCAATCCAAGACCATGCGGGAATACCGGGACGCCGCTGGCGTCGACGAAGGTATGGATGGCGTCTCAACCCGCTTTGCCTTCAAGGTTCTAGCCGCAACATTCAACCACGATACCGCCGAGATTTCCGCTGATCCCGTTCATCTGATGTATGTGCTGGAGCAGTCCATTCGCCGGGAGCAATTCCCAGATGAACTTGAGAAGAAATATCTGGAATTTATTAAGGACGAATTGGCCAAGCGTTACGCCGAATTTATCGGCAACGAGATTCAGAAAGCGTATCTGGAATCGTATCATGATTATGGCCAGAATCTTTTTGACCGTTACGTCGATCTGGCCGATGCCTGGATTGAAGATCAAGACTTCAAAGACCCTGACACTGGGCAATTGCTCAATCGGGATTTGCTAAATCAGGAACTCAGCAAAACCGAGAAATCGGCAGGTATCGCCAATCCCAAAGATTTTCGCTACGAAGTCGTGAAATTTGCCCTGCGGGCTCGGGCTCAGAATGGAGGGCGAAATCCGTCCTGGAATTCCTATGAGAAAATCCGCGACGTGATTGAGCGGCGAATGTTCAGCCAAGTCGAAGACCTGCTTCCAGTGATCAGTTTCGGCTCAAAGAAGGACGGCGACACCGAAAAGAAGCACAGCGATTTTGTTAACCGCATGATCGCCCGTGGATATACCGAACGGCAAGTTCGGCGTCTGGTTGAGTGGTATATGCGTGTCAAACAGGCCGGTTGATTTTGACCGGCAAAACAAAGGGCATCTTGGACAGGGTAGGAGCCAGGCATTGGTATGAACATCATCGATCGCCGTCTTAATCCCCCAGGAAAAAGCCTAGCCAATCGCCAACGCTTCTTGCGTCGTGCCCGAGAGCATGTCGTCAAGGCGGTACGAGAGGCCTCGGCCAAGCGTGCTATTCAAGATATCGAGGCCGGCGACAGCGTCACCATTCCGACCGATGGAATCCACGAACCCTCCTTTCGTCGCGCCGCCAGCGGCGGCCGACGGAATCTAGTCTTTCCTGGTAATAAAGAATTCGTCGAAGGTGACACCATTCCTCGCCCGCCCAAGGGCCGAGCTGGCCAAGGTTCTCAGGGGAGTCCCGATGGGGAGGGTGAAGATGGCTTTCAGTTTATGCTCACTCGCGAGGAGTTTCTTGATATTTTTCTGGATGATTTGGAGTTGCCGGATCTCATCAAGCACAAGATCAAGGAAGCCCATGCTGTTACCTTAACTCGTGCCGGTTTTTCGGTCAGTGGTTCGCCCAATACCTTGAACTTGGCGCGCACCATGCGCAACAGCCTATCGCGTCGCATTGCCCTCAGGCGCCCCAAACCAGAGGATGTGGCCGCCTTGGAGCGTGAACAGGCGGCCCTGGAAGCCGAAGGTGGTTCTCCCGAGGCCATCCAAGCTCTGGTTGAACAAGCAGAGCAATTGCGGCGGCGAGCACGGCGTATCCCTTATATTGACCCGGTGGATGTTCGCTATAATCGGTTCGAAGCCGTCCCCAAGCCCGTCGCCCAAGCCGTGATGTTCTGTCTGATGGATGTATCCGGTTCAATGACCGAGCATATGAAGGATCTGGCCAAACGATTTTACTTTTTGCTCTATCTATTTTTAAAGCGCCGTTATCAAGCGGTGGATATTGTTTTTATTCGTCATACTCATGAAGCGAAGGAAGTTGATGAAGAAACATTCTTCTACAGCGCAGAAACTGGTGGTACTGTCGTATCAACAGCTTTAATCGAAATGTTACGCATTATAAAAGAGCGATATCCAACTGAAGATTGGAACATTTATGCCGCGCAGGCATCCGATGGTGATAATCTCATTAGCGATAATGATAATGTTACAAACATTCTTAAAAATGAGCTGTTACCGCCCTGTCAGTATTTTGCCTATATCGAGGTTGCCGCAGAATTCCATGTTGGTACAGGTCTCTTTGAACGCGATACGGAATTATGGCGAACCTATCGAGCCATTGCCGAAGACAACAAAACCCTAGCCATGCGCCGTGTTCGAACTCGCCGCGATATTGTTCCGATCTTTCGGGAGTTATTCGCCCGTAATCCCGTTCACACCTGACCAAGCTCCGGTTCCGACCACCTCAAGGGGGAGTCAATGAGCGCATTACTGTTCGAAGGAGCGGATTGGGATTATGATACGCTCTGGCGGACCTATGACGTCATCGATACCATTGCGACCACAGAGCTTGGCCTCGATATTTATCCAAATCAAATCGAAGTTATCACCGCTGAACAGATGCTCGACGCCTATTCATCGATTGGCATGCCTTTGATGTATAAGCATTGGTCATTTGGCAAACACTTTGCCCGCGACGACTCTCTATATCGCCAAGGCTTGCGTGGTTTGGCTTATGAAATTGTGATTAATTCCAGTCCATGTGTCAGTTATATTATGGAAGAAAATTCGATGACCCTTCAGGCGGTGGTTATCGCCCACGCTGCCTTCGGGCATAATCATTTTTTTAAAAACAACAACCTGTTTCGTCAATGGACCGACGCCCGAGGCATTCTCGATTATCTGGATTTTGCCAAAAGCTACGTCGCCCGTTGCGAAGACCGCCACGGCCACGACGCTGTCGAGCGCACCTTGGATGCCGCTCATGCCCTGATGGACCATGGCGTTCACCGCACCCCCCGGCCCAAAAACCCCGATTTGCGCCAAGAAGAACGTCGTGAGTGGGAACGGCGGGACTATCAGCAGCGCATCTATAACGATTTATGGCGAACCATCCCCGACCGCCCCGGCATTCCCCCCAAATCCAAAGCGGTCAACGAACGCAAGACGTTATTAGAATTGCCGGAAGAAAATATTCTCTATTTTCTGGAAAAAAAATCGCCGCGCTTGAAACAATGGCAACGCGAATTACTGCGAATTGTTCGGCATATCGCTCAATATTTTTATCCGCAAAAACAAACTAAATTGATGAATGAGGGTTGCGCCACCGCTGTTCACTACGCCATTATGACTCGCCTCTCTGAACGAGGATTCATCAGCGATGGCGCCATGCTGGAATTTTTACGCTCTCATACCGGCGTGACATTCCAACCGGATTTCGATGATCCCCGTTTCAGCGGCCTGAACCCTTACAGCTTTGGTTTCAATATCATGCGGGATATCTGCCGCATCGCCGACAGCCCCACCGACGAGGATCGGGAGTGGTTTCCCGGTTTTGCCGGCTGCGGCGACGGGTGGGCGGTGCTGCGCGAGGCCTGGAGCGCCTTTCGGGATGAAAGCTTCATCCTTCAATTCCTAAGCCCCCATGTGATTCGCAAGATGCGGTTGTTTCAGGTGTGTGACGATGCCGACCAACCGACGCTCCGAGTCGACCATATCCACGACGAGCGTGGCTATCGCGCCATCCGCCAAGCCCTCGCCCGCCAGCACGATTTGGCCCACCTGGAACCCGATATTCAAATTGTTGATGTCGATTTGGCCGGCGACCGTCGCCTCATCCTTCATCACCGGGTTCTCAACGGCCAACTGTTGGAACCCGTGAGCGCCCGCGCTGTCCTCCGCCATATTGCCGCGCTATGGGGCTATGAGGCGGTGCTTTTGGAGATATCCGCCGCAAACGATGCCATTCTTCGCGAGCACTCAGCCCACGCCCCACCCTTAGCTGCCGACTGACCGCACCTTTGTCTCATGGCCGCCGCGCTCCTCGCAGGATTCCGGCGGCTCCGTTTCGTCGAAACGGGGCACCTTTTATATGGCACGGATCCGGCGAGCCGTGCTAGGAAGCCGGTGTGCCGCTTTCCCTTTGATTTGTCGATCATGCTGACCTTCCTGGAATTCGAAAAGCCGATCGCGGAACTCGAAAGCAAGATCGAGGAGCTGCGACATCTGACCCATAACGGCGATATTAATATCGCCGAGGAAGTCGGCAAGTTGCAGGTCAAGGTCGACCGGCTGCTGCGCCAGACCTACGCTAAGCTGTTGCCAGCCCAAAAGGTGCAGGTAGCGCGCCATCCCAATCGGCCTCATTTTACCGATTATGTGGCGGCCCTGGTCGAGGACTTTACCCCTCTGGCGGGCGATCGTGGCTTTGGCGAGGATCGGGCGCTAATTTGCGGTCTGGGGCGTTTCCGTGGTCATTCCGCCCTGATTCTCGGTCAGGAAAAGGGTCACGACACCGAGACCCGCGTTTATCACAATTTCGGTATGGCCAAGCCCGAAGGCTACCGCAAGGTCCAGCGATTGATGTTCCTGGCCGAGCGGTTCAACCTGCCGGTCATTACTCTGGTGGACACGGCGGGCGCTTATCCCGGCGTTGGCGCCGAGCAACGCGGGCAAGCCGAAGCCATCGCCCGAGCCATTGAAGTCTGCCTGAAGATCAAGGTTCCGCTGGTGTCAGTGGTGATCGGCGAAGGCGGCTCTGGCGGTGCCATCGCCATCGCGGCAGGCGACCGGGTGCTGATGCTGGAGCATTCTATCTATTCGGTGATTTCCCCCGAAGGGTGCGCTTCGATTCTATGGCGCAACGGCGCGCTGGCCAGTGAAGCGGCCATTGCCTTGCGCCTGACGGCTCAGGATCTGCGGGAATTGGCGGTGATCGACGGCGTGATCCCCGAACCCATTGGCGGCGCCCATCGGGATCCTCAAGCGGCCATTCGGGCTGTGGGCGATGCCATCGAGGCTGCTTTGACTGAACTGCGGACCGAAAGCGGTGCCGTGTTACGGACCCGGCGACGCGAGAAATTCCTGGCCATGGGGCAGCAAGGGTTATCCTAACCCCCCGAGCCCCCGTTCGAACTCGACCTGTGGGAAGAGGGGCATGATTACATCCTTGCGGTTGCGCCTATGGCTGTTCGTCGCGGGATTGAGTGGCGCCTGCGCGGTGGCGAGTGAGGCCTTCGCCCGACATGGTCTCGACGCCCAGGCCGACGCCTACGCGATCCAACTGGTTAACATCGCGTCCAAATATCAAGGCCTTTACGCGGTGCTGCTCATCCTGATTCTCCTCTTGGGCGAGCATATCATCGGCGCCCGCTTTGCCCGAGGCGCGATCCTGACCGCCGGTTGGGCTTTTACCGCAGGCCTGGTTCTGTTTTGCGGCGTGCTGGAGGCGCTGGCCCTGGGCGCCCCCCCGTCCCTCACCCCAATCGTCCCGATCGGCGGTACGGCCTTTATTCTGGGGTGGCTGGCGCTGGCTGTGGCGGGCCTAATCGGCAACCGCTAACCTGTTCTCGCTGGGTCACACCGCCGGATCCTGTCCTCGAAAGCCCCAGTGGTGGGAATTGTGTTATACCAGCGGCCCTAGACAATGATCCGTGCCGTTGGTATCGGCGGCGACCGCCGCCGCGCCCCCCATGGCGCGAATGCGCCCGCCCGGCGTCTGATACCGGCGAGCCCTGATACTGACACATCGCCGGTATCGGGCCGCGACGGCGGCCCGGCGTCTGAGGGCAGCCTTGATGAGTCACCATCAAGGCTCGAGGGTATTAGGTGGCGGGCTCCAAGGACCGCACCCCTTTGGCGGACTCGTGAACAAGGCCCGCCGGCAGGATCGGCGTATCGGCACACAAACCGCCAAGCGCCTCGAGGATGACCGTCGCACCATTGCCGTTCAATGAATAATAAATGCTCTGAGCATCACGCCGAGTCCGGACCAAATGCTCACGGCGCAGTCGCGCCAAATGCTGGGACAGGGCAGACTGGCTTAGGCCGATCAACCCCTCCAACTCCCCAACGCTTTTCTCGCCCTGGGTCAAATAGTGCAAAATCATCAGCCGCCGTTCGTTGCCCATGGCCTTCAGGAGCACACTCGCCTTCCGGGTATTGACTTGCGGTTTCACGATTATCATATTTCCCTTTTTGGCCCCCGATAGCGTCACCGATTCGTTGACGAGAGCGCCCGCCTTGCCCATGATACTGCACATAATTTAATCATTTTTCCGCCTTTGTCCATAGATTGTCCAAATTACCAGCACTTTGCGCCGTTCATGTCCTTTTCGCCACAGTTGGGAGTCTCCATGGCCAACCACCATTTGGATGCCAAAGGCTTGGTCTGCCCTCTTCCGGTGCTACGGGCGCGCAAGGCCCTGAAGGCCCTGCCGGTGGGCGGTCATCTGCATGTTGAAACAACCGATGCCGCTTCCCCTGCGGATTTTGCCGCCTTTTGCAGCGCAACAGGAAGCCGTTTGCTCGTATCCGAAATGGCAAATGGCGTTTTCCGCTTCATCATCGAGAAAGGCCGCACCGACCCGCCCCTCAAGAGCTGAATCCGTTCCCGCCAGATTTTCCATGAACTTTCTGTCGGGTTCTGGAAAGATGGCGAATGGCCCAGCCGGCACCAGAGAAATCGCCCCGATGAACACCGCACTCTTCACCCATCCCGCCTGCATGGAGCATGATCCAGGGCTAGGCCATCCGGAAAGCCCCGAGCGGCTGAAGGCCGTGCTGGCCGCTTTGGAAGCCGAGCAGTTCCACTTCCTGGATCGTCGCGAGGCCCCATGCGCAACCGTGGACGAAATCGCCCGAGTCCATGACCGCGACTATATTAACCATGTCTTCGCCACGGTCCCACAGGATGGGCAAGCCGGCCTGGATGCCGACACCATCATTTCCCCAGCCTCGGGTGAAGCGGCCCTGCGCGCTGCCGGGGCGGTCATTGCCGCCGTGGATGCGGTCGTCACCGGGGAAGCCCGCAACGCCTTTTGCGCGGTGCGCCCGCCGGGACACCATGCCGAATCGGGACAGGCGATGGGCTTTTGCCTGTTCAACAATATTGCCATCGGAGCCGCCCACGCCCGCGCGGTCCATGGCCTTCGGCGCATCGCCATTATCGATTTTGACGTTCACCACGGTAACGGCACCCAAAATTTTTGTCAGCACGACTCGGACCTGTTTTATGCCTCGACCCATCAGGTAGACCTGTTCCCTTACACCGGCGGCGTGCAGGAGCATGGTGATTTCGGCAATATCGTGAATGCTCCGCTGGCCGCCATGGCTGGTTCCCCGGAATTCCGCCACGCCATGACCCGCTATGTCCTCAGCGCCCTTGAAGTCTTCGCGCCTGAACTGGTCATGATCTCGGCGGGATTCGATGGCCATTCCCGAGACCCTCTGGCGGGCTTGCATCTCACCGAAGATGATTACGGTTGGGCCACCCGCAAACTGGGGGAGATCGCCCGCAAACATGCACAGAACCGAGTCGTTTCCGTTCTGGAAGGCGGCTATAACTTCCACGCTTTGGCGGCAAGCTGCGCCACCCACGTCCGGGAACTGATGGCCCTTTAAGACCATGACAGATCAAACCGTTATCCCTGCCGACATCGCCGCCCTCAGTTTCGAGGATGCCCTAGCCGAGTTAGAGCGAATTGTGCGCCAACTCGAAGAGGGCCGCGCCCGCCTTGACGACGCCATCGCCTCCTATGAACGCGGCACCGCCCTCAAACGCCACTGCGAAGCCAAATTGCGGGAGGCTCAAGCTAAGATCGACAGTATCACCGTCGCCGCTGACGGCAGCATCGGGGTTGAAACCGCCCGGATGGAGTAATACCGGCGAGCCCTGATACTGACACATCGCCGGTATCGGGCCGCGACGGCGGCCCGGCGCCTGAGGACGGCCCCCCGCAAAAGGAAGCGCAGCCGTCTTGACCTTGGGGACGAAACGGGGTGGGATATCGAGACACCAAGGGCCGGGCGGCCCTTTGCGAACGTGAGCGTGACCCCACGAACTCCACACAAACTCCAGGGGCACCGCCCCTGGAGTTTGTCTTCTGTCACAAAAGCTCGATCCGGTAATCTTCGATAACCGTGTTTGCCAACAAGGCCCGGCACATGGCGTCCAGGCGCGCGTTGGCCTGATCGGGCGAAGCATCGCGCAAGTCCAGCTCAATCACCTTACCCTGGCGCGTATCGACCACTTCGTCGAAGCCCAAAGAATTTAGGGCGTGAGCAATGGCCTTGCCCTGGGGGTCGAGCACCCCCCGTTTAAGAGTCACATAGACTTTAGCCTTCATTGCATCACCTTGGGGCCTTTGAGATCACCAGGACCACCCTCGGGCAGAATCCCGAGACGGCGTGCCACCTCTTGATAAGCCTCTTCGACCTGCCCCAAATCCTGGCGGAACCGATCTTTGTCGAGCTTCTCGTTGGTCTTAATGTCCCACAGGCGGCAATTGTCCGGGCTGATTTCATCGGCCAGCACAATACGCATTTCTTCATTTTCCCAGAGTCGACCGAACTCCAGCTTAAAGTCCACCAAGCGCAGACCAATCCCCAGGAATAACCCGGTCAGATAGTCATTGATGCGCAGGGACAGAGCCATCATGTCGTCCAGATCCTGGGGCGAAGCCCAACCGAACGCCGTGATATGCTCTTCCGAAACCATCGGATCGCCCAACTCGTCGGACTTATAATAGTACTCGACGATGGAGCGCGGTAGCGGCGTGCCTTCGGGAATCCCAAACCGCTTGGTCAGCGATCCAGCAGCCACATTACGCACAACCAGCTCGATCGGGATGATCTCGACCTCGCGCACCAACTGCTCGCGCATGTTGAGGCGGCGCACGAAATGGGTTGGAACCCCAATCTCGCCCAATCTGGTCATCAGGTATTCGGAAATCCGATTATTCAGGACTCCTTTCCCCGTGATCGTCCCCCGCTTCTGATTATTGAAGGCGGTGGCGTCGTCTTTGAAATACTGCACAAGGGTACCGGGTTCGGGTCCTTCGAAAAGAACCTTTGCCTTACCTTCGTAGATGCGCCGGCGTCGTGTCATGAGTCTCGTCCGATTTGGCGCGGAGCCGTTGTTGCGCCGCCGAGCCGGTAGGTCCATGCGGTCGTGTGAGCCGTCCCCGGCTGATATAGCAAGATAACAGGCCCAACACAATGGAGCCTACCGCTTTGACGTCGCGATCGTCGCGCCAAAGGAGACCGGCTGCCAGGATCCTTGGTCGGGCGGCCCCGGAGCAAACAGCCAAACCGGACGGATTCCAAGGGCCCGCGAACGATTGGGCAAGGCCATAACCGCACTAGAGCGCGTACCGAAGCCGCTCGTCCCGCCAAAACACATGGCAGAGTTGGGAGCATCGCCACACGCCGGCTCCCGGCTTGCCAGCAATGCCCACCAAGCCTGCCAATCCCCCGACTCCGGATCGGGCCGGGAAGCCTGCTCGAATAACGGCAAATAAGCCCGAATGCGAGGGTCAACCGGATCGTTGCGATCAGCGGCGGAGATCATCGACAAACCGTCCGGCAATGGCGTTACCTCCATTGGCTCGCGGCCCGTCTCGTCCCGATGCGCGATCCAAAAGGCATCGCGATCATCCGCCACCACGAGATTAAAGGGCCGATAGGCCCGAGGATTCAAATCCGCCAAGGCCGCGACCGCCGCCGCCGCATCGCCATGATCCAACGCCTCCAACACCAGCTCGCCCCGCGAGCGACGGCCAGGAGCCGTTCCCAATGTCCCAAACCGATTGAGCACCGCCGCCACCACGCCCGTATCATTCAGGCCCAGCCAGCTTCCTCCAGCCCCATCATCGAGCCCCCCCACCACTTCGGGACGATCCGGCCAGTGGCGGGCCGGTGACCGCCAGGGCCGCTCGGCCAGTTCGTCTCGGTTTGCTCCTAACACAACCGGCCAAGCCGTGCCTGGTTGACGCGAAATCACGATAGTACACATGGTTTCCCCCAAGGCGTGGGCGGTGTATGGTCACACCCGCATCGTCGCCCGGAGCCACCTTACAAGACGGCTCCGAGCAACCATATGATGGATAATGCCATTACAATCGATGGGCGGTCGGCGGTGCCAATGATGTTCTCGGGAGACAGGTGTCATGAGCGCGTTCGAAGATCGAGAAAAAGCGTTTGAAGACAAATATAAACACGATCAGGACCTACAATTTCGGATCGCCAGCCGGCGCGCCCGGCTGATCGGTCTGTGGGCCGCCGAACGCTTGGGCATCACCGGCGAACAGGCGGATGCCTACGCCCAGGACGTGGTCTCTGTTGACCTCGACGAGCCTGGACACGCTGACATCATCCGTAAACTTCAAGCCGATTTTACGGCCCGAAAAATCGAAATCAGCGATCACCGCATCACCAGGGAGCTGGAGCGGTTGTGGGATGTCGCCCGGCAGCAGGTCGCACCGGAGTCCTCCGTCTAAGGCTTCGGGTTTATCCCGGCACAGCCGATGACGACCGGCGGCGGCGGTCTCTCGGGATGAGGGCGTGGGGCACCCACCCCTCCGACCGCCGCCCCGGCCCCGGTTTCGCGTCTCCTGCCAGGACCGACGGATCAAATCTTAAGAAAGCCTTCCCGTCTTCACCGTGATTTTGCGGGCCTGTCCTTATCCACGGGCCATTCCGCGTGCCTTCTCTCCGCCGCGTTCAAGGACTACAACAAGGGACGCTGTTGGTCCGATTTTTCTGGTTTCGTTCATGATTGACCCGTTCGTCGTCTCCGCCTTGATCCGCCGCACCGCCGAAGCGGTCATCCTGCCGCGTTTTCAGGCGTTGGCTCCCGGTGATATTCACGAAAAGCGGCCCGGCGATCTGGTGACCATCGCCGATACCGAAGCCGAAGCGATGCTCGGGGCCCTGCTAACCCAGGCGGTTCCTGGAACGGTCGTCTGTGGCGAAGAGGGAGTCGCCCGGAATCGCTGCACGTTGGAGCTGTTGGAACAACACAACCCCGTATGGGTGATTGATCCCGTGGACGGGACCAGTAACTTTGTGCGCGGCAAACCTGTGTTCGCGGTCATCGTTGCCCTGGTGGAATCCGGGATGACCAAGGCCGGATGGCTTTACGATCCCATCGGCGGCATCACCGTTCATGCCGTGGCTGGCGGTGGGGCTTGGTGCGAAAGCCGACGTCTGACCGTTGACCCTCTCCTGCCCCTGTCCCGCATGAGCGGTTCGGCTTATGGCCGCATCCTTGGTCGCGGCGACATTGCCCAATGGCTTACCGCTGACGGCACGGTCAGCACCGTCCAAAACTCTGGCTCCTGCGGCATTGACTATATCCGGCTGGCCCGAGGCGAAACGCAGTTCAAATTCTCGTCCGCGTCTTTGCCCTGGGACCATGCCGCCGGCCTGCTGGTCATGAAGGAGGCCGGCGCCGAAGCCCGCTTCCTGGATGGCGGCGACTATCAGATTCACGACCATAATCGGGCCTTGCTGATTGCCCCGAGCCAGGACAGTTGGGCCGCCCTGCGCCGCGCATTGTCCCCGCCGTTGGCCGCCAACGGATAGGTGGTTTTTAGACGCAAGGCCCGTTCACAAAAATTCATAAAAGTCTATGAAGAGGCCTCCGTCATCAGGCGGAGCTTGTCTTCGTCTCGCCCACGTAAACTCACATAGTCCTCTAACGACAAACCCAACTGATGATTGAAATTCACAACCCGCAAACGGGCGGCCTGGTCGGCCAGCAGCGTCACAGCGGAATATAAAGACGCCTGATCGATTAACCACAGCAAAGGACGCTTCAGGGACATCTTCGACAGAATCAAGCTGCCAAGCAGGTCAGCCAATTCCAAGCCCACCGGAGTGGGCCGGAAGCCAACGGCGGCAGCCGGGTAGACCGAGCCAGGGTCCAGCCGATCCCGGCGGAAGCTGCCAAAATCGCCCCCCTCCATAGCCTGTTCCAGTCGCTCGAGGGGTTGATGCAGCTCCATATCCACATCGAACAGCAGGATCGGGCGCTGGTAATGCCGAAGCAAAGCCGCCATCCGCACAAATCGAGCCGAAGCGTAATAGGCGGCACATTTCAGCGCGCCGCTCTGCTCCCAGGTCAGGGCAAGGGGGCCATATTGACGCGACGGCAGTGTGGAAAGCGAGGGCGGCTCCGAATCCGGGTCCAACAGATGCAGGTGAAGCACACGGTCGGCACAAAGGCGATCCGCCGAGGCTAAAAAGCCGGGCAAGAACAGCTCTGCATAACGGCCATCACATGAAACCATCACCACCGACCGTTCAGGATCGCCCCCCGGCCTTGGAGCCACTGCCCAGCGCAAAGGACCGAGTCGCGCCTGATTCAGAGCCAAATTCTCCCGGTAATAGGGCTGTTGCAGATAACCGGCGTCATTGACCAGCAGGGCGTGTCGGAACAACACCATAAAGCCGTCGCTGTCGGTGGTGGGTAGGGCCCCGAGATTGGCGAGACAGCAGCCGCGAACCCCCGATAATAAAGCAAAGCCTTCGTCAAACCGCCGTTGCTTCAGCAACACGCAGGCCGCAAAATAGTGAGGAATAACCGTGAACAGTTCGGACGTTGGGGCAACGAGGGCCGCCGCCAAGATGGCATCATAGGCTTCGAGGCGGGCCAGAATCAGAAAAACATCCTTGAGGAACACAAGACCATCGTCACCGAAACGGCGACGGCGCAACGGTAGAATTCGGCGATAAACAAGGGCAGCCTGATCGTCAAGAATCAGCCCCAACGATTGCAGCAGCCAGCCTTCTGACCGTTCTGGGGCATCGGCTACCCGTGAACGGCCAAAAGCCAACAGATCACCGATGCGTCGTGACCTCAAGCTGTTTTGCACATGCGTGATGACCGCTTCGACATCCACCGCAGACTGTCCTCTTGCTCCGCATGACTGTTGTTTATTGGTGATGGTAAGACTTTTCACAAATCACGCGGATAATTTTAGTGATATGGATTGTAAATTAAAGATCATATTTTAGAGACAACTGCGACATAGTGTCCGTTTTTTTTTCGCTCTGGGGGTCAAGATCAAGATTATCTTAATATCTCAGTCTTACCCTGGAGCCGTCGCAGGTGCAAAATAAACAACGCGCATCGGCTGCATGCCGGGCGCCAGCGAGAAGTCGCGAAAAAAGGGGAGAGTGGCATGATGTCGGAAAGCTGCGAAGGCGTATTTCTTTTGAGCGCCGGGGCGCGGGCGTCAGTGGTGGAGCCGGCCAGTTGCGACATTAAGGCCAGCCCCGAATGCCGGTTTGATCTTGGGGTGCGGCGACTCTATCGAGCGACAGCCCAACGGAATTGGGGGGCCCGTTTCACCCAGTGGTGGGACCGGACCCAAATTCACTAAAGCGGCGCGCCCTTGGCTTCGCGTCCACGAGGACGCGGGGCCGCAGTTACGACCCAAGGATATGAGGGAACAGCACTCCCCCACAAAAGCAGCGCACCATCCTTCACTTGCTTGTATAGATTATTGCTCGCCCTGGTCTTGACACGCCTCCGAGATATGCTCACATCTAGGACTGTAAGGACGAGCCGACAGATATCGGGGCCTTATGAACAGCGGCCAGCCAAGGCGGCTGGTGGCTTTAACGGTTGGATTATTTGCTGGCAAAGCGCCCATCCCGAGCGGACGAATTAAGCGCGCTTGTTGCCCATCCGACCGAAGAGCGGCGAGACCAAACCTAGGTGGTCTCGCCGTTCGTATGTTCGGGGCAAAGCCTCTGCCCGGCGATGACCGTATCCCGAACCTGGAGCGCGGGCTCTAAGATCACAAAGTCCGCCGCATATCCCGGAGCAATTCGGCCATAGCGATGATCAAGCCCCAGAAATGCCGCCGGATAGAGGCTGGCCATGCGTAACGCCTCGTCGAGAGGAATGCCGATCCGTTCGACGCATCGCCGAACCGCCGTCGCCATGTCCAGGGCCGAGCCGGCCAGCCGGCCATCGGTGGTGACGCATCGTCCATCGATGACCGAAACGCTTTGCCCGCCAAGGATAAAAAAAGATAGGGCCGAGCCGACCGGCGGCATGGCATCGGTGACCAGAAACAACCGCCCCCGTCTTTTGGCCCGCCACGCCAAACGAACCGTGGCGTCATGCAGATGATGGCCATCAACGATCACGCCGCACCAGCTTTCGGCATCATCGAGGGCCGCACCCGCAATGCCCGGCTCGCGACTCGTCATAGGAGGCATCGCATTGAAAAGATGCGTAAAACCAGTAATACCGATGGCTAGAGCCTCTTGGGTTTCCTGGTACCCGGCGGCGCTATGGCCAGCCGAAAGGCGCACGCCGGCCCGCGCCAGCCGCTCGATTATCCCGAACGGCACCCGCTCCGGCGCCACCGTGACCAGCAGGTGGCCATTGGCCAAAGGTTCCATCAGCGCAATGTCATGGACATCGGGAGGCGTTAGCCACCGCTCGTCGTGAACCCCCCGACGCGCGGGATTCAGATGCGGGCCTTCCAAATGCAGGCCCAAAAGGCCGGGAATCGCCGACGCCGCCAATGCGGCAGACACCGTGTCACGGGCCATCCGGCGTTTGTCGCGGCTGTCGCTGATCAAGGTGACCAACATGCCGGTGGTGCCGAATCGGCGATGAGCCGCAACGATTTTAGCCAGGCCTGAAAGGCTGGGATCGTCGTTAAACAAAACGCCGCCACCGCCATTGACCTGGACGTCGATAAAACCTGGCGCTAAAATCCCGCCGGCCAAATCCCACTGGCGGGCTGATTCGGGTGCTGTCGAAGCGGCCACCACATCCACCACGATACCATCTTCAACCAAGACGGTGACATCACGGCGGATTGCGTCGCCAGTATGGACAACGGCATTGGTGAAAGCATCCATGCGAAGTCTCCGGAGTCGGGGCTAAGGGCTCTTCGAGTCGGGGGTATAAGGACCACGCAAACCGCCGTCCAGGGACAGGATCGGAACTTGGATTCCGGTACGCCCCTTTAAAAAAAAGCCCACCGTTTGCTAATTCACATGATGTTACAGGGGGTTCCACGATTCGCCCGGCCCCCGCTTCATCAAAGCTTCGGCGCCCTTGAGTTAGGGATTGTCGTTTTACCGGCTGATGTGGCACAAAAATGTCGTTCTGTCATGGTTAGCAGAACGAAAAGAAGCTAGAGTGAAACTGCGTGGCAGCCGTAGGCCCATCTCAAAGGCAAACCGGAAACCAGCGCCCTGGAATCGGACGGAAGCCGGGCAAAAAAAAGAGGCCGCTGTTGCCAGCGGCCCGAGTTTAGGGAGGAAACGCCCAAGAAGGGCGAAGCAACAATCGCTTGCTGCAATGCAACATTGGCACAGGGGACGACCTGTTGCAAGAGCGAACGACGCGTTCGTCATAAAAAATATCGCATTCGCGCTAACTGTTGCTCAGTGGCTACGACCTTTCGGGCCACCGAGCCCATTTCGGCTTTTGATGCCCGGCATGCGATCACCTGAAGAATTCAACCGGAAAAAACAAAAAACGCGCCACAGCAAATCTGCCGTGCGCGTTTATGTCTCGGTGACCAGGAGCACGGGTGTCCACCGCCCGCCCCTCCTTGCTGTCGATTCCTTATCCCGCCTGGATCCCGCCAGGAACTCTGCCGCCCCCAAGACGCCGGGCGGGCGGGCGGACCCGCCCCCTCGACTTCGCGCGCACGAGCACACGGGACAGCCGTCGCGGCCCGACGACCGACGACGTATCACTGTGTGATGGGCCGCCGGTATCAGAATGCCAAAAGGACTTAACGCTGGCGGGCCGCACGGTGAGCCGGAACAGGAATCGGGCGCATACCCTGTTCCTCGCGTCGGCTGGTCGACAGATCGATTTCGATTCGGGCCAGGACTTTGCGCAAATCGTGAACCGCATCGTTCAAGGTTTGCACCGAAACTTCCGCTGGCCCCTGCTTCCACCCCCGATAAGCCACTAGGCAAGCCCGCGCAGTCTCGCGCAACCGGGCCTCGGTCGCATCCACGGGCGGAGGCTGGCTTGGCCGCACCGGAGCCTCCGAACCCGACGGGCGCGGCGTTTCGGCAGCGCCACCCGCCATCGTTCTGATGGGAGCGACAGGCGCAGGCTGAGGGAGGTCGGCCGGACCGCTATGGGTCTGCCCCCCATTGACAGGATTGGCGTCCGGCGCCGCTGCCCTCGGGGACAGAGTCGAACGGTTGGGTAACGACAACGTATTGATAACCGATGTGTTCATGGCTGGGATATTCGTGATCGGTGCCGCGACCAGCTCGGGAGCTGGTTTGGTTATAAACTCAGTCGGCGAGACACCGACGGCTTCAGCTTTGCGAACGATGTAAGAAATCGCGCTTGGCGTGCAGTCAAACTCGCGGGCGATTGCCGACAACGTCGCCCCCGCCCGATGCCGTTGAAGGATCTGCGGCCATGCGGCTTGTGGAATACGCCCGCGATGCCTTTTCGGTGATTCCGGCGAGTCCGACTCGTTGCCGGTTTCAGCGTTCATGATGTCGCTCGGTTGCCAGAGTGTTGACCGTGTCATATCGAATTTGCTTAGTTATCCACCCTCGCGCACAACGGCACGAGCCGCCAAGCGAATGGCGCCAATCGAGGTGGGGTGTGGAACTTGCCAGCCAAGTATTGCTGTTCAAATCACTAATACCATGTGCCCGACAAATTGCCAGCCCATTGTTCAGCGAAGCCCTAAAAAAATATCGGATTTCGGGTATCGCCTTGGTGCCGATGGCTGATGGGCGATGGTGACGGTCGATTTCAAAACAGGATGAAACGGTGACGCGTTATGAATTTTTGCTGGCCATCGTCCTATAGAGGGTTTTGAAGCCCTTGATTATCCCTATTGCAACGGAATCAAAAGAGACCCCAAAATGTCGGCCTAGATTCGGATTTAAAGGTCGTCGTCAAACAAAGACGTATCGTCAAAGAAAATTCATAAGGAAGCAATCGCAATCCCCTGAAATTGACCGCGCCGAGCGGCGGCGTGGTGTGGCATTTCCGATGCTTTTTCGGCTACCGTCGGAGTGGGGCTTGGGGGTAGGGTCAGCAGCGGTTAGGATCGGGCCGTGTGGCGCGCGCTTCAAAGGCCGCGCCCTTCAAGGCAGGAAACAAGGAGCGGGAGCTTCGTGACCACATTTGCGGCGCATCGGGAAACGGTGCGGTTGTCCATCGTCATTCCGGTCTTTAACGAGGCGGACAATGTATTGCCGCTGCTGGATGAAGTGGCAGCGGCGGTGGCTGGCCTCGGTCGTGCCGAGGTGGTGTTTGTCGACGACGGCAGCGATGATGCCACCGTCAACCGATTACAGACACGGTTAAGCCGGGACGTTCAGGAGCACGCCCCAGAGTCGTCCCCAGAGCAAAACGGGCTCTTGACAGTCCGCTTGGTGCGTCACCGGCATCGGTCAGGGCAAAGCGCCGCCGTGCGAACCGGGGTCAAGGCGGCGGTTGGGCCGTGGGTGGCGACTTTGGATGGCGACGGCCAGAATGACCCTGCCGACATTCCAAGCCTGTTGGCGGTTGCTGAGACCGGGCCGGCGCTGGTCGGCGGTGTCCGCGCCCAACGACGAGACACCTTATCAAAGCGGCTGGCGTCCCGTTTTGCCAATGGGTTGCGTCAAGCGCTGCTTCGGGATGGCGCGGTGGATACTGGATGCGGATTAAAGCTGTTCCGGCGCGATGCCTTCCTAGAGCTTCCCTTCTTCGGCGCCATGCACCGCTTTTTGCCGGCCTTGTTCCTGATGCAGGGGCACCGGGTGGCCTACGTTCCGGTCAATCATCGGCCCCGCCGACAAGGTGTCTCCAAATATGGCAATTGGCGCCGAGCCCTGATTGGATTGGTGGATCTGCTGGGGGTGTTCTGGCTGAAATGCCGGACACCCGCGCCCGTGTTCTGGGACGAGTCCCGATCATAAGAGGGCTGATCATGCAGAACGGGGTTGCGGAACCGGCCACCGCCATGGTGTCTTGAGGCTTCCGGTGACGACAGCAACGGCGAGGTTCGATGAGCTGGCTTTATGACGTTCAGAGCGTGTCCGTGGTCGAAAAGATCTGGATCACGGTCGGTTTCAGCGGGCAATTTCTCTTTTCCATGCGATTTTTGTATCAATGGTTCAAGAGTGAACAGGTTAAACGTAGCGTTGTCCCAGAAGCTTTTTGGTATTTTAGCTTTATGGGCGGAGTAATACTGCTGACTTATGCGATCCATAGGCATGATATGGTTTTTATTGTTGGTCAGGCCAGCGGGTTATTGATCTATATCCGTAATATCTGGCTGATCTGGGGTGAAAAACGGCGCCAAGCGAAGGCCTTGGCCAAAGCCTTGGCCGGTATGACGTCGTGCCCATAATCGCATCGGCCCCGGTGTCCGCGCCGATTTCCGTCGCCGAACGGTTGGGGCCGTGGCGCTGGGGGGTGCTGCTAGTCTTATGCTTGGCGCTGTATCTGCCGGGTTTTTTCACGCTGCCGCCATTTGACCGCGATGAAGCCCGATTCGCCCAAGCCAGCCACCAGATGGTGATCAGCGGCGATTACGTCGATATCCGATTCCAAGACGAAGCCCGTTTGAAAAAGCCGGTGGGGATTTATTGGTTGCAGGCTGCCAGCGTGCGCCTGTTGGATGCCGTGAATGGACTTGATAACGGCTCCAACATTTGGCCGTATCGGCTGCCGTCCTTGCTGGGAGCAATCCTGGCGGTTCTGGCCACAGCCTGGGGCGGCACGCGATTGTTTGGCGCGGGCGTTGGGTTTGGCGCCGCGATTCTATTGGCTGGCTGCGTCGTGTTGGGCATTGAGGCCCGCATGGCTAAAACCGATGCGGTGTTGCTGGCAACCGTGGTGCTGGCTCAAGGGGCGCTGGCGCGAATCTGGCTGGATCGTGCCTCGAGCCGACCCGCAGGCTGGGGTCTACCGCTGCTGTTTTGGACGGCCCTGGGCGTCAGCCTTCTGATCAAGGGGCCGGTCGGGCCAATGGTCAGTGTCGTGACGATTCTGGCGCTGGGGCTTAACGCACGTCGTTTTGATTGGCTGGGCCGGTTGCGGCCCGGATGGGGGCTGGGACTTATGGTGGCAGTGGCCGCTCCCTGGTTGATCGCCATCTCCATCGCAACTCATGGTCAGTTTTTTGCGGAATCGGTAGGCCATGACCTGCTGGGCAAAGTGGCTTCGGGACAGGAAGCCAAGGGGCTCCCTCCCGGCTTCTTTCTTGGCAGCTTTTGGATCACCTTTGCTCCGTTTGCGCTGCCGGCGGCTCTGGCGGCGCCCTGGGTTTGGGCTAACCGACACGATCCATCGGTGGTCTTCTGTCTGGCTTGGTTGATCCCAACCTGGCTGATCTTCGAGGCGGTGCCGACCAAGCTGCTGCATTATACCCTGCCCACATATCCGGCCATTGCTCTTTTGACGGTTCGAGCGGCCCAAGATCACTTCGGTCGAAGCCAGACCTCGCCCCGGCGTTGGCTGTTCACCGGGGCAGCCCTGGTGGCCGCAGCAGCGGCCCTGGTTCTGGCCATCGGGGTCGCACTCTTACCCTGGTTGATCGATCATCGATTGCTGGCCAGCGGCCTGATCGCGGCAGTGCTGGTGCCGATCGGACTGACGATCGCCGGGTGGTGGCTCTGGCAAGGGCGGGAGCGGTGGGCGTTAACGCTGGCGGTGGCGGCAATCGTGCTGTGGTCCGCCGTCACCTTTGACAGGGTGTTACCCCAGGTGGACGGCCTGTGGCTCAGTCGACAGGTGGCGCTCCAGGTGACGGCGCTTCGCCCCTGCCCCACCTCCACCCTGGTCACAGCCGACTACTCGGAACCAAGTTTGGTGTTCCTGCTAGGGGCCGAGACCCACACCGCCGGAGGAGACATCGCCGCCGAGCATTTGCGGGCGGATCCGGCCTGCGGCTTGGCGTTGGTTGAGGCTCATGCCGAGCCACTGTTCCAGGGCTCATTAAACGGGCTATCGGTCCGTCCCCTGGCAACGATGGAAGGATTCAACTACTCCCGTGGACGCCGACAAACGCTTACCCTTTACCGGGCAACCCCCTAACCCTATTGACCCTATGGCAACGCGGTGGTGGCTGGCCGGGTTATGGCTGGTGTGGGCGTTGCTGTGCTGTGGGCTGTCGATGCACGCCCTTGACGCAACCCTGGCCGAGAGGGTTCGCGACATTCCCGAGCCGATCCAGGCTTGGTTCCGAACGGTCACGGTAGCCGGGTTAGCCCAATGGTATTTGGTGCCGTCGGGACTAGGGGCTTTGGGGTTATGGGCCGCAGCGGTCCTGACACCGGACGCCGAGCGGGCTGGACGCTATCGGCGATTGGCCTGGGCTTTGGCCTTTGTCTTTGCGGCAGTGGCGCTCTCGGGGCTGGTGACCGATCTGATCAAACTGCTGGTTGGGCGTGGCCGGCCCAAGCTCTTGGCCGAAAGCGGCTTTTACGGTTTTATGCCCTTTTCTTTTCGAGGCGCCGCCTATCAGTCCTTCCCGTCTGGCCATACCACCACAGCGGCAGCGTTGGCGCTGGCGGTCGGCTCCCTAGTGCCGCGCCTTCGCACTGTGCTGATCGCCTTTGTTGTGGTGATTGCGGCAAGTCGAGTGATCATTGGTGCCCACTATCTCGGCGACGTGATGGGCGGTGCCGCCATTGGCTGGTTCGTTGCCTGGGCCGTCCGGGATGGCTTCGCCTGGGGCCTTCTGATCCAACGGCCCTAGACAATGATCCGTGCCGTTGGTATCGGCGGCGACCGCCGCCGCGCGGCCCATGGCGCGAAGCCAAGGGCGCGGATGCGCCCGCCCAGCGTCTGATGGGCCGCCGGTCTCATAGCCGAGCCTCTTCACCCAGCCTTTTCCACCAAGTGGCGGTCCAAAAATGTCAAGGTTGCATCAAGAACCACTGAAGGCTGATGGATATGGGGCGAGTGGCCGCATTGGGGGATGATCAAGGCGTCTGCCGGGCCTGAAACCGCGCGCGTGACGGACTCAACCTGGGTCACGGTCCCATACTCGTCACGATCACCCTGAATCACCAGGGTTGGATTTGTAATACGGGGCAGCAAATCCCGAATGTCCAGGTCGTGAAAGTCCGGGTCAAGCCAAGTGTCGGCCCAGCCCCAAAAGGCCCCCTCGACATGCTGGTGATGCCGGGCAAGCTTTTGTGGCAGATCGCTCTTGTGCCAAGCGTTGAGGGTGGCGCGAATGCCGGTCAGAGTTTCCGGCTCGACCATGACATGAGGGGCCTCAAGAATAGCGGCGGCGACGGGCCGATTGGCGCCGCCGGCATGGATCAAGGCGATGGTGGCGCCGTCGCTGTGGCCGAACAAAATCGGACGATGCAGGCCGAAATGATCCAACAGCCTGGGGAGAACTTCCAGCGCCTCGATATGCAGGTAATCGCGAGGCCGGCGATAGGGAGGGGTCAGGGGGTCCGAGTGGCCGAAACCACGACGGGAATAGATCAGGGCCGGACAGCCGGTGGCCTCGGCAACCCGATCGGGAAAATCCCGCCACAGGCTGATCGAGCCCAAGCCCTCATGCAGGAAGACCAGTGGCGGGGCTTCCGGGACAAGCCCCGCGATCCAACGATAGTGCAGACGCTGGCCAAGCACGGTGACAAAGTGTTCGGTCATGGGGCAGGTTCCAAGGGCCACAACCAAGCGGCGCCCCGAACGCCGCTGGAATCGCCGTGGCAGGCCGGACGGATCGGGGTGGTGATGACGTCAGAAAAACACCAGGCGGCCAACAGTCCAGGAAGGGTCCGGTAAAGCGCGCCGAGCTTGGACAAACCGCCGCCGATCACGATCACGTCGGGGTCCAAGAGATTGACGACCGTGGCCAGCCCACGGGCTAACCGATGCTGATGACGGACCAAGGTGGCCAACGCCGCGACATCGCCAGCATCGGCACGGGCGGCGATGGTGACGGCATCCAGAGTCTCGCCCGTGACGCGGGCATGATCGGCAGCCAAACCAGGCCCTGAAACCCATGTTTCCAGGCAACCGCGACGGCCGCAATAGCAGGCTGGGCCGGGGCGCTCGTCGTCGTTGGGCCAAGGCAAGGGACTGTGGCCCCATTCACCAGCGATGGCGTTGGCTCCGGTCAACACCCGGTGATTGATGGCAATCCCACCACCACACCCCGTCCCGAGAATAACCGCGAAGACCACCCCGGCTCCGACACCAGCGCCGTCGGTGGCTTCGGAAACCGCTAAACAATTCGCATCGTTGGCAAGGCGAACAGGCCGATTCAGGGCAACCGTCAAATCCCGGTCGAAAGGTCGGCCAATCAGCCATGTGGAGTTGGCGTTTTTGACGAGGCCGGTGGTGGGAGACAGGGTGCCGGGGATCCCAACCCCGACGCTGCTGTAACGGCCGGTCTCCTGCTCCAGCGCGGCCACCAAGGCGACGATGGTGGCCACGGTGGCGTCATACTCGCCATGGGGAGTCGGGACTCGGCGGCGCGCCAACACCCGGCCCTCGTCGTCCAGGACGATGCCTTCGGTTTTGGTGCCGCCGAGATCAATCCCGATGCGGGTCATACCATCGAGCCTTGATGGTGACTCATCAAGGCTGCCCTCAGACGCCGGGCGGGCGCATCCGCGCCCTTGGCTTCGCGCGCATGGGCGCGCGGGGCCGTCGTCGCGGCCCGATACCGGCAGTGTGTCATCGTTATAGCTCGCCGGTATCATATCATCGAACCCTGACAATGACACATCGTCGGTATTATAGCGTCCTTAATCAGCAACCTGCGGCAAAGCCGCCAAGGATTGCTCCAGAGCATCTTCGTCATAATCAAAGTCTTCAAGCTTACCAGCGAAATAATCCGTATAGGATTGCATATCAAAGTGACCATGGCCAGACAGATTGAACAGGATGGTTCGAGCCTGACCTTCGGCCTTACACTTCAGAGCTTCTTCAATAGCGCCTTTAACGGCATGATTGGCTTCCGGCGCCGGCACGATCCCTTCGGCACGAGCAAACTGAACGCCAGCGGCGAAGACCTCGGTTTGCCGATACGCCACGGCATCGATCAGCCCCAGCTCTTTGATGTGACTGACCAGCGGCGCCATCCCGTGGTAGCGCAGGCCGCCAGCATGGAAACCCGGAGGCATGAAGGTCGAGCCCAAGGTGTGCATCTTGGTGAGGGGCGTGAGACCAGCAGTGTCACCAAAATCATAAGCGTACCGGCCTCGAGTCAGGCTAGGACAGGCAGCGGGTTCCACCGCCACGATCCGCACATCAGGACCGCCCCGCAGCTTGGCCCCCAGGAAAGGGAAAGCCAAACCGGCGAAGTTGGACCCGCCCCCGGTACAAGCCACAATAACGTCGGGATACGCGTCGGCCATGGCCATTTGGGCAATGGCTTCCTCACCGATCACGGTTTGGTGCAAAAGGACGTGATTCAGCACGCTGCCCAACGCGTATTTGGTATCGTCACGGCTGGCAGCCACCTCCACCGCTTCGGAAATAGCAATGCCAAGAGACCCCCGACTTTCAGGATTAGCCGCCAAAACCGCACGGCCCGCAGCGGTTTCCGGCGATGGACTGGGAACGCAGCGAGCACCATAGCTTTCCATCAATGCCCGGCGATAGGGCTTTTGATGGTAACTGACCTTGACCATGAAGATGTCAATGTCGATCCCAAACAGAGACCCGGCCAGAGCCAGAGACGACCCCCATTGTCCGGCGCCGGTTTCAGTGGCAATCCGGCGGGTTCCGGCTTCTTTATTATAAAAAGCCTGGGGAATGGCGGAGTTGGGCTTATGACTTCCCGCCGGGCTCACGCCTTCGTATTTGTAAAAGATACGCGCCGGAGTCCCAAGGGCTTGCTCCAACCGCCGAGCGCGGTAGAGCGGGGTTGGCCGCCACAACCGATAAATGTCCCGCACCGGCTGCGGAATTTCAATGCGCCGCTCGGTAGAGACCTCTTGCAGGATCAGGCTTTCGGGAAACAACGGAGCCAAATCGGCAGGGCCGACCGGCTTCAAGGTTCCCGGATGCAGCACAGCCGGCGGCGGCGTCGGCAGATCTGCCACGATGTTGTACCAGTCAGTCGGCAAATCGGTTTCGGGCAGCATGTATTTGACGGTGGCATCGGACTGGGACATCAGGAGCGCCCTCGGTTGGCTGCGACGAGAAGGGTACCGTTTAGGGGCTTTTCGCTCAAAAAATCAACAGGAAGCCGGAGCGGAAATTGGGGCTTCGGATCAAGGAAGAAAAAACCGTAGAAAAAAGGGATGGGGTTCAATCGGCGATCATGACATGATGATTACCGATAGTGCCCGAACGGCTTGATCAAAGGATGCTTGGAATTCGGGCCGCGACCGCAGGTTCGCGCGCCTGTCTGCGTGAAACGTAAGGATACGGATGAGCGGGCGGAGCGTCTGATACCCTCGAGCCTTGATGGTGACTCATCAAGGCTGCCCTCAGACGCCGGGCGGGCGCATCCGCGCCCTTGGCTTCGCGCGCATGGGCGCGCGGGGCCGCCGTCGCGGCCCGATACCGGCGATGTGTCAGTATCAGGGCTC
>CAIXKV010000057.1 GCA_903920145.1 uncultured Rhodospirillales bacterium
AGGTGGCGTGAAGGTGCGGCCGCCAGCCGGCGTTCAGTTGCCGACGTTGGCCGATGCTTTGTTGAGCCACGCCGTGTCGGATGCCGACATGGCAACCATTATAAAAGGATTAAAGATCGATGGCCAACCGATCGACGAAAAAATGAATATGAAAGATATCCTTAAAGAGATAAAAACTAAACTGGATGAACGAGAAGCGCTTATAGAGAAAAATAAGAAGTCAAATATACCTTACCCATTGTATTGGAAAATCGGTTATCCCACGACTGAAATTGTTCCAGCTCTCTATAATGGAGTTCTGAATTACTCCATGAAAATGGTTAATAAGGCCAATGATCATAAAGTTCTTGAAGAAATTAGAGACCCGGATGCCCGTTTGTTATTTATCGATGCTCTCTTTTCCTCGGGGCCTAGCGCTGGGGCTGCCAAAATTCGTCAGGCCATTGAATTGACACAAAATAAATTTAATTTATCAGTAGATGATAAGGCAGAAAACGAAATGCATAGTCATAAATTCATGGATAATACCACTCTTGAAGTCTATAGTATTCTTTCTAAGAATGACAGTCAAAGAAAATTTATGATTGATACTTTAAGTCAATTGATAGATAGACAATTTGAAGGAAGAAGTAATAATAGAAATGAATACAAAAAACATCGTCAAAATCTCTCAAATTAAATTAATGGAGCGACCTGCTGACCGATCTAAAGTTATATCTTCGCCTCTCTCTCCAGAAAAACCGGAGAGAGAGGCGTATTTTTGCTATTCAAATTTATCTGATGTATTTTTTTTAATCCAATAACTAATGCTTTGCCACGATTTAGAATAATCTCTATAAATACCGATCATGTCTTTTGTTGGCCAGCAGGTGTTATCGGTGCCATTGCAGATCTGGATGCGAATCCCGATTCGGATATCCCCGGCTTTCCAGGCCTTTCTTGAGCCCTCTATACCGACCTTCGCCCCCCGAACCATCGGTGAGCGATAGGGCCGTGGATCCCAGCGGTTTGGGTCCGAATCCTTATCGTCGAGCACTTCGCAATCGAGCAGCTTATACCGAAGGAAAAAGGCCCGGTTATAATTATGCTCGTCTCGCGCTCCTGCCAGAAGGGCCTCCAGATACGTCTCTGCAGCGCAAAGCGGTGTCTGGTCTCCGCCTAGGCATTGGCTGGTGGTGGTCGCGGGATTGTCGGTGAGGAGTCGCAGGCCTTGGTCTTCAGGCCGACAGGGCGGCCCCACATGACCCTGAATTGGAAAGATATTGTCCCACGCCTTCCAGTTGACCAGCCGCCAATGCCCGGAGTCCAGCCGTCTCAGGATGCTAATGCTGGGGGCGTGATCAGGTGATTTTTGAAAGCAGGCGGCCATGCTTTGTTTGGCGTCGCAGAGTTCGAAGATTTCCTTCAGGAGGATATCGCCGGGATACCAAGCCTGATCGCGGTTTTGGCTCATCCCAGGGCGAGACGGCCCCCACTCTGCCAGCAGATGGTCGTTTGCGGTCAGCAGCTTGCAAAAGATAATCTTATGAAAGTATTTATTATCATGAAACCCCTTTGTGTTTGTTCGTAGCATGTCCTCATCAAAAAAATCTTCAAGACCGAGCGGCGCTACAGATGTAAAGAGATGCAGGTCTCCTCTAAGAATCGCCGCATGCAGGGTATCAATAGCGCAGTGCGGGGTAATGGGATTACCCAAGCAATGACTGGTGGTGGAGGGCTGATCATGGCCGGTGGTATACCACCGGCTATCGATACCGGTGCACGGATCAGGCGTTCCCGCCCGTGTCACCCCCCCCGGCATCACCAGCGCCAGCGCCACCAGAACCAAACCAAGCCCCACCCGTCGAAAGCGCCCGTCAATCAGGCCTTTGTTCCTATTCTGAGCCATAGAGTCCTTCCATTGGCATGCGAATCGCTCGTCCCGGATCATTCGATCGTGGGTTTTGTCCATTCAGGCGGGCGTTGCGCGGTCTTTTCCCGGCCCGTGGGTTGGTGAACAGGTTTACCCATGGGGCGAAGCTTGAGAGTTCCAGACGAAAAACGACGGATACGGTCTTCGGCGATGGCGCAATAGTGGGCGTCGCGCTCAAGTCCGACGCTCTTCCGGCCATTCTTCAGAGCCGCAATACTCGCTGACCCCACCCCGGCGAAAGGGTCAAGAACCCAATCACCGGGGTGGGTCATGGCCAGGACGCATCGCTCGACCAATTCGATGGGAAATTGGCAGGGATGTTCGGTCTTTTCGGGATGATTCGATTTGACGTTGGGAATCTCCCAGACGGCATCATCCCATTGGGATTGGAGAAAATCCCAGAAATCAGAGGGATTCTTACCCAGCGGATTCCCACTCAACTGTCCTCGCTTATGGCCTTTGTAATGGGTTTTGCCGGGATATTTGGCCGGAACCCGAATTGGGTCTAAGTTAAAAATATAATGATCACTTTTTGTAAACCACAGTAAGGTTTCGTATCGACCCGAGAGCCGTTTGGACGCATGTAGGCCATGATTAAAATGCCAGATGATGCGATTTCTTAATTTTAACCCACAAGACTTGAATAATGGATAAAAATAAATATCAAGCGGAAAAATCTCGCCACGATCAACATAATTTCCGATTTGCCAGCACAGGCTGCCGGTATTTGAGAGAATTCTGTGGAGTTCAGCTATAATGGCAGATTGCCATTTTAGATAATCGTCAAGACTCATTTGATGCTCATATTTTTTTCCTATATTATAGGGCGGCGAGCTGATAATAAGATTAATACTATTGTCTGGAATGCGTTGTAATGCGGTAAGAACATCATTGTTAATGATAATAATATCGGCAGCCTGATTCCAGTCCCGATGGATTAAAGGCGTTTGTGAAGAGGTCTCGGTGTTGTCGTAAGCAATCATGATTGAGCCTGATTCAAGAGGATTTATGCAGGGGCCGGCCCGTGCTCCCAGGACGGCGTTCCTGATTTCAGGCCTCGGTTGTCGGCGGCGGGTGGATGGGTAGGATGCAGTGAATCGACGCGCCTTGGCCGATGGTGCCCTCAATCCCGATCTCGCCGCCATGCAATTCGATGAAGCTTTTGACCAGAGTCAGCCCCAGGCCCGAGCCATCCTCGCGGGTGCCGGAGCCGAACAGGCGGGGTGGGTCGAAGCGTTCCAAGGATGGGGCGGCATCGTAAAGTCGGGGGATGGCGGGGCCAGCGCCGACGGCAGCTTCTCGAACCGTCAGGACCACGGTATCTTGGCGGCGTCTGGCCGATACCGTAATGGTTCCGCCTGCCGGGCTGCACCGGATGGCGTTGCTGATCAGGTTGAAGAGTGCCTGTTTCAATCGCTTTTCGTCGGCGTCGATTTCGCCGACGGTGTTTGGGCAGTCCAACTCCAGGCGCATGCTTTGTTTGGCGGTCCATTCCTGGGCCAAACTGGCAACGCCGGATAACAGGGCTTGCACCTCTACGGGGCGGCGCTCCAGCGTCATATAGCCGGCTTCGATGGTCGCCAGATCGAGGATATCGTTGATCATAGCCAACAGGGAAGCGCCAGCAGTCAGAACATTGCGGCTGTATTCCATTTGCCGCGCGTTTAGTTGTCCGAAATACTGATTGGCCAGCATTTCAGC
Organism: uncultured Rhodospirillales bacterium; assembly: GCA_903920145.1. Taxonomy (GTDB): domain Bacteria; phylum Pseudomonadota; class Alphaproteobacteria; order Azospirillales; family Azospirillaceae; genus BOG-933. The sequence goes on from CAIXKV010000057.1 coordinate 3,614, forward strand.
AAAGCCCATGATCGAGTTTAGCGGCGTTCTGAGGTGATAAGAGACATTAGCGAGGAATTCGGTCTTGAGGCGGTCGGCTTCGGCCAAGGCGGCATTTCGGGCGCGGAGGGCCTGTTCGACCCGGACGCTATCCGTGACATTCAGGTAGGTGGTTAACACTGCGCCATCGGGCAGCGGCACATAGGCGAAATCGAGCATGGAGCCATCGGTACGTTCCAGCCGACCGCTGCGGGTGGTGCGTTCGAGGGTGGCGGCAACGATCCTTTCCTTGAGCGCAGGCCAGTCGCTGCCCCGATCCATCAACGCCCGCACCTGCTCTAAAAGGTCGCTGATGTGCGGCTCGCCGGTCAATTTGTCCATGGGAAGCTGCCACATGGCGGCATAGGCCGGGTTAGAGAGCTTCAGTCGGCCATCCCCCCCAAAGACCGCAATCCCTTCGGCCAAATTGTCCAGGGTTTCCTGTTGGACCGCCATCAGGATGTTATAGGAGGATTCGAGCGCCAAGGTATTCGTGACGTCTTCAAGAACAAACATCAATCCACCAAAAGAATGTGGTACAATCAAAAGTCTTAAGGTCGTTCCGTCCGGCAGATGCATCAATGTTTCGCGTGGTTCGATCAAATGTGTGAAAAGGGCAAGGTTCTCTTTCTTGAATTGCGGGAAGTCGGCATATTCGGGCAAGCGGCGCCGGGTTCGCAATTCTTCCAGCACTTCACCAAAGCTGGGCAGCGTGGCCAGCCAAGCTTCATCCAATCCCCAAAGGCGAACATAGGCTTGGTTATAAAAGCTTAACCGGCGATCGGCGCCGTAGATGGCGATGGCCGAGCCCAATTGCTCCAGGACAGCGGCGTGGGCTTTGACGTGACGGTCGAGGTCGGCCCGCAGAGCCTCTTCGTGGGTGCGGTCGAGGGCGAAGCCGACCATTAACGCGGTGGCGGCTGGGCGGTCTCGGCTGGGCTGGTGGTTCAGGGGGGCTTCAGTGACTTCGATCACATGCCGGTCACTGCCGATCACCACCCGCCGGGTTTCGGTTTGGGCAAGGCCGGTGGTGCGGGCGCGCTGGGCCAGAGCCTTGCCTCCGCCCAACTCGCCCCCGGTCTTGGCCACGGCTTCTGGTGTGGTTTCAAGGGCGGCAGCATAGGCTTGGTTGCACCAGGACATGGCGAGGTCTTCCCGACGCAGCCACAGCGGTACCGGCAGGCTGTTCAGGGTCGCTTGGAGAATATCCCGGTGGCAGTCGGCCGCACGCAGCGCCGCCAGAGCCGCGCCACTCCGCATCCGTTCAGCAGCCAAGGCCGCTCCGTCCTCCAGCCACAGCAGATCAAAATCGCCGCGACGGTGGCCGGACAGAATGAAGCGACGCACCACATCACCGGCCATGGCCTGAAGCCGGAAGCTCCGGCCATTGCGGCGCAAGTCGCCAAACGCGGTCAGAAAGGTTGCGCCGTCACCAGGGGCCAAGGCGCCACCAATGTCTTCGGGCCGGTCAATGTGCGTTAATCCCAGCGTGGCGGCGAAGTCATTGGCTGCGATCACTGGACGTTCTGGTTTGGCGCCCGTCGGCCAGCCGCAGACCGGCGCCGGCGACGTTGCGATCAGGGCGGCCACCTGCCCGGCAAGGTCTCGTGACCGTTGCCGTTCCCGCCTTAAAAGGCGAGTCAGCCACCACACCGGCCCGGCTGCCAAGCCGCCAGCCAATCCCACCACCGCCAGCGCGATTGTTTCCACCACCGGGTCACGTCTCCTTTACGGGGGCTCTCCTTTGGCACCGGAAGGTTACCCGCCACCCTGATCATCGCCTAACCTAGCCAGAGCGGCAACCTCTTCGGCAGTGTGCCGAACACCACCGCTAAGGCCGATTTTCTTTATAAATGGCCCTGAACCTCGATTTCACCAGTTTATCGATGGTATTTGCGTACTGGTCCGCGAGCCTCTGGATCGGTTTCAGGAAATCATCGCCCAATCTTGGAAATGGCGCGGTGGATTCTGCGTTCCCACCGATATCACGGCCACTGCTAATGTTATTCCTACCGCCAGCCAAGCCATTTGGAAACGTGCGGTGGTAATCGAGTGCCTTTAGGCGTTTCTCGATCTCGATCGGCGGCCCTGACCGCCGTCATCTAAACACCCACCAAAGAAAATCATCACCCTGAACAGCCTTCGGGCGGCCTTGCCGCGTCGGAGAAAGGATTGCTATGCTCAGTCCATCCCCAGGGGACGGAAGTCCTCACTATAATCCCGATCAACCACGAGATTCGCAAGGTCGCTGGACCGGCGACGCCTCGTTCTCGAAGGACAGCCATCATCTTAGCACTCTTGATCCCGTGGGTCGTGCCAATCTTCTTTTGGGGCACGCACGCCTGAGTGCGCGACTCAAAGGATATATCCACGAGTTCAAGCAGCCAACCCAGAATGAAGCACAGCGTTTCTCTCGAGTGCTTGCCGCCTGGAACACCGCCGCAGACCTCAGCGACAAGGACTTCCGCGACCGCTTCGCCCCTGGCTTGGTTGACAGCCTCAGCGCGATCCGTCGCCTACGCCAAGCCGCCGCCGATGCCACCAAAGCCCAGACCTTCGACCAGATGATCGATGCCGGCAAGCTGCTGGCGTCTGCCGTCAAAGACGCTAGCGCCTACAGTTGGCCTTCGGTGTTGGAGCGGTTGGAAGACCAGGCGGAAAACGTCGGGATACCTGATAATCTCGACAGAATCGGTCATTCTGATACTCTTCAGCTTGCGGGGGATCCCAGCACCCTTGACCCACGAAAGGCGGCCTATTGGTATGGCCTAAGTAAAAATGATATGAGAGATGCAATCCATGAGATTAAAGAGGAGTATGGATGCAGGGGAGATGAAAATCTAACCTTCTATAAAAGTGGTGCCATTGAAATTAACGGAGAAGATGCTGGCATGATTGGCGATTATTGTCGTTAACCACAATATACCCCTAACCAGACAGGAAACAGCTATGACCACATCCATCCGTCAACCAGAGCCAGCTCTCGCTTATGCATCGTGCTATATGTACAGTGATAGCCTCGATCCTCCCTTCTGGACTCGGTACTTCGGTGTCGAGCCGGACAGCGCGTTTATGAAGGGGCAGCGGTTCAAGACCCCATCGGGGCGCATGAGCCGAGTGCCCGGACGGACCGGTGTATGGCGCTATTCCAGTCGGGATCGTCTCCATGCCGATGACCTCGACCCTCATATCTCCTTTCTGATATCCAGTTTGGCCCTGCCACGCCCGGAATTGCCAGCCTTGCTTCGAAGTAAGGATGTCAGAATGGTCATTTCGTGCTTTTGGTATCATGAGCTTGGCGAATTGCACCAGGCTGTGGTCGGCGCCGATCTCAGGAAAATCATCGAAATAAGCGGCGGCGTTATTGATATCGACGAGTGCGGACCCGATTAACGTCTGCCGTTGACCGCTTTGCCTGAACCCTGACATGGACCAGACCGAGAAAGGTCCATGTCATACCGGCGAGCTATAACGATGACACACTGCCGGTATCGGGCCGCGACGACGGCTCCGCGCGCCCATGCGCGCGGAGCCAAGGGCGCGGATGCGCCCGCCCGGCGTCCGGGCCGGCAGCAGCCTGCCCCGGATCGGATACAGCAATTCGGTTAATCTTGAGACTGTCCCTTCGGATATCCATCCCACCGACGCTTCGATCGTCACCTACGACCTCTTCCGGTCGGCGATGCTGGCATCATCGAGGCCTGGGACGTGACCTGGTGCGCGGCCGCCCCGGAGCATCGAGAGCCAAACCGTAGCGGGAGGCGGACTTTTGATGGTGGCAACGCGGGACAGGTTCGACGTCACCAACCCCGAGCATATGGCGGCGGCCAGAGCCATCGACACTGCCATGGTCCTACTCAACGCCCTCCCCTGGCCACCGGACGCCTGATACCCTCGAGCCTTGATGGTGACTCATCAAGGCTGCCCTCAGACGCCGGGCGGGCGCCTCCGCGCCCTTGGCTTCGCGTCCACGAGGACGCGGGGCCGCCGTCGCGGCCCGATACCGGCGATGTGTCAGTATCAGGGCTCGCCGGTATGAGTTGGGGCAGGGCTAGACTCTGCTGAATAAACCGAGCGGACAGAGGGGCAGGCACGGTCCCCAAAGCGGGCAGCGCCTAAACTCGAGGCGGTTTGGCGATTTTGTTAAAATTACGTTGACTTACTCCGCGTTCGTCGTTTTGGTTAACCCCAGGCGGGCCGCTGGCCAGCGGATTGATCGCCCCATATCGTGTCCGCCAGATTTGTCAACAACGGGACGTCCGTCCCTTCACCAGTGTCCGGACCATGACCGTCGTCTCCAACCTGTCTTCGGGCCTTGATTCCGCCTCTGGCTCCCCCAGTGCCTCCTCCTTTGGTGATGCCGCCCAGCCAGAGTCCAAGTCGGACCTGGATCCTGGCTTGTACGACCGGGTCAAGCGGGTGATCCCACCCCTGGAATGGGCGATTCACGCCCCGCTGATCCAGGAGATCAATCGGCTGAAACGGGAACGGGACGCAGTGGTCTTGGCCCACAATTACCAGACACCGGAAATCTATCACGGTGTCGCCGATATCGTCGGAGACTCGCTGGCACTGGCCCGCAAGGCGGTGACCGCCGAAGCCAAGGTGATCGTTCTGGCTGGCGTTCACTTCATGGCGGAAACGGCAAAGCTGCTGAACCCGGACAAGATCGTGCTGATGCCCGACCTGGAAGCGGGGTGCTCGTTGGCGGCGTCGATTACCGGCGCTGATGTTCGGGCCTTGCGCGTCCGTTATCCTGGTGTTCCCGTGGTGGCCTATGTCAACACCTCTGCCGATGTGAAGGCCGAGACGGATATTTGCTGCACTTCGGGAAATGCCGTCGAGGTGGTGGAGTCGTTGGGCTGTGACCGGGTGATCTTTTTGCCCGATCGCTATCTTGCGGCCTATGTCGCCGGACAGACCAAGGTGGAAATCATTCCGTGGGCCGGTCAGTGCGAGGTTCACGAGCGTTTCACCGGCGCTGAAATCTCTGAATATGCCGCCCGCCATGCCGATCTGACCGTGCTGGCTCATCCCGAATGCCCGCCCGACGTGTTGAAGGTGGCCGATTTCGTGGGATCGACGGCGCGGATGGTCGAGTTTGTGCATAAGCGCCGCCCGACCAAGGTGTTGCTGGTGACGGAATGCTCTATGAGCGACAATGTGGCTGTAGAGTGCCCGGATGTCGAATTTGTTCGGCCTTGCAACCTGTGCCCGCACATGAAACGCATTACCTTGACCAAGATCAGGGAGTCCCTGATCTCGCTGACGCCCCGGATCGAGATTGATCCGGCTGTCGCCGAGCGGGCGCGTCGGTCGGTGGAGCGCATGATCGCCGTTGGTCGGTAAGCATTCGCGGGCACGGGCGTAGGGGGTCGGCCCGGTCGGGGTGGCCCCGTCGGTCGGCTGCCATTACTTATAAGGTTGAGATTCGCCCTGTGACCGATTCAGCCCCAATCGTGCGAACGTCAGGACTCGAGAGCCAGGATCACGAAGTCGTGGTGGTTGGCTCCGGCTTGGCGGGCTTGCTCGTGGCTCTGCGTCTGGCGCCGCGACCCGTGACGTTGCTGACCAAAACGCCGTTTCTGGCTGGTGGTTCCAGTGACCTTGCCCAAGGCGGGATCGCTGCGGCGGTGGCTCTTGATGATTCTCCAGCGGATCACGCTGCCGACACGCTGGCGGCGGGGGCGGGCCTGTGTGACGAGGCGATGGTTCGTTTGCTGGCCGAAGATGGTGCCAGTGCCGCCCGAGTGTTGATCGCCGAAGGGTTGCCCTTTGATCGGGACGACCAGGGCGTGCCGTTGCTGGGGCAGGAAGCGGCCCATCGGCGGCCCCGGATTCTTCATGCTGGCGGTGACGCCACCGGCCACACCCTGGTTCAGGCGCTGGTGGCGCGGGTGCGTGAGACTCCGTCGATTCGGGTGATGGAGCGGACTTGTGCCGTGGATTTGGTCCTGGACGAGGCCGGCAGCGTTGCCGGTTTGCTGGCCAACCACGCCGATGGGGCTTGGGTTTTTCATCGGTGTCCGCGAGTGGTGCTGGCAACCGGGGGAATCGGCAGTGTGTATCTGCGGACCACGAACCCCCCCGAAGCCACCGCCGATGGCTTGGCCATGGCGGCGCGGGCCGGGGCTCGGCTTGGGGATCTGGAATTTGTGCAGTTCCATCCGACTGCGTTGGCGGTATCGCCACCCGGTGATGGTCGGCCTATGCCGCTGCTAACCGAGGCGTTGCGCGGCGAGGGAGCGGTGTTGCGGGATGGGGCCGGTCATCCCTTTATGCTCGACGAACATCCGCTCGGGGATTTGGCGCCTCGGGATGTGGTGGCGCGTGCGGTGTGGCGGCGGGTGGCGTCCGGCGAGGGGGTAACACTGGACTTGCGCCCGGCCTTGGCCCGTGCCGGAGCCGACCGCTTTCCGACTGTTTTGGCTTTTTGTCACGAGAGCGGCCTGGATCCCTGCGCGGCTCCGATCCCCGTTGCCCCCGCCGCCCATTATCACATGGGCGGTGTCGTCACCGATGCCGACGGTCGGACTTCGGTTCCTGGCCTGTGGGCCTGTGGCGAGCTGGCCTGCACAGGGGTTCATGGCGCCAATCGCCTCGCCAGCAACTCGTTGCTGGAAGCCATCGTGTTCGCGGGTCGGGTGGCCCGCGATCTTTCGGTTCGGATGGATGCCGATTCGGTGGGAGGGCGCCCCATTCTGGCGCCGTCGTCACCCTTCCGCTGTCCCGTCGTGCCAAGGGTTCCGTGCGCCGAGGCCGCGCCAGAGCTAGCGGCGTTGGCCCTGGAGTTGCGGCGGACGATGTATGAACGGGTTGGCATGGCGCGGGATCAGGACGGGTTAAGTGTCGCCCGCGATGCCCTTATCCGGCTTTCCCAGCGGTTGGAGGTTTTGGCGGCGGCTGGGAGCGAAGGGGAGGGCGGGCCGGAAGGGCGACCTGCGGCTGCCGATGTGTTGCGATGGGCGGAGCTTCGCAATCGGGCTCTGGTCGCTCGGTTGATTACGGCGGCAGCCTTGGCTCGCCGTGAAAGTCGGGGGGCTCATTACCGCACCGATTTTCCTGAGTCGACGAGCCCTGGTCAACCCCGCTATTTCCTGACCGTGGCCGATCTCTGAGGCCGTCGCAGAAGAACACCATCCAAACAACCAGTAGCGAAGCATCATGTCCAGCCTCCTTCCGGTGCCCCCCCTCTACCCGCTGCTTTACCAAGACTTGATGCGTCGTGCCCTGGAAGAAGATTTGGGCCGGGCGGGCGATCTTACCACCGATTCGGTGGTGCCGCCCGAGGCCCAGGCTCAGGCCCAACTGGTGGCGCGCGGAGCCGGGCGGATTGCCGGTTTGCCGGTCGCCCTGTCGGCCTTCAGTTTGCTGGACCCCACCTTGGAGATTCGGACATTTGTCAGGGATGGCGCCGATGTCGAGGCTGGAACCGTCTTGGCGCTGATCAGCGGAGCTGCGCGTCCGATTCTGTCCGCCGAACGCACAGCTTTGAACATTCTCGGGCGGTTGTCGGGCATTGCCACCGCGACGTGGCGGATCGTCGAGCATATTTTGGATTTGAACACCGAAATCACCTGCACGCGCAAGACCACGCCTTGTCTGCGGGCTTTAGAGAAATATGCCGTCCGGGTGGGAGGCGGTAGCAATCACCGCTTCGGTCTGGATGATGCGGTGTTGATCAAGGATAATCATTTGGTGGTGGCCGGTGGTTTGGGGCCGGCGGTGACTCGTGCCCGCGCTCAAATCGGGCATCTGGTCAAGATCGAAGTGGAAGTCGACACCCTGGTCCAGCTTGATGAGCTGTTGTCTTTAGAGGTGGATGCCGTGTTACTCGATAACATGGACCCCGAGACCTTGCGTCAGGCGGTGGCCATGGTCGATGGCCGGATGATCACCGAGGCTTCGGGGGGCATTACGCCGGCAACGGTGCGGACCATCGCAGAGACCGGGGTTGATATGATCTCGTTGGGGTGGCTGACGCACACGGTCAAGAATTTTGACGTGGCCTTGGACTTCCAGGCGCTCTGATACCGGCTTGATACCGGCGAGCCATCGCACAGACACAGCCCCGGTCTGGGCCGCGACGGCGGCCCTGCGCGCCTATGCGCGCGAAACCAAGGGCGCAGACGCGCGCCCACCCGGCGTCTGGGGACAGTGTCAAGGCGTCAACATGAACGCTCGACGGCATAAGGCCCTTTCGGGCAGAGTTCGCGACGCGCTCTGCCCGTCCTTGCCGAAACCGCCCAGCCCTATCGTGGGCGTCGGCGACTGCTGACGCTTTTTCTCCGGGCTCGCCGCCGCTCTCCGATTGCGGCTTCAGCCGACGGTCCGGCCGTGGGGGCACTGCTGCCAGGGGTCGTCGTGCCAACCAGGGCTTGCAACAGTCTTTCACGAATGCGGATCAATTTAGCATCACTCGTGACTTTCAGGCCATAGACGTCGCGCACATAGAAGACATCGATCACCTTCTCACCATATGTGGAAATTTTAGCCGATGAAATCTGAAGGCCAAGATCGGTCAAGGTCCGCGTTACATCATAGAGTAAACCGGGCCGATCCTTGCCGTTGACTTCAATGACGGTGTGATTGGTGCCGGCGTTATTATCGATAAGCACCCGTGGCGGCACCTTGAACATGCGAGTCCGCTGGGGAATGCCGGGCTTGCGTTTGGCCAGCTCATGCAACAGGCGGACTTGGCCGGATAATGTTTGCTCGGTGATGACGGCTAGGCGGGCCAGTTTGTCTGGGGCGTCAAAGGCGCTGCCGGAATGGGCGTCCTGGACCGAGAACACGTCCAGGGCTTGACCGTTGCGGAGCGTAAAGATTTTCGCGTCGACAATGTTCGCTCCAGCCAGGGCCAGCGCTCCGGCCAATTGGGAAAACAGACCGGGATGATCGCCGGTATAGATGGTGACCTCGGTGACGGCCCGAGACGGGTCGACTCGGGTATCCATCGTGAGCAGTCGTCCAGACTGCTCGGCTTCGCGGATCAACCGGGCGTGGCGGGCGTGGGTTTCAGAATCCAGGGAGAGCCAGTAATCCGGGGAGCCCTGAATCACCAAGCGTTCAAACTGTGCATCCGCCCAATCAAACAACCGAGAGCGCAAGGCTTGGTGGGCTTGGCGGATTCGCAGCTCGCGGCCTTCGGCGGTGACGCCGCCAGCCAAGACCTCTTCGGTTCGGTGATACAGCTCACCCAGTAAGGTTGCTTTCCAGGCGTTCCACCGACCCGCACCGACAGCGCAAATATCAGCGGTGGTCAGAATCAACAACAGCCGCAGCCGCTCGGGCGACTGTACCAATCCTGCAAAATCTTTGATGGTGCGCTCGTCTTCAAAATCCCGTTTGAAAGCGGTCAGCGACATATCCAGGTGGCGGCGCACCAGCCACGATACGGTTTCGGTTTCTTCGGCACTGAGTCCCAGACGAGGGCACAGTTTTTCAGCAACCTTGGCCCCCAAGATCGAATGATCGCCGCCCCGTCCCTTGGCCACATCATGCAGCAGGATCGCCATATAGAGTGCGCGTCGGGACGTTAACTTGTGAATGACTTGGCAGGCGAGCGGCAGCTCGGCCTTTTGCTGGCCGCTTTCGATCTTATGCAAGATGCCGATGGCCAGCAGGGTGTGCTCGTCCACGGTATAAGCATGGTACATATCATACTGCATTTGCGCGACGACCCGCCCGAAATCGGGGAGAAATCGGCCCAGGACGCCAGCTTCGTTCATTCTGCGCAAGGCTTGCTCTGGGTCTTTCCGATCGCAGAGGATCTCCAAAAACAGCCGGTTTGCCTCGGGATCATTGCGCAGGCGGGCAACGCTGCCCAGCGATCGGGTCAGGGTGCGCAAAGCGTGGGGGTGAACGTCCAGTCCTTGGGTCTGTGCCACATGGAACAGCCGAATCATGTCCACCGGCTGTTCTTTGAACTGGCGCTCGTGGATCAGATTCAGGCGCTCGCCATCGAGTCGAAAGCCCTCGATCTCCTTGGCCCGGCCTAGGCCACCGCCCCAAAGGTTGAACCGTGGCGGGCGCATGGCGTCTGCTTCAAGAGCTGCGCAGAAGATGCGGGTCAGGTCGCCGACGTCCTTGGCAATCAGGAAGTAATGCTTCATGAAACGCTCGACGCTGACCGCACCAGCATGGTCAGTATAGCCCATACGTCGGCCAATTTCGGTCTGAACGTCAAACGTCAAGCGGTCTTCTGGCCGGTTGGTCAGATAATGAAGATGGCAGCGAACGGTCCAGAGAAAGTTCTGAGCTTTAATAAACCGCGTTGCCTCTTCTTTGATCAGCACGCCACAGGCAACCAGATCATAAAGCGAATCCGCCTGATAAAGATGTTTTGTGATCCAAATCAGGGTTTGTAGGTCGCGCAGGCCACCTTTGCCTTCCTTAACATTGGGCTCCAGAACATAACGGCTGTCGCCCATCCGGTGATGGCGGTCGTCCCGTTCGCTCAACTTGGCCACCACAAAGGCTTGGCCGTTAGGGGCGATCACCTCTTTGCTGAGGCGACGCTTCAAGTCCCGCAGCAACTCGCCGTCACCCCACAGCCGGCGGGTTTCCAGCAAATTGGTTCGGATGGTGACGTCATTTTTTGCCTGGCGAAGGCATTCGTCCACCGAGCGCACCGCGTGGCCGACCTTCAGCCCGAGATCCCAGAGCATATAAAGCATATACTCAACGATCTGCTCAACCCGCACTGCGCGCTTGTAGGGGAGCAAAAAGAGGAGGTCTATATCCGATTGAGGGCATAAATCGCCGCGCCCATAGCCGCCGGTTGCGACGACATCATAGACTTCGCCGGTGCTTGGGGCGGCGCTGGGGAAGATGGTGGTTTGGGTGAATTCAGCCAGGGATCGAATGATGGTATCCATCAGATCGCTGTTGCGGCGCACGCATTCTTCGCCGCCGCCGGTGCTGCTCTCGAACTGCCGGCGAATCTCGGCCCGTCCATCGCTCAGGGCCTGCCGCAGTACCGCCAGAACCTGGGGCCGCAGCGAGTCAACCTCGCCCTCGCCGTGCTGATCGGCCAGCTCTTTAAGAATAACGCCGAGAGTCCGCCGCGTCGGCATTGGCACGGCTGTCGGCTCCGGTGCCGATGGCACTGGCGCGGGTGCGTCCGACGAAGCCGCATCGGCCATGGCGGTGTTCGCGACGTCCTGGGTCAGCATCTTCTGGAATTCCTTGGTCTGGGTCGTGCGCCCCGTGGGAGAGTCAGGCTTCGCCAAGCCGAATCTCTCTTCTTGTGACGCGATCACTCTATGCCTGTCCAATATTAACGAACTCTAACCTAAGGCCGCTGTGGGCACGGAAAAGGGTTGAGTCGGCGAAAAAGGGTCATGGTCGGGCGGTTCCGTTGGTTTTATCGCCGGAAGCCGGTGTGGGAGCGGAAGGGGCGGCGGCGGGCGGTGTGACGGCCGTCGGGGCGGCATCGAGTCGGGATAGGCGTTGAGCGGCGGCCTTGCCGTTGGCCGAGTCCGGTTCGCGTTGAATCACATCGCGCCAATCGAGCCGTGCTCCGGTAGCATCCCCCGAGAGGGCATGCAGGGTTCCGCGTAGCACCAAGGCTTCGCCGTCCTTGGGTTTCAGCGTCAGGACATGTTCGGTGTCGGCCATGGCTTGGTCGAGCTGATTGAGTGCCTGATAGGCTTCAGCCCGATACAGGTAGATATCGGCCCGGCGCGGCGTGCTTTTCAGCACCAAAGACAAGTCATCGACAGCCCCCCGGTAATGTCGGCCTTCCGCTCGGACCAGCGCCCGGTCGATCAAAAGATCGCTGTCGCCGGGCAGTTTTGAGAGCGCCGATGTCATCAGCCGTTCGGCCCGGTCGGTGTCTCCGGCTCGCAGCCAGGACAAGCCGGCCCGGTCATAAAGATTGGCGACCTGCGCGGCGGTTTTGGGGCTGCCGCCGCTGGCCAAGGCTTCCAGGGCTTCGCCCGCCGCCGCAAAGTCGCCGTGGAGGAATTGCGCTTCGGCCAAGCACAGACGCGCCGCTTCACCGCCGCCATGGTCCTGCCAGGCCTGAGCCGCCGACAAGGCCTCGGCGGGGGCTTGCTCGGCCAGCTTGCGGCATGAAGCAAAGTCGGTGACAGGGGCAGCCCAAGCGGACGGCATGGCGAGCAGAACTGTCAGCACCATGACGGTGAGAGTTCGAGCCTTCAACGCGGCAACATTGCTTTGGATCATGGGTGCCCCTACATCGGTCTTTGTCACCATCGCCGAAGGGCCGAAGCATGTCTACCCTCAACCCGCCTCGCCGTCTGTTCTGTTTTGGCCTTGGCTACAGTGGTCGGGTGCTGGCGCGCCGGGTGCTGGCCGAAGGCTGGTCGGTGGCCGGAACCTGTCGCGACGAGGCTGGGTTGGCGGAACTGACAGCGTTGGGGATTGAAGCCTTTCCGTTCGAGCGGACTCGCCCGTTGCTATCCGTCGAGCGTGCGTTGGCTGGGACCACCCATCTGTTGGCCGGCATCCCGCCTGACAATGATGGGGACGTGGTGTTGGGCCTGTATGGCAAGGCCGTGGCCGCGTTGGCGTCGGGGGCGGCAGCCACGCTAGGCTGGGTTGGTTATTTGTCGACCACTGGGGTTTATGGCGATACCGGCGGCGCTTGGGTGAACGAAACCGCGCCGCTGCGGCCCTCGGGGGTGCGGCAGCGGCGCCGAGTCGAAGCCGAAGCAGCGTGGTTGTCCTTCTGGTTTCAACATCAGGTGCCGGTTCATATTTTCCGGCTGGCCGGTATCTACGGCCCCGGACGCAGTGCGCTGGATCAGGTGCGGGCCGGCACGGCCCGCCGCATCGACAAGCCCGGACAGGTTTTCAGTCGCATCCATGTGGACGATGTTGCAGGCGTGCTGTTGGCGTCCATGGCCCGGCCTTATCCTGGGGCCGTCTATAATGTATGCGACGACCGGCCCGCTCCTGCGCCGGAGGTGGTGGCTTGGGCCTGTCGGTTGTTAGGAGTCACGTCACCGCCGATGACGCCTTGGGCCGAAGCCGTCCTATCGCCCATGGCCGCCAGTTTCTATGAAGACAATCGGCGGGTGCGGAATGATCGGATCAAGGAGGAATTGGGCGTCACCCTTCGGCACCCGGATTTCGAGTCGGGGTTGACGGATCAGTTCCGCCGGGAGCGGGGCTTGTAAGACCATCGGGCCTTGATGGTGACTCATCAAGGCTGCCCTCAGACGCCGGGCGGGCGCATCCGCGCCCTTGGCTTCGCGCGCATGGGCGCGCGGGGCCGCCGTCGCGGCCCGATACCGGCGATGTGTCAGTATCAGGGCTC
>CAIXKV010000058.1 GCA_903920145.1 uncultured Rhodospirillales bacterium
CCGGCGTCTGAGGGCGCCGCAGACGTGTCAACGTCCAAGGCCATTGGTATAAGGGGTCAACATGAAAGCTCGACGGTATGATACCGGCGAGCCCTGATACTGATACCGGCGAGCCCTGACACTGACACATCGCCGGTATCGGGCCGCGACGGCGGCCCCGCGTCCTCGTGGACGCGAAGCCAAGGGCGCGGATGCGCCCGCCCGGCGTCTGAGGGCAGCCTTGATGAGTCACCATCAAGGCCCGATGGTATGATAGCGGATTCTTTCGCCGGATTCCCCGCTCGGGCTACGTTTGACTCTTGCCTTTGGCGCCTCCGGTCTTTACAAACAAGCCAGCCCTTGTGTCGGGCGCTGCCTTAGCTCAGTTGGTAGAGCAGCTGATTCGTAATCAGCAGGCCCGCGGTTCGAGTCCGCGAGGCAGCACCAGTTTTTCAAGGGGCGTGGATTGGATGGACAGACGACAGTGGATAGCCGTTTGGCGGCTATCTGAATGCCGTCGTTCGTCCTGGTTTAGAGGTGCCGCCAAATCACCCGCACCGGAACGCCGAGCACCGCCTCGATTTCTTCTCGTTCGAACGGTTCAAGGTCGGCCCCTCGGCAATTAATTTCCATGGTGACGCAGGCGAAGCCCTGCCGGTCTTCAAAGTCGAGGTCGTTGAAGGATGTCGAGCGGGCGCAGCATGGTGTCGTTATCACCAAATCTTGTTGCCCACGCTCCTCCCTGTACCTTAACTCTTCGAAAAACCAACTCTCGATATCGGCGGCGCAGAATGGGCAGAACACGCCCCCCGCACTTTCCGCAGCCCAGATGAATTCTGGTTTATCAAAAAATTCCAGTTCTGGCTCGTAGCCCGTTCGCAGTTCACAGAGGCGATCCAAGGCGGCTTGGCAACGCTCTTCCGAGGGTTTGGCAAACGGATCCATTGGTATGATGATCATGAAATGGTCTGACATGACCTACCATTGATGCTCGGCTTGCCCTATCGCTGAATACCCGTTATACACATAACAATCTAACGATTCAAGGGTTACACCGGTTGAGGGGGGGCCATGAACTACGCTGGTGCCGTCACCATCGAAGCGAATTGGCGGGGGAGGAGAGAAGATAGCGCTTCGACAGCGGCACGTCTGGCGGCGGCGCTATCTCAATTAGAGACAATATCACCATCATTTCGCGGCTGGCACCGTCAGGGAATGCGCAACCGGTCTGCGGTACCATTGTTAATTACGATGCCGCCACAGATTACCGAGCTTCGCAACTGGGTCGATGAAAATAGAACATATGATAAGCGCGACGGACGAAAGACACATGTCGGCTATATGCTCAGCGCGAATGTCTGTGAGACTCTAGACTTTTCGGCAAGATTTACATTATTGGATAATTTTGACGATGAATATATGTGGCTGATCAAAAAATTCGTTCTCACCATGGATGTTCCCAAGGTTAACCCTGAGCGTCTTTGCCGGATTGTCCGTCCGGGATTGCTGGCCCTGGTCATGGCATGGGACCCTGAATGGGCCGCGGTTGCACCAAGCAATTACGATTCGGGACAATCCGTCGAAAACGCCACATTTTTGAACTATCCAGGCGGATGGATGGTCTATTTGGACCGAGAGCGAGCGGAGCGCATCGCTGAGCCTCGAGATGTGGTGGTCGAGAGACTACAGAACGGAGGCATTCTGCTGACCGCCACGGAGGAGTTGTTCGATGTTCGCGCCAACGCGGCCCATCGAGCCGCAGCCAACCGTATTCAGGACGCGCTGGCACCGCTTAATGTCGGCGCTCTGACCGTCGAACGCCCAATAATATTGGAGAGTTGATCCGCAGTCGGTGACGAAAGTTCATTGGAGACGGTAGTGCACGGAAAATACACGTCGGAAAATCTGCGAGCTACCTTATTGAAACTCATGAATAATCAAGGTCACTGATCCTCTTCGTAATCAGCAGGCCCGCGGTTCGAGTCCGCGAGGCAGCACCAGTCTTCCAAGCGATGAACGATCCCGGCAGAAAGTCTCGACAGAGAGCCGGTCTGTAGCGGCTCCGCTGGGAGAGGCGTTTGCCGCCTATTGTGTCGGGGTCCGCGTTTCATGATCGGATCCGCGCTTGGTTGTACCATCGAGCCCTGATACTGACACATCGCCGGTCCTCGGGCCGCGACGGCGGCCCCGCGCGCCCATGTGCGTCAAACTGTCGCACCGAATACGGAAAAGCAGTTTTTTAAGAAAAATCATGGAAACTCGTCCACTGGATTCACTTTCTCCACAACCTGTTGAACATCAATAGGTTGGCCTTCATGCGGCCTGGATGGCCGTGCGATCTTGCGATCTCGCCGTTTTGGTTAGGTTGGCTGAATGGGCAGCTCCGCCCTACGTTAATCTTTTTTGAGGGACGTGCTTTTTGTAATAATTTTTAGCTAATAATTTCCCTTAATTATATTAATTTAGTGATCGATGGGGCGGTAAACAACGAAATCTTGGAGGGTCGATATGAAAATAGCGCAGTTATCACTACTGGTTGCCACCTTCGGCCTTTTCGTGACTGAAGCAAGTGCCCAACAGGTGAGTTACAAGATGGGCTATATTCTTTCACGCGAATCCCAACTGGGCGCTGGGGCGACGGTCTTTGCGGACGAGGTTGCGAAGCGAACCGGCGGCCGGATCACGATTGAGCAACAGCCAAACGCCGTCTTAGGCGGCGAAGTCGAAATGCTGAAGGGAATGCAGGTTGGCACTGTCGATATGGCATTCATCACAGGCGCACCATTACCGAACATTGTTCCAGAGGCTGGTGTTTTCAACATCCCATTCATCTTTCGGGATGCCAACCATGCTCACGCGGTTCTTGATGGCCCAATCGGACAGTCTTATCTTGAAAAATTCAAGGAAAAAGATTTGGTGGCATTGGCCTGGGGCGAAAACGGCCTGCGACACCTTACGAACTCCAAGCATCCGATTGCACATCCCGACGATCTGAAGGGGTTAAAGCTACGCCTTCCGCAATCAGAAGTTATGCTCATAGGCTTCAAAGCCCTTGGCGCGGACGTTGCTACTCTTCCATTCCCTAAACTCTACGAAGCATTGCAGTCTGGAACATTTGATGGGCAAGAAAATCCAATCGCAACCATTTTATCGTCAAAATTCTCGCAGGTTCAAAAACATCTGACCCTCTCAGGACATGTCTACGATCCTGCCGTGATCTTGATTTCCAGTGATAACTGGAACGATTTGAAGGAAAACGACCGCACGGCCCTGATCGAAGCCGCAAAAGCAGGTGCCAAAGCTTCGCGAGATTTTGCCGCCGAAGCGGAACGAAAAGGGGTCGAGACTCTGCGTCAGCAGGGCATGGACGTGGTTGAGAGCATCGATCGTGCCCAGTTTAGCGCCGCGCTCCAGGCGGTGCGCCCGGACTATGAAAAGATGTTCGGGGCCACGATCATCAAGCAGATCGAAGAGACCAAATAGGCATCAACGGCCCTGGTGGCGCAGATCGAAACCGGCTGTCGCCACCAGGGCCAGTGACTCGCTGACAAGGCGAATGGGAACCATGAAAGTCTGGAACCGGCTGGGTGTCAGCCAAAAAATCGGTCTCGGTTTGGGTGTGATCGTGTTGTTCTTGGCCGGTGTCAGCGGGGTAGCGTGGGTCAATCTAGCCACCATCGATGCCGCCGCCAGTATCGTCACAGGCAAGATTGACGAGACTCAGGCTGCGGAGACGTTGAAGGCAAATCTCCTCGACTCGGAGACTCTGGTCACGGCCTATACCCTGACCGAGTCCGATGGCGACTTGGTAGCCGCCAAAGCAGGATTGGATCGCCTGAAGAACCGATGGGATGCGACGTCCGCATCCGCCGCCTTAACTGGCGTCAATGGCGCAGAATTGACTCAGTCCTATCGAGCTTATGACGCTGCCGCACGCAGCACCATGGACGCCATTGGAAATCGTAAGGGCAGTTCCGAAGATTTTACCCAGGCCGCCACTGCGATCACAACCACAACCGCCGCAGTCGTGACCACCCTGTTTCGGGAGAATCGCATGGATGTCCTTCCGATCGGAACCAAACTGAACGACATCCCTCAGGCCGGAACCGTGGCCGTGGCCCGCTACCTTGCCACCCGGAATCCCGCCTACGCCGACACCGCCAAACAATTAGTCAGCAGTCTGAGCGACTCCATCGAGGCGCTCCGGACTGCGGCAGCGACCTCCGAACGGATACAAAAGGTTCTCAGGGTGCTGACGCCACAAATTGCCGCCTATTCACAGGCGATCGACGCCCTGATTGCCGCCACCGACGCATCAGGCAAGACCCGCGCCGAGCGAAAAGTAACCTTCAGCCACCTGCTGACCCTGATCGCCGCCCTGAACCAGACCGAAATCGGCGAACAGACCGCCGCCGTAACGACCATGCACAAGGCGGTGACGCAGTCCCGAACCACCATTGGTGTGCTTTCGTTGATCGCTCTCCTGGTTGCCGGGTTTGCCTCAAAAGCCCTGGGGCAATCCATTGTGACGGCGCTGCTTAAGCTGGAACCGGTGATGCACCGGCTCGCCCATGGCAACCTCGCCGTGGAAATTCCCAGTCAGGACCGTCCCGACGAGATTGGAATGATGGCACGGGCGGTACACGTCTTCAAAGACAACATGATCAAGGCTGCGGGCCATGCGGAACAGGAACGAGCCGAGCAGGAGGCACGCGAACGGCATATCGAGCGCATTATGGCCGACATCCGGCAGATTACCGCCGCCATTAACGAGATTAACGCCGCCGTCGCCCAAATCGCCGATGGTGCACAGACTCAAGCCAACGCGATCCGCCAAATCGCCGTCGGCATCCGACAGACGGCTCACGCCATCGACGACGTCTCGACCCACGCCACCACCTCCAGCACTCACGCCCGAGAGGCTGCGGCCTTGGTCGAGGGCGGGCGCTCCAACGTCGCCGGCATGCTCGGGTCGGTTCATGCCATCGCCGCCAACGCCAAGGAAATCTCCCGGATTACCGTCGTCATCGGTCGGATCGCGACACAGACCAATATGCTGTCGCTCAATGCCGCGATTGAGGCTGCGCGGGCGGGCGAGGCCGGCAAGGGCTTTGCCGTCGTCGCCGAAGAAGTCGGTAAGTTAGCCGAACATTCCGGGCGCTCGGCCTCGGACATCGACATCCTGGTCGAAAAGGCCCGAACCGAAACCGCCCAAGGCGTCAAGAAGGCCAGCGCGGTCGGCGCGAACATGGACCGGATCGCCCATGTCGTCAGTGAAAGCGATCAGATGGCCGCAAGCATTGCCACAGCCATGGCCCAGCAAAGCGCGGCGGTGGAAGAAATCCGCTCCCGCATCGCCGAACTGGCGCAGATCGGCGAAAGCAACGCGACCGCTGCGGAAGAGGTCACGGCAACCATGGTCGAGCTGTCACGTCTGGCCAACCAAACCATGAGTGCGATGGACCAGTTCCGACTCTAGCCAATCGGTGGGCCGAGCTTGCCCTATGGGCGTCCCTACAATCCGCTGATACCAACGCCCTAGACAATGATCCGTGCCGTTGGTATCGGCGGCGACCGCCGTCGCGCGCCCCATGGCGCGAAGCCAAGGGCGCGGAGGCGCCCGCCCGGCGTCTGATACCGGCGAGCCCTGATACTGACACATCGCCGGTATCGGGCCGCGACGGCGGCCCCGCGCGCCCATGCGCGCGAAGCCAAGGGCGCGGATGCGCCCGCCCGGCGTCTGAGGGTAGCCTTGATGAGTCAGC
>CAIXKV010000059.1 GCA_903920145.1 uncultured Rhodospirillales bacterium
ACCGGCGAGCCCTGATACTGACACATCGCCGGTATCGGGCCGCGACGGCGGCCCCGCGTCCTCGTGGACGCGAAGCCAAGGGCGCGGATGCGCCCGCCCGGCGTCTGAGGGCAGCCTTGATGAGTCACCATCAAGGCTCGAGGGTTTTGATGAGGTGGTGATGACGATGGCGGATGGGGATTGTGCGGCTCGAATGCTCGCTTGGTACCGAAGCGGGCATCGGGCGCTGCCGTGGCGGGCGCCTCTGGGACAGGCCGCAGACCCTTACCGGGTTTGGCTGTCTGAAATCATGTTGCAACAAACCACTGTTGCCGCCGTCATCCCTTATTTTGAGCGGTTCACAACGGCTTGGCCCACCGTTGAGGCCCTGGCTCGGGCCGATCTGGATACGGTGCTGAGGGCTTGGGCCGGGCTTGGCTACTACGCTCGTGCCCGCAATCTTTACGCCTGCGCTCAAGAGGTGGCGGGGCGGCTCGGCGGTCGGTTTCCCGAGAATGAGGCTGCATTGCGGGCATTGCCGGGAATCGGCGTCTATACGGCGGCGGCGATTGCCGCTATTGCGTTTGGGCAATCGGCCACCGTGGTTGACGGGAATGTCGAGCGGGTGGTGGCGCGATTGTTTGCCGTGACCGAACCGCTGCCAGCAGCCAAATCGCGCCTCAGGGCTTTGGCGGAGACTCTAACGCCAAGGCACGATTGCGGGGATTTTGCTCAGGCTATGATGGACCTGGGCGCCACCGTTTGCGTGCCACGGCGTCCCCGATGTCTGGTCTGTCCCTTGGCTGGGGTTTGCAAGGCGGCGGCGGAAGGGCTTGCTGGCGCGTTACCAAAACGGACTGTCAAGGCCGAGCGACCGACTCGTCGAGGCATCGTCTATTGGCTAGAGGATGCTCACGGGGCGGTGTTGTTGCGCCGGCGTGCCGAAAAGGGCTTGCTTGGCGGTATGGTTGAAGTGCCGTCTACCGAATGGATCCGGGACGAGTCCCCAGACTGTATTTTTCTCGCAGACCAGGCACCGCTGCCGGCGGCTTGGCAACCACTTCCGGGAGTGGTTCGCCATACTTTCACGCATTTTCACTTGGAGTTGACTCTGGTTGCGGCCAGGATCCCTGATCCTGGCCGCATAACCGGAGCCGATGGCTTCTGGGTACCGGCAACACAGCTTGCCGAACACGCATTGCCTTCGGTGATGCGGAAAGTCATTCAGCACGCTTTGGCCGAACGGGCCAAAACAAAGGGGTAAAGACTTTCTTGTCCACGTTAGCCGACGTTAGCGCCTAGCCTTGGTTGCGAAAAAGCCCATCAATTCCTTAAGATCGGCGGTCTGGTTGAACATGGATTGGGCCGCTGCCGCTGTTTCTTCGACCAGGGCCGCGTTTTTCTGAGTTATCTCATCCATACCGGCTACGGCGGCGTTGATTTCTTCCAATGCGTTGGTCTGTTCGGTACTGGCACCGGCAATTTCGCTGATCAGGGCGGCGACTTGCTGCACGCCGGCAGCGATTCCATCCAAGGATACTCCGGCTTTTTTGACCAGATCGACACCGTGTTGAACCTGAGCATCGCTATTGGTGATCAGGGCTTTAATCTCTTTGGACGCTTGGGCCGAGCGTTGGGCCAGCAATCGTACTTCCTGGGCGACCACCGCAAAGCCTTTTCCGGCGTCGCCGGCTCTGGCCGCTTCCACGGCGGCATTCAAAGCCAGTAGATTGGTTTGGAATGCGATTTCGTCGATAACCCCGATGATATCGGTGATTTTGCGCGATGCCTCCGCGATGTCCTTCATGGCGTCGATGGCTGATCCGGCCACCACGCCGCCCTGTTCGGCGGCTTTCCGGGCGTCTCCGGCCATCGTGTTGGCGCGTTGAGCGGTTTCGGCGTTGCTGCGAACGGTCGCGCCCAGTTGCTCCATGGATGCGGCAGTTTCCTCGAGACTCGAGGCCTGTTGTTCGGTGCGCTCGGCCAGATCGGCGCTGCCTAGAGAAACTTCGTTAGACGCCTCGGAAATGGTTTCGGAGGCCTCGTTGATCTTGCCGACCATCTCGGCCAGTTTTGCCGAAGTGGCATTCACATCATTCTTGAGTTCGTTAAAAGCCCCTTGGTAGCTCTTGGAAATGCGGCGGCTCAGGTCTCCTTCGGCTAGGGCGCTCATGACCTGTGCAATGTCTGCTACCGCCCCTTCGACGGTATCGGTCAAGCGGTTGATGCCCTCGCTTACAGTTCGATAGAACCCTTCTTTGTCGGCAAGGTCCAGGCGGTAGGACAAATCCCCGGCGGCGACGCTATCCACCAGCTGGATGATCTCTTGTCCCATGGCCTCTTCCCGCCGATGCTGCGCTTCGGCGGTGCGGCGTTCCTCTTTTTCGGCCTCCCGCGCCTTGACACGATCGGAGATATCTTGCCAATAAGACGTAATAAGGGGTCTTCCGCGCACTATAGTTGCAACCAATGTAACCAAAACATCGAAGTGAGAGCCGTCCAGGCGGCAGTGAGTCCATTCAAAACGGTGAACCCCATTTTTAATGGCAATCCCAATCGCTTCCCTGGCCTTGTCGCCGGAAGGGCTGCCGTCATTTTGGAATTCCGGGGAAAATACCGCCGGATGACGTCCTTCCACCTGATTGCGGTGAGTGGCGCCAAGCATCACCAAGACGGCATCATTGCAGGCGACAATACCGTGCTCGTTAAAAACAAATTGGCCGTCTGCGGCTGTTTCGAAAATGGCTGCCGCCACCCGATCCCGCCAGCCAGCATCGACAAGAGCGGCGAGTTCACCACGAAATATCCGAGATAGAAGAGGTGACAGACCTAAAAGAGAGAGGATGATTCCCACCGCCAGCATGATCGGTGTGTGATCAAGGGTGCCCGAGAACCAGAAAAAGCAAAATAAAAATACGGCAGCGAATCCCGGCGCAGATCCGGAAACTATGTTTAAAATTCTGGCCATCATCACCGTCAGATCCCCATTGTGTCATAAAAAATAAAGGATATCCGGCTTGTAGGCGGCAGAGCCGCCGAACTCGGCGCCCGTCAAAGTCTTGGCCACAGTGTCTTGTTTGCGCGCGGGGTTTCGTTCTTGTGCAAGGCGGTGGAGGGATCATACGACCCAGGTCAAACCAACATCAATAGACAATCATCGCGCTGCATACATCGAGCCTTGATGTTGCCCCATTTGGCTTCGCGCGTGGGGGAGGGAGGGGGCCGTCGCAGCCCGAGGATCGGCGGTGATCATCAAGGGAGGGGAGCTTCTTGGTCCTCGGGGTAAACTGCATCGGCATCGCTCCATCCCCAATAGGCCCAGGCACCATCGAAGAAAGCGGTGACGGCCTGGCTATCGGGCAGGCCGTCACAAACGGTGAGGGAGGGGGCAACCCGCGCCGCGCCGCGTGTCCACCACAAGCTGTAGTGCTGGGGTAAGGTGGCGGCCAGCTCGTGAACCAGAGCCGGGTAAGAGAGGGCCGGGGGTTGATTGGGGTCCAGCGTGACATGCCAGCCAGGGCCGGGACAGGCTAGGGTTGGGGTAGGAGTCGGGCGTTCGAGGACGCCCAGCTCCGAGACTTGCCGAGCAAAAGCATCAAGCTCCAGGTCCGAGGTGAGGGACTGCCGGAGCAAGGCTTCGGCCCGGTTATACCAAGGCCCGGCAATGACAGGCAGGATTGCGGGGTCTGTGCGGACGGAGAGCGCCGTCACCAAGCAAAGGGGGAATACACGCCCCAGACGGTCGGCGCTGGGCATCAACAGCCCGGCAACGGGATCAGGGCCGCAGACGTCGGCTTCCAGGGCAAAGCGCCAGACAGGGCCTTCGGCGACCAATGGCGGCCAGACATTGCCGAACCGATCCCAGCCCGATTGCCAGACGTCTTGTAGCCACTCTTCCCAGGGGGTGAGGAACGATGCTGGTAGAGCGCGGGCCAGATAGTCGCCGTAGGACGGCAATTTGCCGAAAAAGCCGGGACCAAAGGCCGCCTGGAGGCGCGATGTCATGGCGGCGATCCCTTGGGCGGTGGTCCCTCGGGGCCAAGCAGCAAGGCGCGGTTGGCCGCTTCGCCTAGGCCGGCAATCCAACCGGAGACCGGGGCCGGCAACGTCTCGGCTTGATCTTTAACCCGGTCGGCGGCCCGGCGAACATCCATGCCAGCATTTCGTTCGGCATTGGTGGCGGCCCAGTGGGTTAAGGTGCGCCGTAAGTCACGCAGAGAAGCCACAGCGGCGGTCATTGTGGTTGGGCCAGGACTTGCCGTGCTGGATAGGGTGAGGGCTCGGATGATGGCAAATCGTCGACTGAGGTCGGTTGCGGCTGGCGCCCACCAGCCGGGATCTCCGCCACCGGCCAGCGGTTGAATCGCTGTGACCACGGTGGCTCCGCTGGTCAAACCCAGCATGCCGGGGGTGGTGGGGCCGGTTTTAGCCGGGTTTTTGGGAATCGGTGGTGGCGGCGATGCGGGCGGCGGTGGAAAGTCGGTTTCAACGGCAACGGCGGCGATCAGGGCCGACAGGGGCGATCCAGGGCCGGAAGCGGCAGCCAGCACTGGCAGCAGCTCTCGCAAGGTGCCGGTTGGGGCCAGAGTCAGGTCATTCAGCAAATCCCGCCACTGGTGGGCATAGTCCTCGAAATAATGACTGATCATGTCCTGGCGCAATCGTTGTGTCAGGGCGGCGACGGCCTGGGGATCGGTGGGCAGGCCCAGCACCCAGCTTTCCCGTGCGACATCGCTGGCGGCCTGAGCAATGGCCGGCAGAACCGCCCGAAGGCAGCCATCGCGGGTATAGAGGCCAGAGATCGGTTCCGACCAGGCTTGCCCCGAACGCCGGGTCAAAACCTGAGCGGCGGCGCTTCCGGCGTGGTCGGCCAAATGCCAGCCGGGCAGAGTGCGTAACTCGGGGGCGGCCCGCATCAGGGCGGTGGCGCGCTCGGCCAGCGGATAGCCGGCCAATCGTCGCCGGGCTTCGGCGATGACCGAAGACGAGGCGGTGATGCTGTCGGTCGGCAGGCCGCTATCAAGCAGTGTGGCCAAAAAGGCGGCCAATCGTCGGCGATCCTGCTCATGGTCAGAACCGGGTAGGGTGGCGATCCAGTCCAGCGTAAACCATTGCGTGACAGCGTAGCGATCAAGCGGCGCTTGCCCGGTCATCATCAGATAGACCTTAAGCCCGTCATAAAGGCGGTCGGAAGGGATGGTGCCCGATGCCGTTCCGGCCAGAACCCGATCCAGTCGTATCATCAGCCGAGGCAGCAACAGGCGGTTCAGTGCCCGATGGAAAAGAGCTTCGGCCTGGGGAAAGGCTTGGTCTCCCTGATCCAGGGGGATGGTCCAGGGGATCGGCGCGGCGTGGATGGAGGCGGCGGCGGTTTTCAGAGCCGAGAGCGCCTCGAGGGCAGGGAGGGGCAGGGCGGCTTGGTCATCATCAACGCGATCCCGGCGCGGGCCGCCTCCTAGATCATCGGGCAGCGAAGCCTTGGCGGTTTCCAGGTGGGTTTCCAGGGTCGCCAATCCCTGATAGCGGGCGAACCAAGCATGTCCCCAGAGTCCGGCCAGAGTCAGGCTGCCCGCTAGGACCGCCAGGATCGCCCATCGCCGTTGTGCGAAGCGTCCAACCCATTGGTTACCAGGGCTTCTGGGAGCATTTCCGGCCAAATGCGCCTCGGTGAACACCACTTCGCCGAACAGGCGGTCAAGGAAGAACCCGTTGCTGTGGCCATCGGAGTCTGACGGGTTGGAACGAGGGGCGGGATGCGCCAGGGAGTCCGCCCACGACAGCGGGGAGTCGGTGCCGAATGCCGCAAGTCGGTCGGCAGCCAGAAGATCGATCGGGGCGCCTTCGCGCTTGGCACTGGAAAGATAGACGCCACGCGGGGTCATACCTATGAGCCTTGACACTGACACATCGCCGGTCTGGGGCCGGGTCTGCACCCGCTCGGCGTCTGAGAGCGGACTTAAGGGGTCGAGACCAAGGTTCGAGGGTGTCCGTCGGTGGTGGGAGGCTGCGAATGGTTCCGGTTTGGACGGTCGGAACGCCTGGGCCATGAACTCGATCAAGGGGGTCTGAAGAGCGGCCATTTGCCGTGGAAAGCTCACGATCTGGGCGCGAAGATCGGGATCGGTTTCCTGTTCCAGACGCTCTGGAACGCCGGAGTCCAGGCGACTGATCAGGCTTTCGAACAGGTCGGCAAAATGGCAAAACGGGCTGGCTGGTGCGTCGGTCGCGGGGGGGGGCAGGGCAAAGGTCAGGCCCCAGACCTGCCGGCGTTCGTCGGCGGATAATCCGGCGAAGAAGGCCGAAAACCCGGCCAAGCGATCGGCTTTGGTCAGCAACAGGTAAACCGGCAGGCGAATCCCCAAGCGTTCGTCGATCTCGATCAGTCTTTGATTGAGAGAATCGGCAATCCCCTGACGCTCTTGCGGATTCTGACTGACCAGATCGGCCAGACTGACGGTCACCACCAGACCATTGACGGGTTGGATTGGCCGATGTCGTTTGAGCAGGTCCAGCAAGCCAAGCCAGGCGGCGCTGTCGGCCAGTCGCTCACTGTCTTGGGTGGTGTAACGGCCAGCGGTATCCACCAGGACCGCTTCGGACGTGAACCACCAATCGCAGGTTCGGGTGCCGGCGACCCCCTGGATCGGACGATGGCCCAGAACATCCGACAGCGGAAAGCGTAATCCGGATTGAGCGATGGCGGTGGTTTTACCGGCGCCTGGGGCGCCAATCACCAAATACCAGGGCAGGCGGCGCAGGGATGCAGCGCCAAGGCGGTGGCTGTAAAGGGCTAGGGCTTCGGCCAGACGGCGACGCAGGCTCTCGATTTCGGCACTACCACCGCCGTTATGGTTGTCGTCGGCGTCCTCGGCTTCGGCTGGGATCGGGTGGTCGAGCAGCCGTTGGGGCAGCCGTAACGGCGGTATCGAGGCCGGTTGCGCGGCTGAATGCCCTCCGGTTGCAGTGATCAGGGCGCGGATCAGGCGGCGATCGGCGCGGGCGTCCCGAACCTGCCGCATC
Source organism: uncultured Rhodospirillales bacterium (assembly GCA_903920145.1). GTDB lineage: Bacteria > Pseudomonadota > Alphaproteobacteria > Azospirillales > Azospirillaceae > BOG-933. The sequence goes on from CAIXKV010000059.1 coordinate 7,000, forward strand.
TGGTTGAACAATCCCCAGGCGACCATCAGGCCAAGAACACCCTGGAAACGGGACTCCGCACTTTCAAACGGTTGGTATCCGCCCAATGACAGCAGGGGGCCCAGGAACCACAGCGCCAGACAGGCGGACAAGGCGCCGGCCAAACTGACCAGCCATTGGCTGGTGAGGGTTTGGCGAAGCTGGTCCAGAGTCCGGCTCGCTCTGACCAGCAGTCGGACCCATCGGCGCTGCCCGCGTCGGGGTGGTGGTTGGCGGCGAGTGCGGTTCGAAGACGACCGCTTCGAGGCCGGTTGCTTGAGGGGAGGCGTTTGAGGTGGGGCCATCAATGCGCCTCCACCGGGGCGAACATAATCTCGATTCGGCGGTTCTGCTCGCGGCTGGCGGGCAGGCCGTTGACGATCAGGGGCTCGGTGTCGGCGCGACCTTCGATCTCAACCCGTTCGGAGGCGTGAAGGCGGTTGATCAGGGCGCGGGCAACGGCGCTGGCTTGAGCCTCGGTGAAGGCGAGGCTGGAGGAGAAGCGCAGATTCGGAGCGAACCCGCCATCGGTATGACCGATCACCTGGATATGGCCGGGCTCGGTGTCTAGGGCGGCGGCGAGGCGTTGAATCAGAGCCGTGCCTGGGGCCGAGAGGGCTTCGCCGGTGCGATTGAAAAGCACGGAGGCCGCGATCCGGAGGCCGTCTCCGGCCTTGGTGGTGAAGAATTCGATCCGTCCAGCGGACAGGTCTTCGGCTAAGGCGTTTCGTAACCGATCGGCACGGGTCGATGGTTCCGACGGAGGCGGTGCTGCGGCAGTGGCATCATCGAGCCTTGATGGTGACGCATCAAGGCCGCCCTCAGACGGCGGGGGTTCGGGGTGGGCGATGACCGCCGGTCGGTCGGGCAGCAGGGCGACGAGGTGTTGATGGAAGCGGCTGGCGTTGTTTTCGAGGGAGACGGCAAGCAGAACGTAAAGTCCGGCCAGCAGCGCTCCGGCCAGACTCGCGATGACCCAAACCGGGATCATAGCCAGAAGCGATGGCCGTGGGGCTGGCACGCCCTGCCAGGACGGTGACAGGGCGGTGGCAGGTTCGCCTCGCTCGGCGAGGATGGCTAGATGGACGGTGTCGCGCAACAACTGGATGTCCACGGCGCCTTTCAGGGCGCTGCGTCCGTCAAACCCCAACGCCAGGCAAATCGAGACCAGCTCCAAAACCTCGTGATGGGGATTGCTGGGCTGTGGGGCGGATGGGCTGGTCTCTGGCTCCGGTTCCAGCAAAAGATGCTGGAGCAATGTGATCAGGCTGGGGCCGGGTTCCAGGGACTTATAAAAGGTCCGGGTGAAGCTGTGTTCCAGCCACAAGGGCTCCTGGCCCCAGGCGGTGCGGCGGACAACGTCGTCAAAGGCGGCGCACAGAATGAAATGGGCTGCCCTCATTTGGTCAGGGCCGATGCCGGCGGTGCGGGCTGCCGCTGGGAAACGACGCAAAGCGGTCACGATGCTGTTGTGGAGAGCTTCGGGATCGGGCGGTGGCGGGAGGCCCGGCAGGCGCGCCATCACAGCGAGGAGCGGCGTTGCGGTGCGAGAAACCAGATTGATGGCGGTTTTGTTCGGTGACGGTGGGTTTGCGGTGGGGGGTGGTCCCGGCGGCTCTGGGGATCGTCGGCCCCATCCGGTTCGAATCCGATCCAACCACCCCCGACGTCCCGAGCGGATCGGGGCGGCGGGCTCGTCCCCCAAAAGCAGCTTTGGCAAAAGCAGCTCTGGCCTGTCTGTGGCGTGACCCATGGCGTGATGCCTGGTGCGGAGGGCGGTGCTTTGGCGTTGCGGGACCGGAAGGCGACGGGCTAACACATGCAGCTGGGTTCGGGCAGCGAAGGCACTGGCACGGGTGATCCTGGCACGGATGATCGGGCCCGCCGAGTAGAACCACAGGAATTAACCCTGAAAGTCAAGGGAGCGGAGCATGAAGATCGGAATTTTGGGGTGTGCCGGGCGGATGGGGCAGTCGTTGGTGCGACAGGTGACATCGACGCCGGGGTGCGTTTTGGCGGCGGCGTGCGACCGACCGGGGTTCGCCGGGATTGAGCGGGATGTTGGGACGGTGGCGGGACTGGAGCCGCTGGGGGTGGCGGTGGCCGATGGGGCGGCGGCGGTGTTCGCGGCCTGCGACGTGGTGATTGACTTTACGTCTCCGGCGGCAACCCTGGATCATGTGGCGTTGGCGGTGGCGCATCGCTGCCATCTGGTGATCGGGACCACCGGCTTGTCAGCGGCAGCCGAAACGGCATTGGCGGAGGCCGCCGCTCATGTCGTCATCGTTGCGTCTCCCAATATGAGTCTGGGAGTTAATATCTTAGCCGGGTTGGTGAAGCGAGTGGCGCAAACTCTGGATCCCTCGTTTGATATCGAGATTTTGGAGATGCACCATCGCGCCAAGGTCGACGCTCCTTCGGGAACGGCGCTGGCTCTGGGGCGGGCTGCTGCCGAGGGGCGCGGGGTGGCGCTGGAACAAGCGGCGGTCCGGGTGCGTGACGGTCACACCGGCCCTCGGGGAGCGGGGGACATCGGGTTTGCCGTGCTGCGCGGAGGAGACGTGATCGGTGATCATGTGGTGATGTTCGCCGGTCAGGGCGAACGCATTGAACTGGCTCATCGGGCCAGCAACCGGGATATCTACGCTCGGGGCGCCGTTGCCGCCGCGCGGTGGACTCGGGGGCAGGTTCCAGGGCTGTATGGTATGGCCGACGTTTTGGGGATGTGATACCGGCGAGCTCTGATACTGACACATCGCCGGTCTCATACCATCGGGCCTTGATGGTGACTCATCAAGGCTGCCCTCAGACGCCGGGCGGGCGCATCCGCGCCCTTGGCTTCGCGTCTACGAGGACGCGGGGCCGCCGTCGCGGCCCGAGGACCGGCGATGTATCAGTATCAGGGCTCGCCAGTATCAGACAACGCTGTCTGGTGCCAAGCGGCATTCTTCGCCTTCGCCGGTTTCGATTTGGAACGTCGCGTGGCCGATTCCGAAGTGTTTCTTCATGGCTTCTGCGGCTTGGCACAGGAAGGCATCGTCGACGGGCTGGTTGGGCCGGACCAAGTGGGCGGTGAGCGCCGTTTCGGTGGTGCTCATGCCCCAGATATGCAGGTCATGGACATGTGTGACCCCCGGTAGGGCCTTAAGGTGGCGCTCGACCGCTTGAGGATTGATGCTGGGCGGGACTGCATCGAGCGCCAGATTCAGGGAGTCCCGGAGCAGTGACCATGTTCCGAGGATGATCGTTGCACTGACGATGAGGCTGACCGCCGGATCAAGCCACAGCCAACCCGTTACGATAATGAGGCCACCTGTGACGACGACGCCAAGAGCAATGAGCGCATCGGCGGCCATATGGGTGAACGCGCCTTTGATGTTCAGGTCACCTTTGCGACCCGACATGAACAGCAGGGCGGTTGCGCCGTTTACGGCAACGCCAACCGCAGCGACCACCATGATTGTGACGCCGCCCGAGGGCTCAGGGTCCATCAGGCGCCGCACGGCCTCCCAACCGATGCCTCCGGTTATAACCAAGAGCGTGATGGCATTGCCCAAAGCCGCCAGAATCGAGCTGCCTCGAAGTCCGTAGGTGTAGCGGACGCTGGGTCGCCGTTGACTGAGGCTGGCCGCGACCCAGGCCACGGCGAGCCCGAGCACATCACCGAGATTGTGCCCGGCATCGGCCAGAAGCGCCAAGGAGTGCGAAGCGATCCCGTAAAAGGCTTCGGCAATAACGTAGGTTGTATTCAGGATGATCCCGATGGCGAACGCTCGCCCGAAGCTCGACGGTGCGTGGCTGTGAGCATGGCGCCCGGCGCCATGGCCGTGGCGGCAGCCATGATCATGATCTTCTTCATGATCTGCGCCGTGTTCGTGGTCCTTTCGAGGGTGATGAGGACCATCATGATCTCGACAGGAATGATGATGAGACATGGCTGGCTCCGGTGTGGCACGCGGTCTTTTGCGTAATGTTATAACAATATCTGAATATTCATTCACATATTGTTGTTATCAGCAACCGGCTCAACCCTGTCAATCGTCAATGACGAAGACCCTTACGATCCCCTCTGGCCCTTTGTCTGTCTACTTTGTTTAGGCAATCATCTCCGCCAAGTCCTTCAGCAGACGTAACGTCCCCTTAAGCCTCACGTCGGCATTGTCCCAGGCCCGCAGACAGATTAACTTGTGATCTGGGCGCAGCTTGATGGTCCCGGACTGTTTGGAAAGATAGGCCACCAGTCGGGCCGGTTCGGCAAAGTTATTTTTATGAAAGGTCAACACGGCCCCTTTGGGGCCGGCATCCACCCGCTCGACGCTGGCCTTGCGGCACAACTGCTTGATGGCCACCACCTGAAGCAGATTATCGACCTCTGTCGGCAGACGACCAAAGCGGTCGATCAGTTCGGCGGCAAAGGCATCCAATTCGGCACGGTCGGCAATATCGGCCAATCGGCGATATAGCCCCAACCGTACCGCCAGATCGGCCACATAGGTTTCCGGGATCAGAACCGGCATGCCCAGGTTGATTTGCGGAGTCCAGCGTTCGCCGGTTTCTGCTCCTGGATCGGCATTGGCGCCCGAGCGGGCGGTGGCCACCGCCTCTTCCAGCATGTGCTGGTAAAGCTCGACTCCGACTTCACGGACATGCCCGGATTGCTCTTCTCCCAGCAAATTTCCGGCGCCGCGAATGTCCATGTCGTGGGAGGCAAGCTGAAAACCGGCCCCGAGACTGTCCAGAGTCTCCATCACATGCAGCCGTTGCTTCGCCGTCTCGGACAACACCCCCTTTGGCGTATAAGTCAGATAGGCGTAGCCCCGCGTTTTGGAACGGCCCACCCGACCGCGCAACTGGTAGAGTTGAGCCAGCCCGAACAAATCGGCACGATGGATGATCAGGGTGTTGGCGTTGGGAATATCAAGCCCAGATTCAATGATATTGGTGGCCAGCAGCACGTCAAAGGCCCGATCATCGAAAGCGGTCATGACCTCTTCCAAGTCGGCTGGCGGCATCTGGCCATGAGCTGTCACCACCTTGACTTCGGGCGCTAACTCCCGGAGCTGGTCGGCAACTTTACCAAGGTCTTCGATCCGGGGGCAGACGTAAAAGCTTTGGCCACCACGATAATGTTCGCGTAGGATCGCCTCGCGAATCACCACCGGGTCAAAGGGCAGGACAAAGGTCCGCACCGCCAACCGATCAACCGGCGGCGTTGCGATGACCGTCAATTCACGGACACCCGACAACGCCATCTGCAAGGTCCGGGGAATCGGTGTTGCGGTCAGGGTCACCACATGAACATCAGCGCGCAGTTCCTTGAGGCGCTCCTTTTGCTTGACCCCGAAATGCTGTTCCTCGTCGACAATCACCAGCCCTAACCGCTTGAAACTGACGGTTTTTGAAAGCAGAGCGTGGGTTCCCACCAAGATATCCAGGGTGCCATCCGCCGCTTCTTTGCGAATGCGGGTGGCTTCCTTGGGGGTGACCAGCCGGGAAATCTGTTCCACCCGAACCGGCAGGTCGGCAAAACGGGCAGAAAAGGTTCGATAATGCTGGCGAGCCAGCAAGGTGGTCGGAACCACCACCGCCACTTGCAGTCCCGACAGGGCCGCCACGAAAGCGGCCCGCAACGCCACCTCGGTTTTGCCGAACCCAACGTCGCCGCACACCAGTCGGTCCATCGGACGGCCCGAGCCCAAATCTTCCAGCACGTCGGTGATGGCGTTGGCTTGGTCTTCGGTTTCGGGATAGGGAAACCGTGCGGCAAATTCGGCGTAGAGCCCTTCGGACACAGTCAACCGCTCGCCCTTCCGAACCTCCCGCTCGGCGGCAATCCGCAACAGGGCGTCGGCCATATCCTTCAGCCGTTTCTTGACCCGCGCTCGCCGCCCTTGCCAGGCGGTTCCGCCCAACCGATCCAGTTGAGCCCCGGCATCCTCTGATCCGTAACGGGACAGAAGGTCGAGATTTTCCACCGGCACAAACAGCTTTTCGTTACCGTCATAGACGATACGCAGACAGTCATGGGGCGCGCCCGTCACCGTAACGGTTTCGAGCCCGTCAAAGCGGCCAATGCCATACTCCACATGAACCACCAGATCGCCAGCGGCCAACCCGGCGGCTTCGGCGATGAAGTTGGCGGCTCGGCGGCGTTTGCGAGGCGGGCGGGCCAAGCGATCACCCAGGATATCCTGTTCGGTGATGACCGCCAGATCGCTGGTGACAAAGCCATGTTCGACGCCCAAAACCACCATGGCCAGCGTGCCACGGCCCAGGCGCTGCACTTCGGGCCAAGACTCCGCAGGTTTCAGGCCGGAAATCCCGTGATCGGCCAGAACCGATTGCAGTCGGTCCCGTGATCCCTGGCTGTACCCGGCCACCATCACCCGCCGACCGCTCTGAGCCAGTTCAACGATATGCTCGTGGACCGCATCGAACACATTCAGGTCAGGACGGGTTCGGGCCTCGGCGAAATCATGCCCCCGCCGGCCAGCGGCATCGAGTTGACCAATCAGGCCGGGCGGCACCGCGAAAGGCGACAGTTGCACCACCGCATGACAGGCGGCGATCAACTCCCAGTCGTCCCGGTCCAAATAGAGCCGGGCAGGGGCCAATGGCTTGTAAGCGGGAACACTGGCGGCCCGTTCGGCGGCCCTCAGAGTGCGGCGGGCTTCGTAGAAGTCGGCGACTTGGGCCAACCGCGAGTCTCGTGCTTCTTCCGCTTGGTGATCAAGACTGAGAATGGCCTGGGGCAAATAGTCGGACAGCGTTTCCAGAGCGGTATGGAACAGCGGCAGCCAGTGCTCCATGCCGGGATGTTTGCGCCCGGCGCTGATCGCCTCGTAAAGCGGGTCTTGATCGGTGACAGCGCCGAACAGTTCACGATAGCCGGTGCGAAAGCGGGCAATCGAGGGCTCGTCCAAGAACAGCTCGGCCATCGGCTTCAGCCGCACCCGGTCCCGCTTTTCGGTGGTGCGCTGGGAGAGCGGATCAAAGGCGCGGACTCCGTCCAGTTCGTCACCGAACAGGTCCAGCCGCAACGGTTCTTCGGTACCGGGCGGGAACAGATCGACGATGCCGCCGCGCATGGCGTATTCGCCGGGTTCGCGCACGGTTTGGGCGCGGGTGTAGCCGTTATGAGTCAGATACCGTTGGAGCCGCTCCAGGTCGAGTCGCTCGCCGATCCCAGCCTGAAATCCGGCTTGGCGCAAGGCATTGCGGGGCGGCAGCTTTTGGACCATGCCGTTAATGGTGGTCAACACCAACCGGCCACCGCTGGTCGAAACCGGCTCCAACACGCGGGTTAGGGTGTCGATCCGCTTGCTGATAATCGCTGGATTGGGAGACAAGCGGTCGTAAGGCAGGCAATCCCAAGCCGGAAACGACAAGACTTCCAGTTCAGGCGCAAAAAACGCCAGCATTTCGGCCAATCGTGCCGCCCGGCCATCGTCCAGGGCGACGTGAAGCACCCCTGCCGATCCCGCCTTGGCCGCCAGGGCCGCCAAAACCCGAGCATCGGCGCCTTCGGGGGCACCTCCGATCAACAGGCGGCTAGGCCGGCCCGGAATCAGGTCAAACTTCAACAAAGGAGCGGATCAGGTCGAGGTGGGCGAGGGCAGGCGGAAGGCCCGGAAGAGCGTCATCACATCGTGATCATGCTCCGGCGGGACCGGCGCACGGCCCACATACCAGTCGTAGAGGTCGGCATCGGCGATTTCGAGCAACACCTCGAAACGGTCAAGCTGCTCGTCCTGAAACCCATCCACATGGGCATCGGCAAACCCGCCCATCAAGAGGTCGGACTCGCGCATGCCACGGTGCCAGGCACGAAACCGCAGACGCTTGCGGCGAATCTCGATCGGTTCGGAACTCATGGAAAACCACCAGGAACTGCAAGGGCCCGCATGATAGCGGGCTCGGAGACGTTGAGGCAACGGGAAAGCCGAGGGAAACCGGAGAGTCATCGGATGAGCCGATGCGGTGCCGGTGTTTCCCCTCTTTAACCGTCTCGATATCGGCGAGCCCTGATTCCTTGAGCATCAAGGCTTGATGATACGACTCTCTTGATCTGGGCCCGAAGATAGCGATGATGGGGGCTCGTGATGTCGGTCAAGCGTTAAGCCGCTGAAGAGGGTAGGGGCCATGGGGTGTATTGGGCGTGTGGTGGGTTTGGCTCTGGTGGTGGTGGGGATGGCCGGAGCGCCGGTTTGGGCTGACCCGGCGGCTAGCTTTGACTGCACCAAAGCCCATACCCCGACCGAGCAGGCCATCTGCAAGGATGAATCGCTGGCTTGGTTGGATTCGCAGTTGAACCGGCTCTATGGCGATGTCCGCCAGCTTCAAGGAGACGCCGTCCGCGCGACACTGCGCGACGAACAGCGGGCCTGGGTGGGACAGCGGGATGCCTGCGCCGCTGCGGCTCCCTGTATTGCCCAACGGTATTGGCAAAGACTAAAAGCCCTAGCCAAGCAAAGTGCTCCCCAGGGTTCGGCCACCGGCTCTTTCACCTATGTTGAAAAAGGCATGGCCGGATCGTTGGCTTTGATCGAGTTTCCGGCTCATCGGGTCGCGGGCTGGATTGAAACCATCAATGTCTCGCGGGGGCACATGTGCCAGGTTGACATGGCCGATCTGCGGATTGATGGTCAGACTCTGACTTGGACGGACCCAGAAGAGATTGACGGCAAGCACTGCCGGGTCGATATCTCCACAGGCCCCGGTGGGGCCGTGGTCACGGCACAGGATTGCCGCAACGGCTGTGGGATGGCCGGATTCTTTGAGGGCCATTATCAACGCCAATAAGCGGCTTTGTGCGAAGCGGGCGCCGCTGTCCCGGCTCTTTCGACGGTCCTTTTTGCCTTACCTTACAGAGTTCGTGGTCATGAACGAGTCCCTTCCCATCCTCCCTTCGGCCCTTGCCAGCCGTCGCGCCAGCGTCGAACGCATCACACGAGAAACCCGCATCCGGGTCGATGTCGATTTGGATGGCCGGGGCCGTTCCGATATTCGAACCGGCCTGGGGTTTCTCGACCACATGCTGGAACAGTTGGCGCGCCACAGCTTGATCGATTTGACGGTGCGCACCGAAGGCGATCTCCACATTGACGGCCACCACACCACCGAAGACACCGGAATCGCCATCGGTCAGGCGATCCATCAGGCCCTTGGTGATCGGCGCGGCATTGGTCGCTATGGTCACGCCCATATTCCCATGGACGAGACCTTGACTCGGGTCGCCCTGGACCTGTCGAACCGTCCCTATCTGGTGTGGAAGGTGGCCTTCAGCCGTGACAAGCTGGGCGATATCGATACCGAGTTGTTCCGGGAATGGTTCCAGGCGTTTGCCCAAGCGGCGGGCGCGACATTGCATGTCGAGACGATTTATGGTGAAAATAACCATCATATCGTTGAAAGCTGTTATAAGGCGCTGGCGCGGGCGTTACGATTGGCGATTGCCATTGATCCCCGTCAAGTCGGCGAAATTCCCTCGACCAAGGGCACCCTCGGCGGTTAATCAACGCGACGCCTTTCCGCCGGTTCCGGTTCACCCTGCCACCTGGAGACTCCGCCCCTGTCCACCGTTGCCATTATCGATTACGGATCCGGCAATCTGCGTTCGGCGGCTAAAGCGTTCGAGCGCGCAGCGGCGGAACAGACGCTGGCCCGGTCCATCCTGGTCACAGCCGATGCCGAAGTGGTGCGCCGCGCCGATTATGTGGTGCTGCCCGGCGTTGGTGCCTTTGCCGACTGCATGCGCGGGTTGAGCAGCGTGCCGGGCATGCTGGACGCCATGGCAGAGGCGGTGTTGCGACGCGGGGTGCCCTTTTTGGGGATTTGCGTCGGCATGCAGTTGATGGCCGAACGCGGGCACGAGCATGGGTTGGCCCAGGGTCTCGGCTGGATCCCCGGAGACGCCGTGCCGCTGACTCCCCAGAACCCGGCCCTCAAGGTGCCGCATATGGGATGGAACGATCTGACCATCCTTCGGGATCATCCGGTTCTGGCTGGGCTTCCTGATCCGGTGCATGGTTATTTCGTTCACTCGTATCACGTCCAATGTGCCAATCCTGATCATCGGTTGGCGGTCGTCGATTATGGCGGCGATGTCACCGCAAGCGTCGGGCGTGACAATCTGATCGGAACCCAGTTCCATCCAGAGAAGAGTCAAGCCGCAGGGTTGCGCCTGATTGCCAATTTCCTTGGCTGGCGTCCGTAGCCCCATGGCCACGCCCCCCGCCCCCCCTCCTGCTTCGGTCCCGTCTTCGGTTCTTGCGCCCCCGATTTTTTCGATCGCACGGGTCGACAAGCTGAAGCCGGCAGACCTCCATGATCTGGGGGATGCCGCCGAGCAGGCCATCCGGGATGGCGGTGGCTTTGGCTGGCTGGATGCGCCGCCCCGCGACTTGATGGAACGCTATTGGCGCGGCGTTTTGTTGATTCCTGACCGCAGCCTGTTTGTGGGGCGACTTGATGGTGTGATCGGTGGCTCGGTCCAGTTGGTCCGGCCCCCGCGCAACAACGAGGCCCAAGCCCACGCCGCCATGATCACCACCTGCTTCGTGGCCCCTTGGGCCCGTGGCCGTGGTCTGGCCCGCAGGCTGATTCAGGCTGCCGAGGCCGAAGCGCGGGTCACCGGCGTCCAGGTGTTGAATCTGGACGTTCGGGCCACCCAGGAACCGGCAGTGCGCCTATTCGAATCTTTGGGCTTTGTCTGTTGGGGAAGCCACCCCTATTATGCCTGCGTTCGTGGGGAGGCTGTGGTTGGTCGCTATTACTACAAAGACCTGACCGAGCCTGCGGACCTTGCCTCTGACTCCAGACCGACGACACATCACCGGGACAATCGGCCACTATGATTCTTTACCCCGCCATCGATCTTAAAGACGGCGCCTGCGTCAGGCTGGTCCGTGGCATGATGGACCATGCCACCGTATTCAACGTCAGCCCCGGCGACCAAGCCCGCGCCTTCGAGGCGCAGGGATATGACTGGCTGCATCTGGTCGACCTGAACGGCGCCTTTGCCGGGCATCCGGTCAATGGCGATGCGGTGGATCAAATTTTGGCTGCCGTTTCCATTCCGGTCCAATTGGGCGGCGGCATCCGCACGCTCCAGACCATGGAAAACTGGCTGACGCGCGGCATCCGCCGGGTGATCCTGGGCACCGTCGCTCTTCATCAGCCCGAGTTGGTCAAAGAGGCCTGCCGGCTTTTCCCTGGCCAGATCGCGGTGGGCATCGACGCGCGTGAAGGCTACGTCGCGGTGTCGGGCTGGGCTGAGTCTTCCACCGTCCGGGCGCTGGATTTGGCGCTTCGCTACGAGGATTGCGGCGTGGCCGCCATCATCTATACCGACATTAATCGCGACGGCGCCATGGCTGGCGTCAATGTCGAGGCGACCGCCGATTTGGCCTTCACACTGACCACGCCGGTTATCGCCTCGGGAGGCGTCTCGTCCATCGCCGACCTGCAAGCCCTGAAGGCCGAAGAGCATACCGGCATTGACGGGGTGATCGTTGGTCGCGCTCTTTATGATGGTCGGATTGATCCGAAAGAGGCCTTGGCCTTGCTCTCCGGGACCGCCCCCGCCCCCGCACCGAAAGCCCCCGAATGCTGAAATGCCGCGTCATTCCCTGCCTGGACGTTAAGGATGGCCGGGTGGTCAAGGGAGTCAATTTCGTCGATCTGGTGGATGCGGGCGATCCGGTGGAACAAGCACGGATTTATGACCGCGAAGGCGCTGACGAACTCACGTTTCTTGATATTACCGCCAGTCACGAAGGCCGCGATACGCTGTATGACGTGGTTCGCCGCACCGCCGAGCAGGTCTTTATGCCGCTCACCGTTGGTGGCGGGGTTCGGGTGGTCGAGGATATTCGGAAGCTGCTGTTGGCCGGGGCGGACAAGGTCTCAATCAACACCGCTGCCGTGGATCGGCCTGAACTGGTGAAGGAAGCCGCTGAAAAATTTGGCAGCCAGTGCATCGTGGTGGCCATCGACGCCAAACGAGCGACTTCGCCCGGTTGCCAGGGGTGGGAGGTCTTCACCCACGGAGGCCGCAGGCCGACCGGCCTGGACGTGGTGGCGTGGGCTCGCCGCTTGACCGCGTTGGGGGCGGGCGAGATTTTATTGACCTCCATGGATCGCGACGGCACCCGTTCGGGCTTTGATTTGGCCTTGACCCAGGCGGTTTCGGATGCCGTGACTGTGCCGGTGGTGGCCTCGGGAGGGGTCGGCACCCTGGAACACATGGTCGAGGGCATTCGCGAAGGCCACGCCAGCGCGGTTTTGGCTGCCTCGATTTTCCACTTTGGCCTGTTCTCCATCGCCGAGACCAAAGCCGCGATGGCCGCCGCCGGACTTCCTGTCCGTATCACCACCGACCGGGGCAAAGACCATGGCCGATGAATCCTCAAAGCCCACCGCCGAAATTCTCGACCGCCTCTATCGGATGGTTCAGTCGAAGCGAGGTGCCGATCCCTCGACGTCCTACACCGCCAAGCTACTGGGGCGGGGGACCGCGAAGATCGCCCAAAAGGTTGGCGAGGAAGCGGTTGAAGCGGTGATCGAGGCGATACGCGGCGACCGCGACAAGCTGGCGGACGAGAGCGCCGATCTTCTCTATCACTTGGTGGTGTTGTGGGCTGACGCCAAGCTAGCGCCGACTGAGGTTTATGCTCGCCTCGCCGCCCGCGAAGGTGTCAGTGGTTTGGAAGAAAAGAAGTCCCGTAAGTCGAGCAATTAATGCAAGGGAGATCAGGTATGGGCACATATGATCCCAATAATATCTTTGCCCGTATTCTGCGCGGCGAGTTGCCTTGTCGCAAGCTTTTCGAGGATGATCATGTTCTGGCGTTCCATGATATTCATCCTCAGGCGCCGGTACATGTTTTGGTGATCCCCAAAGGGGCCTATATCTCTCTTGATGATTTTGGTGCTCGAGCCAGCGATATTGAAATTGCCGCTCTGTTTCGTGCCGTTGCCGCCATTGCGCGGGATTTGGGCTTGGATGCGCCTGGTTATCGTTTTATGGCCAATACCGGTGCCGATGCCCATCAAGAGGTTCCACATTTTCACGTTCACCTGCTCGGTGGCCGTAAATTGGGGCCGATGTTAAGCCGCAAGGCTGGCGAATAACCTGACAGTCTGCGTTCTGCCCTCTCCCTTGAGATGAATTGAATTATTGCGATGATGTGGATTCTTCGGGCTCTTTGGGGCCTTGTGCTTATTCTGGCCTGTTTTTCCTTTGTTGTGCCCGAAGCCTTTGCATCTGCATCGGAGCGAAGCGGTGTTCAGGCGTTTGACGGTACGGTCGAACCCAATCAACTGGTCGGATATCGGCTGATCGGACTTAAGAAGGGGGATCGGATTAGCGCCGAGCTTCACGGCGTCTCTGGCAATCTAGATCCGATCGTGGCCTTGTTAGAAGCTCCCGTCGATCTCAAAGCCTTTAAACAGGCTTTGAGATCGACGACTGAAAGTGCTGGTACGATCGGTCAAGACCCCCGGAATGCTCTGGCGATACTGGCCAAAACATGGTTTTTGGCTTGGAACGCCGAGGCCGATCCGTCCTACGATGCCAATATGAGCATCGTCGCGCCCCATGACGGCTCTTTTTTGCTTCTGGTCATGGGCGCGCCGATGCTCGCGAATTCTGGGGCTGCCACCGAAGCGACCTTTGGCATTTTTCGGTTGGTTCTGGGATTGAATGTCCCCGATGGGGTTGACCAGGACACCGCTTCTCGTGGCGATTCCTTTGCGGCACTGGACCGAGGGGTTGGCTCGCCCGAAAGCCGGGTGCAAGTCCTGACCGGAGAGTTGAATGCCAGTCGCCCCCAAACGTCCTTCACTTTGAATACGCTGGAGGCTGGCACCACTCTGACTGTGCGTGTCGACGGCCCTCCTGATAAAGCGCCTCCCAATCTTCAGCTTCTTGATTTCGGTAAAAGAACACTTCGTCGCTCGACACCGTCCGGGTCTGCGACAACTCTGAGCTATAGCTTTACCAAACCGGCTCAGGACTACCGCTTAAAACTGTCTTCTGATCCAGAGAGTTACGGACAATACCATTTGACTTTGGGGCTCAATGCACCCGACGGTTTGACCGATTCCCCTGCTGAACGGGGCTATCCGATTGCACGGCCAGCCATTCCTGTCAATATATCCTTTAAATTAGATCAGTTGTTCAATATTGTACAGAAAGAGGAGCGATTCAGTATCGCGGCTACGCTGAGGCTACAATGGCAAGATGTCGGCTATGCCTTTAGCCCAGCCAGTTGTAGTTGTAATTTTAAAACTTTTAATGAAAGTGAGTTTAAGCACTTTCTGGATGACCATCATTTGCGGTGGCCGGAATTTTCAATATACAATATCAGAGGGGCGCGCTCCAGCCAGGGCATCACGATTTTTGTCGAATCCAATGGAACAGCGTATTATACGGAAAAATTCTCGGCTGATTTACAAGCTTCGACCATGGATTTCAGGAAGTTTCCTTTCGATAAACAGGACTTTTATATCAATATCGATTCATTCTACCCTAATGAACGGTATAAATTTATAGTTAATCAACAAAAGACTGGCATGAGCAATCAAATTGGGGCCGAAGAATGGGAGGTTATGGGATATGATACTCCCGTAACGCTAACATCTGATTTGCGCCCTCGTTTTACATTTCACGTTGAAATGAAAAGAGAGATAATTTATTATCTATTAAAAATATTTTTACCTCTTATCATTATTATGGTTGTTTCGTGGATGACTTTTATTCTTAATGATTACAATAAGAGGGCCGACATTACCGGCGGTCATTTGCTTTTATTTATTGCCTTTAGTTTTACGCTGTCGAATGATCTGCCGAGGCTAGGGTATCTAACATTTATTGACGTAATATTGGCCAATGCCTTTCTCGTCGGGGGTCTTGTGGTTGCCTTGAATCTTTGGATGAAGAAGATGGAGGTGGCTGATAGTCTTACAAACCATGTTCTTATCGATCGGCTGATGTTGATTCTCTATCCAATTGCCTATTTTGTGCCGTGGCTCATTGCTCTTTTGATTTTTGGAGTCATTTAACCCCCGGTTTTCGGTCGCCCCTTTGAACTCTTGACGTCTCGTGGTCACGGAGACTGTGCTTCCCTAGTGCCTATGGGACGGAGTCCTGCGAGAGCTAGAGGGGAAGCACCGCTTCTTAACACCCATGAGGCAAAGCCCTCTCATACCGGCGAGCCTTGATACTGACACATCGGCGGTCCTCGGGCCAGCGACGACAGCCCCGCGCACCTATGCGCGCGAAGCCCCCGCGTGACTCTAGGGGGGGGCGCGGACGCGCCCTTGGCTTCGCGTCCACGAGGACGCGGGGCCGTCGTCGCGGCCCGATACCGGCAGTGTGTCATCGTTATAGCTCGCCGGTATCATTGTCGTGGCTCGCCGGTATCAATGTTACTTCCGACCTTTTTCTCTACCGTGAGGCCTAAAATCTAAAGAATATGAGTCTAATTTCACGAGTTTTTATTTTATATAAAATTGTTTAGGTCTTTTGTTGGTTTATTTTTTATTGACGATCACGGTTAATATCTGTTAACTCTTTCCTTGTCGCCCAACGCATGGGAGATATGAAAAAACGGCGGGATAGAACTCACCGGGCGACCGAACTGTGAAGGGAGAGAGATTATGAACACTCCGTCGGAGTTACGGCAAATCCTGGCCCTCCTGGCAAAAGAGCATCGGCAGTTGAGTGATGCCGTTCAGGATCTGGCTACATTGCTTGCCATTCCTACTGTAAGTACTGCTAAAATTCTTTCTATTCTTCAGAGAATTTCTATAACTGCCAATAAGCACTTTGCCAGTGAAGAATCGGTGATGGATGATTTGAAATATCCAAGACTCTCTACCCATCGGCTTAACCATCAATGGTTCCAAACATTTATCGCCGATTATCAAGATGGTTTGATGAGCGGTTCGATTCGTATCAATGACGATGCACGCCGTAACCTTCCCAATTTAATCTGCTTCTATGTTGGTTGCCGGGATGATGAATTTCAGGACTGGTTGGTTGCCAATCAGGGTTGGTCCCAAGTTCCAGTCTGGTTTCGCACGGCCCAGGCCATTGTTCAGCACCTCTAATACCGGCGAGCTATAACGATGACACACTGCCGGTATCGGGCCGCGACGACGGCCCCGCGCGCCCCATGGCGCGAAGCCAAGGGCGTGGATGTGCGCCCGCCCGGCGTCTGGGGGCAGCCTTGATAAGTTAACATCAAGGCTCGATGGGTATGAGAACTGAACTGAACTGAAGATTGACAATACCCTCTGGTCGCAGCTAGCCTGCCACCGTTGGGGCTGTTGTCTACATGGATGACGCCCTTGTCACGCGCAGGATATTTTTCGTCGTCCCCATGACTCACCACGCCTTCCTCGCCTCCATGCTGTTCCGCCGTTCGCGGCGGGGGATGGCGCGTGGCGTGGCGTGGCTGGTGGTTGCGGCGCTCTTGAGCCTGTTAACCATGCCAATGGTTGGTGTGGTCGATCCTGCGGATGGTTTTGGAACCTCGCTTTGTGCCAGTGGCGCAACCAGCCCGGACGCAACAGCGCCGTCGGTTCCGGCATCCAAGCCTCACGCCGGGGCGGTCTGCCCATTCTGCCTTGCCCATGCCGGCGGCTTCACTTTGCCTTCGCCAGTGGCGGCTCTGTCGACGCCGTTGCTCTTTCCTAAGGCCTTGCACCCGGTGCTTTTGGTCGGTGTTACGCCCAAAGCCTTTTTCCAAACCGGCTGTCAATCCCGAGCCCCACCTGACCGCCTGATCTGATCTTCTTGGTTCATCATCAAACGATCCGAAGAGTTCGGCGCGTTCCGAAGGGCGTGTCGTCTTGCTGTGTATTTCCATGATGCGTCATGGGCATGCCGGATCGGTGGTCTTGCGGAGATTTGTGCATGTCGGTTTCAAAATTTGTTAAAGATGCGCCTCGTGCATCGGGCGGCAGTTTCGCGTTGTGGTCTGGAGCCGTTCTGGCTCTGGCTTTACCGGGGGCTGCATGGGCCCAACAGGCGACGCCTCTACCGCCGGTTCCCGTTCAAACGGTTCCGGATTCGTCGCTGTTTAGCGGTTTGACCTTAGGAGGCGCCGCCCTGGACAAGAGCCGTCTTGGTTCCAGCGACACAGCATCCTTACTCATGAGCGTTCCGGGGGCCAACGCAGCTTCCAATGGCGGTGTTTCCAGCCTGCCGGTGATCCATGGCTTGGCCGATGATCGCATCAAGACCGAGGTCAATGGGATTCCCATTACCTCGGCTTGTCCTAACCATATGAACCCGCCCCTATCGTACATTGCACCCCATTCGGTGGGGGCAATGACCGTGATGGCGGGCATTACGCCGGTCAGTGCTGGCGGCGACAGCATCGCCGGAACCATTAAGGTTGCGTCTCCGCCTCCGGTTTTCGCCAATCCGGGAGAGGGGTTGCATACCGAGGGGAGCCTGACTGCTTTCTATGGAAGCAATGGCAACAATTACGGTGCGTCGGCTTCGGTCACGGGAGCCATCGATGATGTCAGCATCAACTACACGGGGTCAGGCAGCAAAGCTTCCGATTACGTGGATGGTGCGGGTAAGAAAATCGCCTCCAGTCTTTACGAAACCAGCAACCAAGCTTTAACGGCTGCACTCAGAAATGATACGGGTATCTTTACCTTGCAGGCGGGCGGTCAATATCTTCCTTACCAGGGTTTTCCCGGTGAGCGAATGGATATGACCAATAATCAAAGCTACTTTGTCAATGGTCGCTATCAGGGCCAATTTAATTGGGGGGCTCTGGATGCCCGAATCTACTGGCAGCATGTCGATCATGCGATGGACTTTTTATCCGAAAAGTTGAATGGCGGCATGATGCCGGGCATGCATATGCCGATGGACACCAGCGCCACCGATCTTGGCTATTCGGTAAAAGCTGAAATCTCTCTTTCGCCTGAAGACACGTTGCGGGTTGGTAACGAATTTCACCGCTACACTCTCAATGACTGGTGGCCGCCAACCATGACTGGCATCACGGCGATGGGGCCGAATACTTTTATCAATATTAATGACGGTGAGCGAAACCAACTGGGCACTTACCTGGAATGGGAAAAGAAATGGACGTCGCAATGGACCACATTGTTAGGTGTTCGTAATGATATGATCATGATGGATACCGGGGATGTTTCGGGTTATAATAACTCGAATATGGCCATGAGCATGAGGGGGGCAACCGCGACCCATTACGGTTCTGATGCTGCCGCGTTTAATGCTCAAAGTCATGGCCGTACCGATGCCAATTTTGATCTGACCGGCTTGGCTCGCTATGAACCAGATGACAACGCCACGTTGGAAGCGGGTTTGGCCCGCAAGACCCGTTCTCCGAATCTCTATGAACGCTATGCGTGGTCGACGGGGGCTATGGCCAGCAGCATGGTGACGTGGTTCAATGATGGCAACGAGTATGTCGGTAACATCAACCTCAAACCCGAAGTTGCCAACACCGTCAGCGTCTCCGGGGCTCTCCATGATGCTGCACGGGCCGATTGGGATATCAAGATCACGCCGTATTTCACCTATGTTGAAGACTATATCGGGGTTCGGCAGATTGGTTTTGACAAGGGGAATAATGTCCCACTCCTTCAGTTTGCGAATCAGGATGCTGTCCTCTATGGCATCGATCTGTCCGGCCAGAAAGTGGTTTGGAATGATGATACATATGGCAAGGGAACAGTATCGGGCACCTTGGGATATGTTCGTGCTTACACCCCCAATGGTACGGGCCTTTACAATGTGATGCCCCTCAATGGACGGATATCACTGGATCATCACTTAGGCGGTTGGAGTAACGGCCTGGAGATACAGTTGGTTAGTGATAAAACTGACGTCGATACCCTCCGTCGGGAGCCAACGACACCGGCTTATGCGTTGGTCAACCTGCATACCGGCTATCAATGGGACAATATCAGTGTTGATTTTGGCATCAAAAACCTGCTGAATAAGCAGTATTATGAGCCTTTAGGAGGTGTTGATTTCGGCGATGCCAAGGTCAGTGGAATAACTAAGGGGCCGTATGGTCCATTGCCGGGACCAGGGCGCAGTTTTGTGGTGAGCACTACGATAAAATTCTAATTCCCGGTAAATCTAGACCCCTTGGAACATCTGTGCCATTCCAAGGGGGCTGGTTTTATTTAAAGGGCTTGCGCTCCATGTCTTCGATGTCTGCCTTTCCACAAGCTGGGCTTATACTGCCATATTCTATACCTTGTCGTGGAAAAGCACGATATTATTTAGCAATATCTTTAATCTTACATGGATTTATCTTCATTTTACTGATTAAAGCCTCGACCTTTCCCGTGCTGTCGGCGACCAGCCCCGTCGATATCGAGATAGTTGCGATTATCGAAGCCCCGCCATCGCCCCCAGAGGAAATGGCGGGCCCGGAAGAAACGGCGGAGCTTCCGACCCCAGAACCGCCCCTTCCTCCATCAGCACCAGAACCAGAACCCCTTCCGCCGCCTTCTTTGGCTTCGGTTGTCCAAGCGCCCCCCCTTGAACCGCCGTTTAAACCGCAGCCCCAGACCCTTAAGCCCCCGAAACTGAACCGTCCTCTCAAAATCCATCGGCGGGCGGAGCGCCCTGCGGAGATCACGAAGCCGCCTCTCCAAGCTCCACCAACGGGCTCATTACCCGCGTCGACGATTGCTCCACCTGTTGCAAGTCCGCCTCCGGCGACTCTTGTTCCTGCGCCTCGCCTTGCCTCTTCTGAAACCATTCAGAGTTATGGCCGTCGGTTGTGGATGCGTATTCTTCGGCATAAACCCGAACGTATTGTAGCACAAGGCTCAACTGCGCTTAATTTTGCGGTTTCCCCGGAAGGAGAACTGATTTCCGTAGCTGTCACCCAAACCAGTGGCACCACCACCCTTGATTCGGCATCCATCGCGGCCGTGCGCGCGGCTGCGCCATTTCCCGCACCGCCCCCCGGTGCTCTTCCCAGTGATCTGGTCTTTAGCATTGCCTTCGATTATCACTGATCGGGGGCGACGATCATGCCGCTCCAGTCCGCCGTGAGTTCGCCATGAGCCCCGATGATATCGACCGTTTCTTTGCCCGCTTGGCCGAGAAGAATCCTGAACCTCGGTCAGAGCTGGACTCTGTTAATTCTTATACCCTTTTAGTGGCGGTCGTGCTTTCGGCTCAGGCCACGGATGTTGGTGTTAACCGGGCAACCCAACATCTCTTTTCATCAGTTCGGACGCCGGATGAGATGCTAGCCTTAGGTGAAGTTAAATTACGGGAGAGTATTAAAACCATTGGCCTATTCAATACCAAAGCCAAAAATATCATCAAACTTTCAGAAATTTTGCTCCGCGACCACAAGGGTATGGTTCCCGAGGACCGGAACGCCTTAGAAGCTTTGCCCGGTGTTGGACGTAAGACGGCAAACGTCGTTCTTAATGTTGCGTTTGGTCACCCAACCATTGCGGTCGACACTCACATTTTCCGAGTCGCCAACCGAACCGGCATGGCTCCGGGAGCAACGCCGGCAGCGGTTGAAACCAAGCTAGAAGCGGTGGTTCCAGACCATTGGAAACAGCATGCCCATCATTGGTTGATTTTGCATGGTCGTTACATATGTAAAGCGCGATCGCCATCTTGTTCTATATGTCAAGTCTCTGATATCTGCGCCTTTTCAGAAAAGACCACAATATCTCACTCGGGTCGGTCTAAAGAATGACCTCTCAAATGGCTCCTTTGCTTTGGCCCTGCGCGCTCCTACGCACGGGCCAAGCGCGGATGCGCCCGTTCCGGCGTCTGATACCGGCGAGCCCTGATACTGACACATCGCCGGTATCGGGCCGCGACGGCGGCCCCGCGCGCCCATGCGCGCGAAGCCAAGGGCGCGGATGCGCCCGCCCGGCGTCTGAGGGTAGCCTTGATGAGTCAGC
>CAIXKV010000060.1 GCA_903920145.1 uncultured Rhodospirillales bacterium
ATTGATTTGACTAATGGAAAAGAGATGGTAGCCTCAACAAGCGCTCCACCCGCTTCGCGGCTGATCGGCGCACAGAACCCCGGCGGGACTCTCTCTTAACTCCGCCCCACCGCTGTCCAAACAGCAGGGTCCACCTCAAACCCTCCTGCCGATCTTCGTTGAAGCCGAGTTCTGCCCCGATAGCACCAGCAATCTGGGCGACTCGCCGTTCATGGCCGACAGTGTAGGGATCACGCATTTCACAGATAATTGTTGCCACCTCCACTGTACTCATGAAGGCTGTGCGAAATTTTTCTTCTGCTGAAAGCATCCGCCTCTCTGAGGCCATCCTCTCTGTGATATCACGGATGTTGCACTGCATGACCCGAATGCTCTCGCAAGCATAGGCATTGCTCACAACTTCAACTTCAATGATGGAGCCATATTTTGTTCTAAGTGGAATATCATGGTATCGTACATAGCCGTTTCTTTGCAATTCAATAAATAATTCTTTACTTTGTGCGATATCTGCGAATGGACTGACTTCCCATAGCTTTTTTCCTAGCAACTCTTGTCGCGAATAGCCGAGCATATCGATTAGATAAGGGTTAATATCTTCAATCTGTCCTGTATCGGCGTTCAGCAAAAGTATACCATCTCGCGCAGTTTCAAACAATCTTCGGTATCGGCTTTCCGATACACGCATCGCTTCTTGCGCAAAATCATCAAGCGGTTCGCGGGGAATTCCGGTGAGGGACGGCGGCTTGGGGCTATGGGGCATATAAGGAGACCTGCGATGAGGAAACACTCACAGCTTATACCAACGGCCCTAGACAATGATCCGTGCCGTTGGTATCGGCGGCGACCGCCGCCGCGCATGGCGCGAAGCCAAGGGCGCGGATGGGCCCGCCCGGCGTCTGAGAGCGCCGCAGACGTGTCAACCGTCCAAGGCCATTGGTATTAAGCATCCTGTAGTGATAGTAAAGTTGGCGCTGTCTAAAATCGTATTTCACAATGCCCCAGCGAAAAAACATGGCGGAAAGAACAACCCACCGCTCAGGCACCACTGCTTTGCCCAACCTGTACCCGAAACTTACCGATCCCTAAAATCAATCGCGTCAATTATGGTGATTGTCGCTCCCGGTTTCAGAGATTTTAGTTCCCTCGAAACTGACTCCAGCCATCAAACCTTGCTGATCAAATATAAATGCGTAGGCGTCACCTTGGAGCGTTGTCGTGGATAAGTTCTTGGCGACCCCTTCATCAACAACCACAAGCGTTGGCCCCACGCCAATTTCCCAGCCGTGGGAGCGGTGGATGTATTCTAAGGCCGCTCCAGTCATGAGAAACACGGCGTACCCATATGTTTGAGCACCGGCTTGCAGCCCCCAGGATGCCGTAAAAGAATTATAGTAACCGTCGACGACCGCCCCCCGTTTCAACACTCCTTCACCGTAAGCCCCACCGAAAATAAATCCGGCTTTGGTGATTTTGGGAAAAACGAGTATGGCCCGAGCCTGCCTCGAAAGGGACATTGCGACAGGATTGGTCTGATAGAGCCGGTGCAAAGCTTGATCGGCGTCTCTGCTCAGATCGTCTGGTGTCGCCGCGCTAGCACAGCCAGCCCCGCCGAACGACATCACCACCGCTACAGCAAAAGAGATGGCTAGAAAACGAGCCCGGATGTTTACCATGGATTGGTTCCTACCCATCGGCAACAGAGGAAGGGACACCACCCGATGATAGGCGCATGACGTGGGGTGCGCCAGTTGCGGAATCTACCCATGTGCCGGATACGGACTGTCTGCCCGCCCGAGTCCAGATCGATGCATCTCGCAATCCTCCTAACGCGGAGATTCTGAGTAATTTCCGATTCTTGTCGTAGTATTCCAGCATCAGATACGTTTAGGAATGTAATGAATATAGAATTTTATCAAATCATTGCCCATTGTATCGGATTTTTTGTGCAAAGCGAGACTCTTAATCTCTCAGACCCATGATCACCTAAAACATCAGAGGGACTCGTCATGTCCGTCATCACGGCGCTCAACTCGACAGAAACCCACGGCACGGTCGTCAGGTTCCTCCTCAATGCGGACGGAACCGTCTTGGCCTTGCTTCTGAACGATGGTACAGAGGTTCGTTTCCCGCCACACCTATCCTCTCAAGTGACGGCGGCGATTAAGCCCGGCGGGACGGTACGGGTGCGCGGAATTTGCCCGCCGGGGGAGTGCGTGGTTGCTGCGGCCTCTCTAGAGACCGCCGACGGAACACGAATTGTCGCTCAAGAGCCAAGGGCACCGCTGTTCAGACAGCGATAGCCCATCGTCCTTCAACAGAAACCCATCACACTACTTGACACGGGTTAAGCGGGTCAGATTTTCGGTCGCCGCCGCGTGAAGAGGCGTTAATCCTTTGTCCAGTACCACGAGTGCCGAAGTCTGTATCTCATGCAAGGATGATATCCTAAACGGTTTAAACAGCGATGCTGCAAACTCTTGCTGGGCACGGAGGATAGCTATGGACATGGCGAACCATGACTCAGTAAATGCAGCCGTCTTCTCGGTGTACATGCGTAAGAATTCTTCACTGTCGCGTTCCGAGGGAAAAGGGCCGGCGATGGCCATCCGCGCAAACCGCTCGGCCATAACCAACGGAACAGCGACAGCCAACTCGGTCGCTTTGGTGACTGTGGAACGCATGGGATTGAAGGACATGGGGTGGCTTTCTGGTGATAGAGAACTCGACGAAAGTCATTTTAAAATCAAAGCCTGGTCGTCATCTCCATGGCTCTGTTTGTTATCACGCACTTCCCGTAAGACAGAGATTGCTTTCGACATGAGCCAGTAGTTCTTCAAAACGAAATGGCTTGCGCAGCAGCGTCATCCCTGCTGCGCGCGCCCGGTCTGCGATTGCTGGGTTGTGGTCGCCGGTAATCAACACCGATCGAAAGCCCTTGCCCCACAGCTTTTCCATACAACGAATCACGGTGACGCCGTTGATGCCAAGGTCCAGCCAAAAATCAGCCACCACGGCTCGTAGATAGATGCGGGTCAGACTTTTCCGCAGGTTCAGCATGGCGGCAATGGTCTCTAGGGATGTTCCATCGATGACAGCATAACCGGCGTCCTGGAACGACAGCTTCAATCCGTAACGGATTTGGCGATCGTCTTCGACGATAATGACGGTATTATTTATCATAAGTACCCCGGTCATAGGCCACGGACGGAAACGGGCGACGTTTGAGGTCGCCTGGGTCATCGGCACACAAGCGCCCTAGAACAGCAAGCCCTACATGCTGCACATTTCCTTGATCAGAAGATTTGCGATCTGTTTCTGCTCGTCGTTGAGCACAGCATAGAGCGGTGTGACAACCCCTTGTAAGGTGTGCAACAAGCTAAGGTGATCTGTCAATATTTTTTCCTGTTCGTCAATAATATGTGGCAAATCAATTGCCGAAACTGGTAAATTCGTTTTGGCGTGTATTTCTGCAATAATTTTAGAATTCGCACGTAAAGCATCGGCGAAGACCGCCCATGATGCAGATTGTGCTTCTGTAATCTTAAGCTCTACCTTCAGAAATGCAATATCTCCCTCGATATGCTTCCACGACATGGCCATCCGGTGATGGTGCTCACCGCTCATCGGTGCCATCTGTTCGATCATCGGGAGAACCGGACTCTTGACATCGGTTCCGACCTCTTCCGCTCGAACACCACCACCAACGAATATGACGGCCAGAGCGGCTGCCATGGCCGTATTTTTTAAAACAAGCATCTGTCTCTCCTTGGTTATTCTTTACCGACCATCATCGTGGCTTTTTTCGTCGGTAGGGAACGCCGTTGCGCGGCCTCACAATGATAAGGGGCCCCGGATTCCGCCAACCTAGCCTATTAAATTCTATTCGTCAGCCATCGGAAAATACTCATTACAAAAATTATCCGGTATACTAAGATTAGTTGCCAATAATAGCCACTACTATGTTAAAGATACATGACTACTTATTGAGTAATATAATCTTTAATGATAGAGAAATTCTTTTGTTAAATCAAATTTAATCAATTTTATATATATAAATATAACATTGCACTTCGCATACTCGTGATAAGGGGCGCGAGGACGCCGCTGTCCAAGCCTGTGGCCTTTGCAGTGGACGCGATCCTCATACCCTCAAGCCTTGATAGGGATTCATCAAGACTGCCTCATACCCTCGAGCCTTGATGGTGACTCATCAAGGCTGCCCTCAGACGCCGGGCGGGCGCATCCGCGCCCTTGGCTTCGCGCGCATGGGCGCGCGGGGCCGCCGTCGCGGCCCGAGGACCGGCGATGTGTCAGTATCAGGGCTCG
>CAIXKV010000061.1 GCA_903920145.1 uncultured Rhodospirillales bacterium
GAGCCCTGATACTGACACATCGCCGGTATCGGGCCGCGACGGCGGCCCCGCGCGCCCATGCGCGCGAAGCCAAGGGCGCGGATGCGCCCGCCCGGCGTCTGAGGGCAGCCTTGATGAGTCACCATCAAGGCCCGATGGTCTCAGATTTCCATCAGTCGGGGCTCGTCGGTCCACAGTAACAAGCACCGGATGGTGTGATCGGGATAAATGGTGCGGATGGCGGCCCGGTAGCTGGCCATCTGGCGCAGATACAGCGGCGCCACGTCAGCCGCCGTGCGGGGCGATGGCCGGTTGGTTTTGTAGTCAACGATCCAAACCTCGCGATCGGTCACCAGCAGCCGATCGATTTGCCCGGACAGCACCCGATCACCGACCACGCCGACCAAGGGCACTTCGGCCCGGCTGCCAGGGCCGAACAGCGGGGCGAAGTCGGGATGTTCGAGCACCGCCAAAGCCTCATCGGCGATTTCGGCCTGAGTCTCGGGCTCGAGGCCGTGGGCCGGGCGGGCCAGATAACGGGCGGCGGCGGCGGCCCGAAGGCTCGGATCAAGCGTTGGCAGAGTTTGAAACAGTTGATGCAACAACAATCCCCGGCGAAAGCGATGGCTTTCATCGTCCCGGCCCAGCGGTGACCGCACCGCCGGTTCGGCGTCATCAGGGCGAGATGGGGTTAAGGGGCGGGAGGGTTCGGGTTCGGCCGGGGCCGGTTCGCGCGCCCAGTCCGGCAGTCCCTCTTGGGGCCGGGCCGGGCCGGCGGCGGCTTGGTCATCGGCGGCGGCGGTGGTTTGGGCTTCGTACAGGCGCCGCCCCAGAGCGTCGCTTCCGAGCACCGGAATCGGGACGGGTTGGGCCAGATCATCGCTCTTTAGGGCCGCAGCGACCAGATGATACCAAGTGCCTTCAGGCGGTTCACTTTTGCCTTGCCAGCCACAGACATACAGACGGTCTTCGGCCCGAGTCAGCGCCACGTAAAGCAGGCGGCGATATTCCTGGTCGCGGCGGTGGTCTGAGGCGGCGCGGGCGGCTTGGCAAACCTCCTCCTCCTGGCTACGGCGGGGCGCATAGAGGGGAATCCGGCGGCCCTCTTCGGGCCACAGGATGCGGGCGCTGTGTTTGGGTTTGGTCAGGGTGTCGGGCAGGATCACGATGGGGGCTTGCAATCCCTTGGCCCCGTGGATGGTCATGATGCGAACCATGCCGCCCCCCGCCCCGCCTCCCCGCTCCTGTTCGCGTTTGATTTCGGCTTGACTTGAGGCCAGCCAGGCCATGAAGCCCTGAAGCGAGGGCGGATGGCCATTTTGGAAGGCCAGGCAAATGGACAAGAACTCGTCCACCGGGTCGCGGGCCTCGGCGCCCAGCCGGCTGAGAATCGCTCGTAAGCCGCTTTCTGGATCGGCGGGGCAAGGGCGGTGCAGCACGCCGGAAAAGAACTCGTAGGGCGGCACAAAGTCGGCCCGCGCCAGCAGCGCATCAAGCCAGTGCCGGGCTTGGGCTTCGAGGGAGTCCGGCGCCGCTTCGGCCTGTTGTCCCAATGCGCGCCACAGCCCGTCGGCCCGACCATGGGCCAAGGCGAACAGGCGGTCTTCGTCCAGTCCGATGAACGGTCCCTTGAGCACAACGGCCAGAGTCAGATCATCTTCGCGCAACAACAGAACCTGAGCCAGCGCCATCAAGTCCATGACACTGAGCTGTTCGGTCAGGACCATACGGTCAACGCCAGCGACCGGAATATCCCGGTCTTTGAGGGCCCGGACCAATTCCGTCACAAAGCCGGTGCGGCGGCGGACCAGCACCATCACATCGCCCGGCTGAATCGGTCGGCCTCGCGACTCGAGAATTTCCCCCGTCCGGGTCCAGCCGGCAATGGTTTCGGCCAGGGCTGCCGCCAGTTTGGCTGGCGGTTGGTCGGCGGCTTCCCGATCCAGGGGCGGTTGCCAGGGCTCTGGGGCCGGTCGTGGTTCGGGTATGATTGGCGGCCACAGCTCGACCAAGCCCGCTTGTCCTCGGCGGAAGGAGTGGTGACGAATCTCTGGCGGGCTTTCACCGGGCGCCGCGAGCGCCACGCCATCGGCGGCATTCGGGGCGGCAAACACCCGATCCACTGTTCGCAGTACCGCAGCGGTGGAGCGGAACGAGATATCCAAGCGGATCTGGTGCCAGGTCAGGTGGGCCCTGGTGACCCGCTCCTGGAAATGGGCGCGCAGTCGGGCGAACTCTCGGGGATCGGCGCGTTGGAAGCTGAAAATCGACTGCTTTTCGTCGCCAACCGCGAACACGGTGCGGATCGGGACGTCAGGACCGGAACGGGCACCGATCCCTGCAAAAAACTCTTCGGCCAGTTGAGCCACAACCATCCATTGATCCGGATTGGTGTCTTGTGCTTCGTCAATCAGAATATGGTCAAGGCCGCCATCCAGTTTGAACAAAACCCATGGCGCCACGCCGGGGCGAGCCAGCAAATCCCGCGCCGCCAGGATCAAGTCGTCATAGTCTAAAAGGGCACGAGCTGCCTTCAGCCGGGCATAGGCCACCAACAGCGCCTCGGCAAAGGTCAGTAGAGCCAGGGTGGCGCTGGCGACGGCGGCGGCTTTGCGCTGTGCGATCACCGTCACGAGGCGTTCGGCCTCGCGATGCAGCGCCTGGAGCGCGCCGGGTGCGGCGCCGGCAGCCTTTTTGGTGATCAGGGTCTTGCGGATTTCCCCATCTTTGGTCAGCAGGTGAAGCTGATATTCGGAAAATCCGGAGATTCGTTTGGGGCTTTCCTGGGTCAGCCATGCGGCGATGCCGAGTCCGCGTTCCTGGTCGCCGGGCGAACCCGTCGCCAGAGCCTGGCAGGCTTGCCGTAGTCCATCAAGGTCCAACACCGCATCAGACACCGCTGCGGCTGTGATCTCGGTTTCGGTGATGCCGGGCGTCAATCCCAGCGTTTGGTAAAGCTCGAGCCCGGTGGCCTCAAGTCCGCCATGGTCGTCGAGGATGCGGCGAAGCCGTCCGCGCTCTCCAGCCAGTTCCGCCATCAAGGCACTGATTCCGTCCTCGTGAAGGTCGGTGGTCAGTCGGGCCAACGCCTGGCCCAACGGCGCATCAGGAGCGGTGCGCGCCAGAGTCAGGATGGTGCTGCGGGCTTGGGTGAGCAGGTCTTCGGCGGTGGTTTCGTCCATTACCTCGAAATGCGGGGCCAAACCGGCTTCGAGGGGAAAACGGCGCAACAGGGATTGGCAAAAGGCGTGGATGGTTTGAAGCTTCATCCCGCCTGGGCAGTCGATCACTTGGGCGAACAGCCGCCGCGCGGCCTGACGGGTTTCAACCGAAGGCCGCTCGCCGGTCAGCCGGAACAGCCGATCTTCCAGCTCTGCGTCGCCGATGGTCGCCCATAGGCCCAGGATGCGGTTGACCCGAATCGACATTTCGGCCGCCGCCGCCTTGGTGAAGGTCAGGCAGAGAATGCGCGAAGGCGGTGTTCCGGTCAGCAACTGCCGCAACACCCGATCCGTCAACACCTTGGTTTTGCCGGACCCCGCCGAAGCGGCCACCCACACCGAGGCGGTAGGGTCGGCGGCTTGGCGTTGGCGAAGGTCAGGGTCGAGAGCGGGAAGCGATGGCGTGATTGTCGTGGTGGCGGCAGGCGGAGACGGCATCCCGAGGCTCAACGCTGCATTCGGGCAATGGTGGCGGTGGTGCTGTGACCGGCGGACAGGTCGGCCAGCACCACGTGACCGCCATAGGATTGGACCAGATCCGCGCCAACCACCTGATCAAGCCGGTAATCGGCGCCTTTAATCAGGACATCTGGCCGCAGGGCCTGAATCAAGGTCAACGGGGTCTCTTCGCTGAACACCACCACCAGATCTACCGGCCTTAACGACGCCAGGACCGTCGCTCGGGAGGTTTCCGATTGCACGGGCCGGGTGTCGCCTTTGAGTCGGCGTACCGAGTCGTCGCTGTTCAGTCCGACCACCAGTCGGTCACAGGCGGCCCGTGCTTGCCGCAACAGCGAAACATGGCCGGGATGGATCAGGTCAAAGCACCCATTGGTAAAGCCCACCCGCCGGCCTTGGCGCCGCCAGCGTTCCACCCGCTCGCAAGCGGTCTCCAGCGAGACCATCTTGGCCTCGCCTTCGGTCCATTCCTGGTGATGGAGTGCCGCCAGCAGTTCTGGCGTTCGAACCACGGCGGTTCCGACTTTTCCCACCACCACGCCCGCCGCCAGATTGGCGAGGCGGGCAGCGTCAACCACTGAAACGCCGGCGCCCAAAGCCGCGCCGAGCGTTGCGACCACGGTATCGCCAGCCCCCGAGACGTCGAAAACCTCGCGGGCTTCGGCCGGGAGCCGGGTTTCGCCGTCGGGTCCGGTCGTGACCACGGTCATGCCCTGTTCGCTGCGGGTGGCCACCATCGAGTCGAGGCTGTGCCGCTCCATCAGGGACCGGGCGGCGGTGACGATCTCGACATCGGTTCCCACCGGCAACCCGCTGGCCTGTCCCAATTCGCGGCGATTCGGTGTGACCACTGTGGCGCCGCGATACCGCTCGTAGTCGTCGCCCTTGGGGTCGACGATCACAGGCCGGCCCGCGTTTCGGGCCAGAGCGATCAGGGCTTGGCACAAGTCGGGAGTCAACACGCCCTTGCCGTAATCCGAGAGGATCACGGCCTTGACATCGGGCATCAGGGTGCGTGCCGCCGCCAGCAGGCCGTCACGCGATGCGGTGGCAATGGCTGATACCGTTTCGCGGTCGGTTCTTAGCAATTGCTGGTTGTTGGCAAAATAACGGGTTTTTTCGGTGGTTTGTCGTCCGGGCTCGGTGACGATGTGGCAGGTTTCGGCCAACCCGGCTTCGACCAGTCGGCGGGCGATTTCCGATCCGGCCTCGTCGTCTCCCACCACGGACAAGAACAGGGGTTGACAGCCCAGGGCCTCGAGATTGGCCGCGACATTGCCGGCGCCGCCGAGCATGGCGTCGCGTCGCTCGATCCGCAGAACCGGGATCGGCGCTTCGGGTGAAATGCGTTCGACCGATCCGTACACGAACCGGTCCAGCATCAGGTCGCCGATACACATCACGGACGTGCCGGCCAGGGCTTCGATGTCTCGGGCAAGATCGCTCATGCCGTCCTTCTAACGCCGGTCGCGGCCCGGCGCCAGTCCCTTCGCGCCGCCGTGCCCGGCTTGACCCGTGCCCGGCTTGACCCGTGATTGCAAAATTTCATTAGAGGTCTGTTTATTTTGCGATGCGAGCGGACGGCCCCTATAATCGCGGTGCAGGGTACGGCGAGTCTTGGTTTCTGGTTCGTCCAGGCCCACAAATGCCATTCCCGCCAGTCCCGGCGTGACCGTCGTCCGCTGGCCTTTTCCCGTTTGCCCTCGTCTCGATCACTAAGGATCGCCGCCCATGATCTCCTTGAAAGTTAAAATGATCGGAACCGTGATCATGCTTGCCGTGTTGGCCGTGGTTCTCGCCGGGGTTGGCATTGCAAGCTTGACGAGAATTCATAGTGCTACCGAGCAAGCTGATGGTGCGTCAACGAAGCTGGAGCTCGCCTTTACCGCTCAAGTCAACTTGATCTCGTGGTTTCGTGGGACCGAGGCTCTGATTCTGACGGATGCCAATCCCGACAGCGTTGCCCAGGGACGGAAAGAAGCCAGGGATAACTATCGAAAATTGATGGCGACCTTGGATCAGTTAGCTCCGGCACTGTCGACCGACACAGGCCGGGCTGCGATCGTAAAAATTAAAGAACTAGCGACTCAATATAGTTCAATCGAAGCCAAAGCAAATCAGCTTTATGATCAGCATCAGATGGATGATTTGATCCGAGTGATGCGCTCTGGTTCCTCTCTTGACGATCAAATTTTAGATCAGTTGAGTAAAATTGTTGTTTATAATGACCATGAACAGCAGACTCAAGTTGAGCAGGTGAATGAGACCTATAAATCCGCCGATGCATTATTGTGGTGGGTTTCCGGTGTAGGGATCGTGGTTTTCTTGGGCTTGGGTTTGTGGGTTATTCTGGCGGGGGTTTCGGCTCCGCTCGAGGGTATTACCAGGGCCATGACGACGGTTGCGGGTGGCAATCTGGACGCCCAAGTTCCCGGCGTGGGCCGGAGTGACGAGATCGGCCAGTTGGCCGGGGCCTTGGAGACCTTCAAGCGCAACGCCCATGAACGCCGGGAAATGGCGGCAGATCAGCAGCGGCGGCAGCAGGAAGCGACGGAAGAGAAGCGCCGGACCATGAATCAGCTTGCTGATGGCTTTGAAAGCAGCGTCCGCAGTGTGGTGGAGGCCTTGTCCCAGGCTGTCA
>CAIXKV010000062.1 GCA_903920145.1 uncultured Rhodospirillales bacterium
GAGCCCTGATACTGACACATCGCCGGTATCGGGCCGCGACGGCGGCCCCGCGCGCCCATGCGCGCGAAGCCAAGGGCGCGGATGCGCCCGCCCGGCGTCTGAGGGCAGCCTTGATGAGTCAACATCAAGGCTCGAGGGTATCACTTCATGGCTCCTGGTCGCATTTGTCGACATCAGGCGGTTGACAGCGACCGGGGCTCTCTTGATAGTGTGCGCTTTTCGCGGCGACCATCTCTTGGGTGGTCGAACGGCTTTTTGGGGAGCGTTGTTCGTGATTTCCGCGGTCATGCCCACCTACGCCCGTGCCGACGTCGTGTTCGAGCGGGGCGAGGGGGCGTATCTTTTTGATTCCGCCGGTCGGCGGTATCTGGATTTCGCCAGCGGGGTAGCCGTGACCGCCTTCGGTCATGCTCATCCGCGCTTGATCGCAGCCCTCACCGAACAAGCGCGAAAGGTCTGGCACACCTCTAACCTGTTCCGGGTCGCGGGCCAAGAGCGTGTCGCCGCCCGCCTCATCAGCGAGAGCTTTGCCGACACCGTCTTCTTTTGCAATTCCGGCACAGAAGCCTGGGAATGCGGGCTCAAGGTGATTCGCCGGCATTTCTACGACGCGGGTCACCCCGAACGGAACCGGGTCATCACCTGCGGCGCCGGTTTTCACGGTCGGACCCTGGCGCCGATCTCGGCGGCCAAGCAAGAAAAGCTCACCAAAGGATTCGGGCCGTTGCTGGACGGCTTTGATCAAGTGCCTTTTGGTGATCCCGACGCGGTACGGGCTGCCATCACCCCAGAAACGGCGGCAATCTGTGTCGAGCCGGTCCAGGGCGAAGGCGGGATTCACGTGCCTCCCGCTGGCTACTTGCGGGCGCTGCGGAGCATAGCCGACGATCACGGGCTCCTGCTGTTTTTTGACGAGATTCAAACGGGAATCGGTCGCATCGGCACGCTGTTCGCGCACCAGAGGGAACAGGGCGTGACTCCAGATGTGATGTGTCTAGCCAAGGGGCTGGGGGGCGGGTTCCCCGTGGGGGCATGCTTGGCCACCGAACGGGCAGCAGCGGCGATGGTGGCGGGCTCTCACGGCTCGACCTTTGGCGGCAACCCCCTGGCTATGGCTGTTGCCGATGCGGTGTTAGAGCTGGTGCTGGAACCCGGCTTCCTTGATGGCGTGGCGGCAATCGGGGAACGGCTCGGGGCTCAACTCGAGTCGCTGATCGAACGCCATCCCGCAGTGTTTACCGAGGCTCGGGGAGTGGGTTTGATGCGGGGTTTGAAATGCCAGCCCACGAACACCACCGTCATCGACGCTTTGCGTCGGGAGGGATTGCTGGCTGTGGGGGCCGCCGACAATGTTGTGCGCCTGTTGCCGCCCCTGATCATCGGGGAGTCCGAAGTGCGGGAGGCCATCGCGATTCTTGACCATGTGGCGACAGACCTCGCCAAGATCGGGGCGGCATCATGAGCCGGCCTGTCCGCCATTTCCTCGATATCGACCAGTTCGACACCGCAACACTTCGGACCCTTCTCGATCAAGGCTTGGCCTATAAGCGCAAACGCCTGAACGGGCGGCCTCTGGTGGGCCGGACGCTGGCCTTGATTTTCGAAAAGCCGTCGACACGCACCCGTGTTTCGTTCGAAGTTGGCATGCGCCAGCTCGGCGGCGAAGTCGTGATGCTGGATTCCCAAGGAACCCAACTCGGACGCGGCGAGTCGGTGGGCGACACCGCCCGCGTGCTATCGCGCTACGTGGACGTCATCATGTTGCGCACCGACGGGATGGATAAGCTGATCGAGCTAAGTCAGCACGCCTCGGTTCCGGTGATCAATGGCCTGACCGATCGGTCCCATCCCTGTCAGGTGATGGCCGACGTCATGACCTTTGAAGAGCATCGGGGCCCCATTGCGGGCCGGATTGTCGCCTGGAGTGGCGATGGCAACAATGTTGCCAACAGTTGGATCCACGCGGCTGCCCGCTTTGGTTTTGAAATGCGCCTAGCTTGCCCGGTGTCGCTGCAACCACCGCCGGCCTTGGTGGATTGGGCCAACGCTCACGGGGCTCGGGTCTCGGTCACCACCGATCCGCGCGCCGCCGTCAGCGGCGCTGACTGCGTGGTAACCGACACCTGGGTTTCGATGAACCACAGGGACCGAACCGAGCGGATCAATCTGCTGTCGCCCTATCGGGTCGACGAGGCCCTGATGTCGTTGGCGCGCACCGATGCCCTGTTCATGCACTGCCTACCCGCCCATCGCGGTGAGGAAGTCACCGACCCGGTTATCGATGGCCCAAATTCGGTGGTTTGGGACGAAGCCGAGAACCGGCTGCACATCCAAAAGGCCATCCTCACTTGGTGCCTGGACACTCAGGATCCTCAATGACCGGCCTTTCCTCGCCGCCCCCCGAAGACCGGGTTCAAGCGTTTCAAATTGAAACGGCTCCCCATCGTGGGCGGTTGGTGCGACTGGGGCCGGTGTTGGATCAGTGCCTGGAACGTCATGCTTACCCAGCGCCGGTGGCTCGGGTGTTGGGCGAAACCATGGTGCTTGCGGCGGCTCTGGCGGCCACCCTGAAGTGTGACGGCATTTTCACACTTCAGTTAAAGGGCGCAGGCCCCGTGACTCTGGTGGTCGCCGATGTCCTGTCGGACTTTGACGAAGAGACCCATGAGCGCCAAATCCGAGGCTATGCCCGGTTCGACGAAGCCGCTCTTGCGAACTCTGTCGAAGCAAACCGGGATGAAGCCCCGCTAGCAGCCCTGTTGGGCGAGGGTTGGTTAGCCTTCACCGTCGATCAGGGGCCGGACACCGAACGCTATCAGGGAATCGTTGCCTTGGCCGGGGACACTCTGGCCGAGTGCGTCACCCACTATTTCCGGCAATCGGAACAGCTCCCGACCGGCTTGCGACTGGCGGTCGCCCGAAGTCCCGAGGCTTGGCGGGGAGCCGCTCTCCTGTTGCAACGCATGCCGGGCAGTGGCGGCAACGGCACGGATTCCTATGGCGGAGACCATCATAACGAAAATCAGCCCGAAGACGACGGACAAGAGGCTTGGCGGCGAGCCATGATCCTGATGGCCACCCTGACTCCGACAGAACTCCTGGATCCGACTCTCAACGACCACGATCTGTTGTATCGCCTGTTTCACCAGGATGGAGTTCGGGTGTTTAGCCCCGAAGCCATTCACGCTGGCTGCCGCTGCTCCCGCGATCGGGTCGCTACTGTGCTGCGCTCTCTTGGCCGGGCCGAAGTTGATGCGTCTCAACAAAATGGGATTGTCGAAGTGGTCTGCGAGTTTTGCAGCACGCACTATGGGTTTGATCAAGAACAAGTCGCAGGGTTGTTTAGCCAGGCCGGTCCTTTGGTGGAGTCATCTTCCGGCCTCTAACCAAAGTTTCGCCCTGGCCTCACCAAAGACCGGGGGCCTTTGGAAACCGTGATGTGAAGGAAGCGCCCGATGTCCGCAGCCGATGACTTTGATCTGATCACCATTGGGGCCGGATCGGGCGGCGTGGCAGCCAGCCGGCGAGCCGCCAGTTATGGTGCGCGAGTGGCCATTTTCGAGGGCACCCGAGTCGGTGGAACTTGCGTGTTGCGGGGATGTGTGCCGAAAAAGCTGTTGATGTACGGCGCGCAGTTCCACGATGCCTTCGAAGATGCTGCGGGCTACGGCTGGACCCTGGGCGAAACGCCGCGCTTTGACTGGCCAACCCTACTCGCGCGTAAGAACCGAGAACTGGACCGGCTCAACCAGCTTTACCTTGGAATGTTGAACAAAGCCGGAGTCACGGTGATTCCCCATCAGGCCCGCCTGCTGGACGGCCATACCGTCGAGGCCGGTGGACAGCGTTACCGGGCCAAAGCGATCCTGATCGCGACCGGAGGCCATCCCACCCGGTTGCCGGTTCCCGGCCTGGATGCCGCAATGACCTCCGACGATCTGCTCGAGAGTCCCGAACTGCCGCAACGATTGCTGGTGATCGGCGGAGGATATATCGGCGTAGAGTTTGCCAGCATTTGCCGGGGGATGGGCGCCGACGTCACTGTTTTGATTCGCTCCCAGCACATTCTCAACGGGTTCGACGACGATATCCGCCAGGCTTTGGAAGTCGAAATGACCCGGCGCGGCATCGCCATTCACTCCGGGATACATCCCACGAGTCTGGAGCGGATAGGCGGCGGATTCGTCCTGGCCACCCAGGAAGGCCGCCGCTTCGAGGCCGATCATGTGCTGTGCGCCACGGGCCGGCGCCCGAATACCCAGGGTTTGGGACTAGACGCTGCCGGAGTCGCCGTTAATGATGCCGGAGCCATCATCGTAGACGAATGGTCGCAGACCTCGGCTCCCGATATTTTCGCCGTTGGAGATGTCACGGATCGGGTCAATCTCACGCCGGTTGCCATCGCTGAAGGCCGCGCCTTTGTCGAAACCCGGTTTAACGCCAATCCGACACAAGTTTCCTACGCCAACATTCCGACGGCGGTGTTTTCCAACCCAGCCATCGGAACCGTTGGCATGACCGAAGGTCAGGCCCACGCCCAAGGGTTGGAGATTGATATCTACCGAACCGCTTTCCGCCCGATGAAAAACACGCTTTCCGGTCGGGAAGAACGAGTCATGATCAAACTTGTGGTTGACCGAGCCAGCGACCGAGTCTTGGGCGCACATATGCTTGGCGCCGATGGCCCTGAAATCGTCCAAGGGCTGGCTGTTGCGTTGAATTGTGGCGCAACCAAAAAGGATTTTGATCGCACCATCGGCCTTCATCCCTCGGCTGCTGAGGAATTTGTGACTTTACGCGATAAAATGAGCTGAAAATTATCCTACTCTGAGACCACTGCCCTTAATAGGGTTAGCGCCAAGCATACTTAGTTTTAAACTATTGTTTGGCGTCCCAAGCAGCGTTATATCATGTTGCATCGCGGTGATGTTTTTGCCCTTGGCGCCCTATATTTCGTTTCAGAAGTTACGAATAGCGCCGCACGGTTCAGAGGCCCTCTATGACCATTCGCAGACAAGCACAGCTTGGCTTTGCCCTGATAATCGCGCTCTCAATTGCCATGGCCATTATTACCTATATGGTCAGACATAACAATATTTTAAGTATTGAGGATGGTAATTCATTAAATAAAGCATCACAGCAAATTCTTTTACCGTTAGAGCGGCAAGCTCGCATTGCACAATTTGACGTTATTCAAGTCCAGCAATTCCTCAGCGACGCCTCTGCTACTCATCATCAAGATAGTTTTGACGATGCCGAGAAATACGCTAAAGACTTTCAAGAGCGTATTGTGGCTATTAAAGCTATTTTAGCGGCTCCTGAAGCGACATTATCTCTCAAAGACAAAATTTCTAAACTTAAGAGTGATATTGAACTTTGCACGACACTATTTCCTGACTACGATAATCTCGGAATCGAGATGGCGAAGACTTATATTGGCAAAGGAATTGATGCTGGCAATGAATTAATGGAAAAATTCGATCCCATGTCGGATAAAATTAACGATACTCTTCAAGCCTTGGTTGATACGGCATCGGAGGCCAACGATTCTGGCTCTGCCTTGATCTCAAAAAGAATGACAACGGTAGAAATTATTACAAAAGAAGGGAGTCTTTGGACTGTTATTCTGACGATTGCCACTCTTATCGCATCAATTCTTATTGCTATTCAATTGGTTATATTCAGCCTGCCCCGCCTTGCTGCGATGGCTGCGGCTATGCGGCGCATGGCCGAGCACGACGATCTGAGTGTCGAGATTCCCGGAGTGGGTCGGCATGACGAAATTGGCGAAATGGCCGCCGCAGTGCAGATTTTCCGAGGACACGCCCTTGAGAATGAACGCCTCAGGGGGCTCCAGGACGAGGAAAACGAGGCCAAACAGCGCCGCCAAGAGGAGGCCGAAGAGCTGATCGACATGTTCGGCTCCAGCGTTTCAGGCGTGTTCGACAACCTGTCCCATTCGTCTGCAACCATGGCCACCACGGCCCAGGCCATGACGGGTGCTGCCGCCGACACCAACGCTCAGGTCGCGATCGTCACCCAAGCCATCGCCCGGACCAGCGAAAATTCTCAATCGGTGGCCTCGGCTTCGGAACAATTGACCGCAGCGATTGCAGAAATTGGCCGGTTAATCCATACTGCTTCCGATACCGCCAAGCATGGGGCCAATCAATCGGCAGAAGTGGCTGCTAAAGTGGCGGCTCTGCACGAAGCGTCGGAACGCATCGGCAACATCATCCAGATCATCTCGGATATCGCCTCTCAAACCAACCTGCTGGCCCTCAACGCCACCATCGAAGCCGCCCGCGCCGGCGATGCCGGCAAGGGTTTTGCGGTGGTGGCCAGCGAGGTCAAGACGCTTGCCAACCAGACCCAGCGAGCCACCGTCGATATCTCGGAGCAAATCGGGGCGATCCAAGGCTCTATTGGGAATATGGTCGAAGCGGTACGCGTCGTCAGTCAGACCATCAAGAATATCCACCAATCGACCAATGATATTGCCGCCGCAGTGACCGAACAACAAAGCGCAACAGATGAAATTGCTCGCAATGTTCAATTTGTTTCGTCGAGTGCTGAAGAAATTTCTATCAGTATTATAAAAGTTCACAGCTCTGCGGATCAGACCAAGAATGCCTCGCTGCAAGTCGGCGATGTCTCCCGCTCCATGGCTGGGCAGGCAGAGAAACTGAGCGTCGAGGTCCGGGATTTTCTCTCGGCGATTCGCGGGGCCGGAACCCGTCACGAATTCCGGCGCCTGACCTTGGATCTCCCGGTTCAGGTCACAGCCGGCAATCGTGTCCAACAAGCTCCGTTGAAACAGCTTTCCATCGGTGGGGCTTGGCTTGGCATTAACATCAACTTACCGATGGGCTCTTTGGTCGAACTCGAATTGCCGGGCGTTTCAAAGAAAATCCCAACACGGATCGCCGGTGTTTCCGATCGCGGCACCCGCCTGCAATTCCCCATGGACTCCGGCCACTTGCGGCTCATGTCCAACCTATTGGAAAGGCTGAGGAAGAAGGCGGCGTGATACCAACGGCCCTAGACAATGATCCGTGCCGTTGGTATCGGCCGCGACCGCCGCCGCGCGCCCCATGGCGCGAAGCCAAGGGCGCATTCGCGTTCTTGGCTTCGCGTCCACGAGAACGCAGGGCCGCCGTCGCGGCCCGAGGGCCGGCGATGTGTCAGCGTCAGGGTTCGTCGGCATCACCAGGAGCGGGTCAGCCGCGCCACCATCTCCGGCGTGACGGCTCGCCCAGTTGCCCGCGAGACCCGCGTCGCCGCAACGCCCTGGGCGAGAACTCGTGCGGCGTCGCCGGTCAACGCCCCGGCACGCCGCACAGTCAGCAGCGCCTCGGTATACGCATCCACGATG
Organism: uncultured Rhodospirillales bacterium; assembly: GCA_903920145.1. Classification (GTDB taxonomy): domain Bacteria; phylum Pseudomonadota; class Alphaproteobacteria; order Azospirillales; family Azospirillaceae; genus BOG-933. The sequence continues at coordinate 7,376 of CAIXKV010000062.1, forward strand.
AAGTCGTCGATATCGGCATCAGGGGCCGCTTTGCGCGGGAACCCCTTTGAACCGCTTAACGTGAGTCTAGCCATGGGCGAAGAGATGGGGGCGTTCCGGGATTTGTCACCCCCCATCTCTTCAGAAGTCTGTGGGTTTTACCCTCGATGCCCCCCTTTGCCACCCCTTTCGGCGACTCGCAAAGACGAAGAGAACGGCGCTCTCTTCGCGCCTATAGAGCGCTGCCCCCCTTGACCCCCGCCACATAATCGCTGGTGTCGTCGGTGTGATGAAGCGGTTCGGCATGAACCACCACCCGCTCAACGCCCTCGACACGATCCCAAATTAAGGCTTCCAAGCGCACCGTCCGATCGTGAACCCGACGAATCGGCATGGCATCATCAAACACACAATGGCACGAGATATAGAGACCGCCAGCCTCGCCCTGAACTTTGACATTGTGAATCTCCACGGGCGGCTTGACCTCCTGGGCCGCTGCCAAAACGCGGGTGGTCACGCGGGCAACCTGATTGGCATCCAGCGGCGCCCCTGACTGAACCCGTGTGCGGCGCGGATCCAAATGGGTATCGACGCCGACAGCCCCCCCCAATTCGTGGCGAATCGTCCGTTCTAGCTCGGTTGCGATCAGGTGAGCGGCCCCGATCGGCATATCTTCATCGACTTCCAGATCAAGACTAACCTGACGCGCCTCTCCAAGGGTGTGAACAGCAATATCATGCACGGAGAGAGATTGATTCCGAGCCACAATTTGAACCGTCTCAATGATCGACTCGGTATCGAGGGTGATCGGTTCGGCATGGACAAAGGGCTCGGCTTCAGGAATTGCCTTTTGAATATGCCGAGCCAAAGCATCGCAAATCTCGTGAACCTGCCCCAACGCCAAGCCTCGACCGACCCGGATCGTCAATTCAACAAACACCAACGCCCCGGCAGGCCGAACCCGAACCCGCTCGACTCGGGCCACACCTGGACAGTCCCGCGCCAAACCTCGGATATGCTCGACCAAGCCCAGCGGCGCGGTGTCCACCAGAACATCCAAAGTCCGCTTGCCGAGTCGATAGCCAGCCAGACAGACAAAGCCCGACACCACCAGCGCGGCTGCCGCATCGGCCCAGGTCTGGCCCAGCGCCACCAGCCCCAAGCCAATCAGCACCGCCGTTGAACTGAGAATGTCCGAACTGAAATGCAACGCATCGGCCTCTAACGCCTGACTGCGCGTTTCCTCGGCCACCCGCGTTAAAATCCGGGCGCGGGTGATATCCACCACAATCGACAGCACAATCACCGCCACCGCGTACCAAGTGGCCTGAACCGGCGGCGCGCCAAAGACCAGACGGTGCCCAGCTTCGTACAGAATCCAGGCGCTGGTCAGGAACAATAGCCCCGTTTCCACTAGGGCCGAGACACTTTCGATCTTGCCATGACCGTAATGATGATCGTCATCGGCGGGCTTGTCGCTGATCCGCACCGCAAGCCAAGTGAGCAGCGCCGCCAACAGGTCCAAGCCCGAATGAGCAGCTTCGGACAGAATCGCAAGGCTTCCGGTCATTAAACCGACGACCAGCTTGGTCGCAGTCAACACCACGCTGGCAAAGACCGACGACAACGCCGCCGCCTGCTTCTTCTCCGTGCTCATCGATCAGCCTCCCATCCTTGTTTGATCCCCCTCAGGGCGCAACCGAAGTCGGTGACGCAGCCGCAGGAGCCGCAGTCGGCTCGGGCGTTGCCGCAGGAACCGAAGCTGGAGCCACAGTGGACTCAGGCGCGGACGTAGGAGCCGAAGCTGGAGCCACAGTCGGTTCAGGCGTTGCCGCAGGAACCGAAGCTGGAGCCACAGTGGACTCAGGCGCGGACGCAGGAGCCGAAGCTGGAGCCGAAGCTGGAGCTGGAGCCACAGTCGGTTCAGGCGCTGCCGCAGGAGCCGGAGCTGGAGCCGCAGTCGGTTCAGGCGCGGACGCAGGAGCCGAAGCTGGAGCCGCAGTCGGTTCAGGCGCGGACGCAGGAGCCGAAGCTGGAGCTGGAGCC
>CAIXKV010000063.1 GCA_903920145.1 uncultured Rhodospirillales bacterium
CTTGATGTTGACTCATCAAGGCTGCCCTCAGACGCCGGGCGGGCGCATCCGCGCCCTTGGCTTCGCGCGCATGGGCGCGCGGGGCCGTCGTCGCGGCCCGATACCGGCAGTGTGTCATCGTTATAGCTCGCCGGTATGACTCCTCCGGCCGGACTGATCAGGTGCCGCTCCGCCTGGTACTTGCGGTACGTCGACTTGAGACGCACCGCGCCGGACTTAGTGGTTTCCTGCCACGATTCTGGGTAATCCTCTGGTTTGCCTTCGAACCGAAACTCGGCATCGCTCGGTTCCGGCATCAGAAAGCCGAAGCGGTCCCCGTCGCCATCCTCATCATTCTCTTCGGCGGGCGGGACATCCTCAATGTCGCGCGCCAGCGCGATCATCGTCCCGGACTCGCTTCGGAGCTTGACCGGATGGAACTCCTGCCCGCAGTTGCGGCAAAAATGGAAGGCATAGAGCCGCTTCTTGACCTCGCTCTCTTCGCATCCAGGAGCAAATTGCTGCCCGTCAAAATCCAACCTGCGGACACCAGAGGCCTCAATGGTTCCATACAACCGACCAGCGCCACTGATGAATTGGTGGAGTTTGAACGCGAAGAAGGGTCGATTGCCGCCCTGCCCCGTCCGTGTTCTTTCACTCTGGCTGGCGGCCAACAAGCAATTCTGGATCGCCTGCTTTGCCAGATCAAAGGTACAGTCGGCATCCTGTTCAAGCCGTTGCGCAGCCGCTTCCAGGGTCATTGGTTTTGCCCGCTCCCAGGTACCGTCGGAACAGGCCGACAAGCCCAAGATCGTTTCGATCCAGATCGCGAGCGGATGGTTGGCGATGTCGGAATTCGCAAGACGGCCGCCGAACGCCCGTTGCGCTGACTCGGCGACACACGCTGCAAGCTGAGGACGAACCTGTTCGACCGTGCGGTATCGGTCGGTTGCCCGCTCCAGGGTCTCGCGAATGACGCCATCGGCGGTGATGGATGTGGCAAAAAGGGTTGACGCGACCTCCGCGACCACCGTTGACAGCCCAATCCGATTTTCTGTGTCTCTGCCTCCCGTAGGCCTCGGTCGGTCTTTGTCGGGATCATTGCTCGCCATCGTGGCCGATGTTCCGATGCATTGCAGAACCGTGTCCGGTGCCACCAGGCGCTCCCGCACGCGGCGCACCAACATCGCCACGTCGGCACCTTGTCGCCCCCGGTATGTGTGCAATTCATCAAGGACAAGAAACGACAGTCCTTCGCAATTCCTGATGACCTCACGGTCGATGTCATCCTGCCGTGTCATCAGCAGTTCAAGCATCATAAAATTGGTCAGCAAGATATCGGGAGGATTTCGTGCGATCGCCTCGCGTTCGGCTTTGGTCTCTTGTCCGGTGTATCGATCAAAACTGACTGCACGGCTGCTTGACTCACTGCCTAGAAATTTTTTCAATTCCTCACGTTGACTATTGGCCAGAGCATTCATTGGATAGATGACGATAGCCCTTGTACGCTTCGGCTCTCCCCTCTTTCGTGCCTTTAATGCCGCATCGATAATCGGGATGAAATAGCATAAAGATTTTCCAGACCCCGTACCTGTGGTGACCACAAAACTTTGGCCTTGTAGGGCTGCTCCAAGTGCCTGCTTCTGATGGAGGTGGAGCTTTATTGTTTTGTCGTTCTCATGCGTCGGCGAATTATGATCTATAAAAATATCGGCACACTCTTTCGACAGTTCACCCCTGCGAACAAATTCAGCGATCGAGCCGCCGGGTTTGAAGTGTGGATTAATCTGAATGAGCGATTCCGGCCAGAAGCGGCGGTCTGCATAGAGGTCGTCAAGACGATTGACGATGTCTGGTGCCCGCACCTTGGCGAACGATCTCGCAAAATGCTGGTAGTCTTCAATGACAACTGCGTCCAAGTCAAAAATGTTCATGTCGCATCATCCGTGCGTGATCCTGCCTATGAACACATTGCGACGCGCAACGTGCCAATCATCGTCTGCTGTAAACTCGCGTGAACCGTCTTTAGTGGCATACTTTACAACCTCAATCATTTTAAAGGTGTTATGTGCTCATAGTGCATCACCCATCTGATCGCTGTGATAGGTCGGAAATATGTTATACCAACGGCCCTAGACAATGATCCGTGCCGTTGGTATCGGCGGCGACCGCCGCCGCGCGCCCCATGGCGCGAAGCCAAGGGCGCGGATGCGCCCGCCCGGCGTCTGAGGGCGCCGCAGACGTGTCAACGTCCAAG
>CAIXKV010000064.1 GCA_903920145.1 uncultured Rhodospirillales bacterium
ATAAGCCGTGTAGGTCGCGCCGCCGGTCTCCGCCAACACCTTGGTGATGGCCGCCGTCAACGACGTCTTACCATGGTCAACGTGACCGATGGTCCCTACGTTACAGTGCGGCTTATTCCGCTCAAATTTTGCCTTTGCCATTACTCTTCGTTCCGTTCCCGTGCCCGTTGCGGTGTCCTAGTCAGTCGACTCGATCACCAACACGATCGCCGACCGGACCGCGTCCACACGGCGAACCTCGAAAATCTGGAGCGGGCGAAGGGAATCGAACCCTCGTCACCAGTTTGGAAGACTGGAGCTCTACCATTGAGCTACGCCCGCATCGCTGCGCCGGCCCGACCACCGGACGCAGGAGCCACTCTATATCACCCGTTGCGGGCGCTGGCAAGGCCGTGACGACTTATGCAGCAGAATTTGGCGATTGGAATGCGGAAGCCCAGGAGGGGGAAGATCAAGTGCGGATGTTGTTTGCGGAAGAGCGGCAGTGGTCCGACAGGTTGTCGTGAAATGGCCAAAGCGCCCATCGATGCCATAAATCACCCAAGACGATTCCCCCCGTTGCGCCCATGGCGGCACTGACGCCCACTCCGTGCAAGGGGCCGATTTCCAGGGATGTGGTAAGGCCGTACAAACTCCCCAGGGTTCCCCCCACCACCTTTGCCAACCAATTGGCTGAAATAATATCTTCGCTATAGCGCATTTGATCATAGAGATCGTCGGTGTCGCGTCCAAGTCGGTCAGCGATATCAGGCAGATTGCTGCGTAAGGCCAAGTCCAGGGCCTCGATGGCGCCGAATCCCGAGAGAGCGGCAGCGCCGCCCCCGAGAACCGAAGCGACAATCCCCGCTGGGACTCCCAGATAGGCGCTGGTGAGTCCGACGAAACCACCGAGAGAGAGGGCTAGCCAGGGGTCGCTCATCAGGCTGCTCCCCGCCAGTGAATCGACGATTTGTCCTCGGGATGGGCAGTTGGATTGCGGGGCTGCTGCCACCGATTCGGTGAGAAGCCCCCAGAGGATCAGCGTGGCAATGACGAAACGCATAGGGCCTCCCATCGCGGTGCTGGCCGTAGAAAGCAAGTGCCACGAATGGCTAAGATCATAACCCGGTGCCTCCCAAATTGAAAGACCAGGGAATCGCGGCGGTATGGCGTGATCCTTGACGTGGGATGCGGATAATAACGGTGGTTCCTTGGTTAACTTTACTGATTAAAGTCACTGAGCCGCCGTGCAATTCGGCTAAAGCTTTGACCAATGCCAACCCAAGTCCCGTGCCACCAGCGCCTCGGGTGTAGCGATTGTCGAGTTGTTCAAATGGCTTCATCACCCGGTCAAGCTGGTCGTCGGGAATCCCAATGCCAGTATCCGAAATCGAGAGATCGACCCAATCCGAATCCACAATCGCCAAATGAATCGTGATGGTGCCGCCACTTGGTGTAAATTTAACAGCGTTGGACAGCACGTTGAGCATGATTTGGCGGATTGCTCGGGCGTCGGCCCAAATCACGAAGGGCGTTTGGGCGAAATCTTCAACTAGGTATAGGCCATGTTTTTCGGCGCGGGTTCGTACCACACTGACGCATTGCCGCAACAATGGTGCCAAATCTACGGGGGTTAACTCAATCTCGAGCTTGCCGGCCTCGATTTTGGAAAGATCGAGGATCGCCGTAATCAGGTCGAGGAGATGCCGACCGCTAGCGTGAATGTCGGCAGCATAATCGACGTAGCGTTGGGTTCCGACCGGGCCGAAGGTTTGATCTCGAATCAGCTCGGAAAAGCCAAGAATGGCGTTTAGGGGGGTTCGTAATTCGTGGCTCATGGTGGCCAAAAAGACTGATTTGGCAGCATTGGCTTCTTCGGCGCCGGCCCGCGCGGCCATCAGTGCGGCCTCATAGCGTTTTAATTCGCTGATATTGCGGCTCGTGATCGCGATTCCGTCGGCTAGGGGGACCACGGTATGATGAATCCAGATCGGCAGGATGCTTGCGCCTTCGACTTCGAATTGCTCATCGAGAACCTCTCGGTGGAGAAAGACCCTTTGATATTTTTCGAGAAATCCTTTAGCGCGGGCGAAGGGTAAAATCTCGCTTAACAATCGACCAACAATATCTTCCCGAGATTTGCCGACCATGCCGCAACCGATGACGTTGACCTCGGCAAATCGGAAATCCTCGACCAATCCGGTTGGATCGCGAATGGCGTCCAAAATAAATAAACCATCGCGGCTGGCTTCGCTGGCGCCCCGGTATCGTTCCTCGGTTCGCCCTAGTCGTTCCTGAAGTGCTTTTAATTCGGTGATGTCTTCTTCCACCGCAACATAATGGGTAATGACGCCATTTTGATCGCGGACGGGTGAAATTGAGGCGGCAACCCAATACAGCGAGCCATCGCGACGGCGGTTGTGAAACTCTCCACGCCAGATTCCCCCATGACCGATGACTTCCCATATGGCGCGGTATTCATCGGCAGGGGTTAGCCCAGATTTCAAAAGACGGGGGTTTTTCCCTCGAATCTCGTCAAACGAATAGCCCGTAGTTTTGATAAAACCAGGATTCACGTAATCAATTGTGCCATCAGATGTCGTAATTAGGATCGAAGAAGGGCTTTCTTCTAAGGCTTGCACCAACAGATGCGGACCATCAGTGACTGGCCAAGGAACTTTGGAATCGGCCTTCGTTTGATGCTTTGACTTCCAGTGATCATGATTCTGGTTAACATTGCGCAAATGATTGTTGCTGGTCTCTAATCTTTGTTGCAAGGCTCGGTTTTCCAGAGCCATGGCGGTGGACTGAGCAATGATCGCAACGGTGCCCATTTCTACGCCTGGTGTCCAGGCCAGAGAGCCGGTCATCAATAAAAAGCCGTGGAGGTGCCGATGGGTCCGCAGTGCAACGGATCGGCGCCCAATGGCCAGGCCGGCTCGGCATTCCAGGGTGTTTGTGACGGTTTGATCGGTTAGGCTTTGGGCGAAAGGGCAAGTGTCGCAGGTTTCGTGAAGGCTGTTGGCAGCCATCGGATCCGTTGTGGCTGGCGACTGGCCGGGCAAGCAGAATCGAACTTTGGTGTTTTGTGCGATCCGCTCGACCATTCGGCAGGCCAGCGCGGCAATTTCTTCGACCGACGAGGCCGTGTCCAACGCTTGCTGAAACCCTAGCAATTGATCAAGGAAGGCTACTGATCGCCGAGGATTATTCATCGCCAGATCCAACAGGTTCGCACCCACGGGGGCCGACGCTCGTCTCGTCCGCTGCCCGCGCCAAAGAGCGATATAGGTGCGACGCGCCTTCAATCATCGACCCCTGTTTTGGATGTGCTTTATGATGGAGGCTGTGAAGGGGAGCACCCATAGGGCGCCCCCTTTTTTCTTTGGATTCGCGGGCCTTAAAATGCCGTAACTGCCGCCGGCAGCAGGTCAATGCCCAGCATCAAGTCAATCCAGGCATTGCCGTCGGCGCTCTGGACCGCTGAAACCAACAAATACTCCCAGGCCTGTCCGCCGGGGCCGGTGATGGCGCGAGCGTAGAGCATGGCATTGTGTTCGGCCTTACCGCGACTGCCATCAGCCTGCTCGACGGTTTCGTCAAAACTGAGCGGGGCGACCCGTGTTTCCCCCGGACTCCATACCCGCTGATAGAGCGTGCCTTTGGCGTCAAAGCAGGGATAGCCAATATAGCCGTCGGCAGGGTCGAGCCAAAATCGCCATTCGTCGGCGCTGGCGGGATAGACCTCGTCGAACGGTCGGAAGTAACGGCACTCCTGATCGGGAACCACTTGGAGCATCCCGGCCAAGGCACCGCCGGGGCCCGACACATAATAGCGATGAGCCGTCACGCCGCCCACCGCCACGGTTCCATGACCGATCACTGTACAGTGCTCGCCAGGGTAGGAAACCGCGCTGGCCCCGGAGATCAGGATGAACGGCGCCTCGTCGATGGTCACAGCGCGGCCAAGCCCCAATCCTAACGGTCCTTTAGGGGCTGGCTTCTCATGTGTACCGAGCTTGATGGCCACTATATCTTTGATCAGCCGGAAACTCATGATCCCTCCGCGAAAACAGAGACAAGGAAAGAGGATAGAAACGAGGTCAAGTTGTGGTTTCTAGGTCGGTATCTTAACTGCCGGTGCCGACCTTATGTTCGATTTCGGGAATCGTGTGCCACAAGGCATCTTCGACCTTGCTGAGATTGGCAACGCCGTTTTCGCTGACCCATTGTTCCGACAGAATAAAGACCGCGCCCACAGTCAGACTCGGAACCGACGAGGTGAGGCCGAACCAGCGGCTCCGTTGGAGCTTGGGATAAAGGCCGCTGGGAATCTTGGCATAGGCGTAAACGGGATGGCCGGTGGCATCGAGTACGCTTGCAAACCGGCTGTCATCCACCAGGACCATGGTCAATGCGTCCCCGAATTGATCGTTGGCTCGGCGCAGCAGATCGGATTTGAGCCCGGACACAAACATCATCACCGCATCGGGATTGGCGGCGACAGCATTCAGCACGGCGGGATCGTTAGGCACCCGGCGCACCCGACCGGCGGTGTCAAAGGCGGCGTAGCTTGGGTCCACGGCAGCAAAGCCATCCCAGGTCGCCTGAGCCCCTGATCCGACCAGATAGATCAGGTGACGGCTGGCGTCGAGGTCGCTGATCCGTTTGATTTTGGCCTGCTTGTTGGCCAGCACCTGGACATATTCTTGGTAAATCGTCGCCTTGAGGGCGTCCAGGTGAACGCCCGGATGTTTCGATAGCCAGTCGCCGAAAATGTCTGACTGGATCATAACCGCATCGAAGCTTCCGTCGACCAATCCATCGAGATTTTCCGCCGAACCGTTGGTAACCCGACAGTCCAGGGTGAGCCCCTGAAGATGCTCGCGCAGACCGTGGACGCCGTCGCCACCTTGGCAGAACGGATAATAGTGACCTGAAGGACTGCCGGTTCCCATGACCAGCGTCGCAACCTCGTGCGGCGCCACCGCCACTTCCGGGGCCAGCGCCACTGCCGCAGGGACACCTTGGGGCAAGGTTCCAGGAACGCGGGGCTGCCCTTGCATGGTGGCCAATTTGGCGTCCATGGCGTTAAGTTTGGCCTTCAACTCGGCGTTGTCGGCAGCCTGACGATCGGCTTCGCGGCGCCACGCCTGGAAACCAGGGTCATTGGCATTGTTGTAAGCGGCGGCAGCGTGGGATGGCTCGGTGATTTTGTCGAGCACCATCCACCAGAACAAAGCATCCCACATGCCAAAGGAGGGGGCCGAACGATAGGCGTAGGCGGGGGGAGTCCAGGGGTTATTGTTGCGGTAGGTATCACGCGCAGCATAAGCCTGATCGTAATTCGCATAGCGTCCCGCGTTGTGCGCATAGAGCGGGTTGTGGGCGTAGGTGCTGGCGTTGGTCAATGTGCCTTGGGGTGGCGCCGTGAAGCGATCCTGTTCAGCCTTGTAACGGGCCAGCGATTGGTTGGCGAGTTGGCGGTTGGCGCCACGATCAAAGCCGCCGGCCGGTGGCTTGGCGGCAGCCGTTACGCTTGGTGATGGAGTGTTGGCCGAGGAGGTGGCTGGGGGGGGGGACGGGGCGGCGGTGCTCGCGGCAGCGGCGGCTCCAGCGGCGGCGCCCAATCCTGCGCTGAGGGATGGCTTGGTATATCCGCCGGAGCTAGCCACTGGCGCGCTTGCTGGGGCCGGGGTACTGGGAGCGGCGTTTCCTGGGGTGGCTGTGTTGGCGTTGGTCCCCAGGGATGGCTTGGTATATCCGCCGGAGCTAGCCACCGGCGCGCTTGCTGGGGCCGCGCTGGTTGAGGCGCTGTTGGCAGCGGCCCCAACTCCAGCGGCAAGTCCGAGGCCCAAGGCCGGCTTGCTGTAGCCGCCGGAACTGACCACCGACGATCCTGGTGGCGGCGAGGTGGGCGGGGCGGCGGCATTTGGTGCCGTGACTCCGGCGGCGGTTACGGTGCTGGTACCCGGCTTGCTGTAGCCGCCGGAAGTTTGAGGCGCGGCGGTCGGTGGCACGGCTTTGGCCGAGGGGGCCCCGGCTCCGGCGCCCGGCTTGGTATAGCCGCCAGATGACGCCGCTGCTGGTGGGGTTGCCGGGGCGCTGCGGTCCCATAGGGCGCCGCTGGTGTGGGGTTGGGTGCTTTTACTTTTCCAAACCGTCTTGGGGGGGGTGGAAGACGACGACGGGGAGGTGGGCGTTGCCGAAGCGGCTAAAGCGTTTCCGCCAAGACCCGAAGGAGACGAGTCGGCGATCCCAACCCCCACCACCACCGCCGCAACGGCCACCGCTCGGGTGAACCACCGTATCGCCGTTTGCCTCATCCCCTGATCTCCCTCCGACCCGTTGTCATCGCGACTGATTATTCCGATGCGATGGGCGTATTTAAATACGTATCCAATAGAGTTTCGACAGTGTTGCGACCAAGATCGCGTGTGATCACGATGATCCGACTGCGATGGTCATCATCTGGCCATCGGGATAGTGGAACCACCGGATGAAACAGATGTTGGACACCATGAATTACGAGTGGCGACGGGCTTTCCTGAATATTCAGCAGCCCTTTGAGGCGCAGAACTTTGTCACCATGTTCGGCAATCAGAGCATCGGCGAAATCCAGGAAACGCTCCCACGGCATCGGCTTATCCACCACTAGGCAGAAGGAGGTGATGCGTCGGTCATGCCGACCGTGGTCGCAGTCGGACGCGCACGCGTGGCCGTGCTCGTGGCCGTGGCCGTCATGCCCATGCCCCTGTCCGTGCTGGTCCGAGCGGTCGAGATAAGCGGCTTCGTTGAGCCAGCGCCCGACATCGGGGCTTTTGGTTGCGGGGTTATAGAGGCCAGCATCAAACACGGCGGTCGGAGAGAGGGAGCCTCGGGCAGCGGCGGTGATCGGTGCCGCTGGGTTCAGTCCACGCAGACGGCGCATCAGAGCTGCGACGACTTCGGGAGCGGCCAGATCGGTCTTGGTCACCACCAATCGATCCGCGACCGCCACCTGTTTGACGCTTTCCGGGTGCTGGTCCAACTGTCCGACACCGTGAACGGCGTCCACGGTGGTCACGACTCCATCCAGTCGATATCGGGCGGCCACCAACGGATTGCTCATCAAGGCATGCAGAACCGGCACGGGATCCGCAAGGCCGGTGGTTTCGATCACCACGCGGTCGAACTCGGGGCATTCCCCTCGAACGCGGCGCATGAAAAGGTCACAAAGCGTATCGATCAAGTCGCCGCGCACTGTGCAGCACAAGCACCCGTTCCCCAAAACCACCATGTCTTCGGTGCTTTTGGTCACCAGCAGGTGATCCAGACTGATTTCGCCGAATTCGTTGATGATACAGGCGACGCGAGACATTTCGGGGTGGCGCAGCAACTCGGCCAGCAGGGTGGTTTTTCCGCTGCCAAGAAAGCCGGTTAACACCGAGACCGGCAGTCGAACCGCCGCTTCGGCGGCGGGATCAGAGGCGGGGGATGAAGCAACAGCGGTCACGAGACGGCCTCCTGACAGGCTGGACATAAGCCGTGAATCTCGATGGTTGGACGAAGAACCTGGAAGCCGCGCGCCACCGCGCAGGTGGCAATGGCCGACGTGATACCGGGATCATTCAGCTCAAAGGCGACGCCGCAGCCGTCGCACACCAGGAATTGGCCGCTATGGCTGGCTCCCGGTTCGGCGCAACCGACATATCGGTTGAGGGATTCGATCCGATGCACCAATCCCTGACTGACCAGAAACTCCAGCGCCCGATAGACCGTCAGAGGGGCGGCTCGGCGTCCGGCGGTACCCATTTCGTCGCCCAGATCGTCAAGAATATCGTAGGCTCCGCGCGGGCGATGGCTGGCCCAAACCAATTCCAGGACTCGCCGACGCAACGCGGTCAAACGAGCCCCCCGCGCGGCACACAGAGCCTCAGCCTGCGCCAGCGCGCCGGTCACACAGTGGGCATGATCGTGCGGACACGACTCCCGTTGTCTTTCTACTATCAATTGCGCCACCGCGCCTCATCTGGAACCCCGTTGCCGCCGAGTCTACAACAACTCAGGCCGGCGCGCATGCTTTGTCGCATTCGATCCTGGTCAAGCGGGTGGCCATGTCGGCGGGTTTATGATTAGACTGGGATTTCGCGCCTGCTTCCGGGCAAGCGTTATCGTGTGTATCGGTGAAGATGTCGGCCTACGGGCTTTATTGGCGGGATTTCGGTGGCACAAATGCCTTTAGGGTCCATTGGGATGCGGGGTAAGGGGGGCGGTTGGGTGTCGAGAGTCCCAGAGAGTGTGGTGCGCTTGGATGGTGGTGGCGTTGGCCGGAATCGGATTTGGGGCGAGTCCGCCGACCGGGACGGGAGTCGACTCGATCATGCCTGATGACCGCTTTGAAGTGACTCCGCTGGCGTCTGCCGTCGAGATCGCGGCGGCAGCCAAGCGGGTGTGGGCGATTCTCACGGATTTTTCTGCTTATCCCCAGTGGAATCCGTTCATCGTGTCGATCGAAGGTCGGCTCAAGTCCGGGGCGATTTTGACGCTCCAATTGGCTTTGCCGGGCAAGCCAGTGATGACCTTCAAGCCGCGCCTCAAAATTGTCTCATCGCCGCGCGAATTGCGCTGGGTTAGCCAAGTCCTGGCTCCCGGTCTGTTCGAAGGCGAACATGGGTTTCGCATTGAGCCCTTGGCCTCTGACCGTTGTCGATTGCACTCCGTGGAAGATTTTTCCGGCGTTTTTGTTCCGATCTTAGTTCCGGGTCTTCAACAGGCCAGTCGGGCCGGTTTCGAAGCGATGAAGCAGGCGGTTAAGGAACGGGCCGAGCGCAAGTGATCCATTCCTGCGCCGTTTTACTGTATTTTTGACCTCGGGGTTGGCCTTTTGTGGGTATGGGCAGTGACTATAAAGCAACCCATTTGCAGCAGTTCTCATTTTGGCTTTTTGCTGGGATGTGGGTGTTTTTTTGGGGCCGGGAGTGGTCTGGGCACATGAAGAGGCCCGGCGCGGTCAGGGGGGGAGAGGTGGCGGCTTTGAGAAAGCGTGGGTCTGGACGAGGTCGTCCCAGGACGAGAAAATCAGGTAGCTGGTTATGGCGGCCAGCCTGCTG
>CAIXKV010000065.1 GCA_903920145.1 uncultured Rhodospirillales bacterium
CTCCGCCGCGCTATGCTCCCGCCGGAAAAACCACGCACCCATCTCGGCCCCCGTCAGTTAGTTGTGCCAGACAAGGACGTATCTACCACATCTGGGAACATCGGGGGAATCGTATTACCCAAAGGCGTCGCGATCCGACACGCTGGCTGCGTCAATATCGGGCTGGCCACATCCGAAATGGTGGGAGGCTTCCTGCCGGATGACCGGATTGCACTGGTCGCCATGCCCGGCTTCGATGCCTCCTTGTGGGAACTGGGGATGGCGCTTCTCAACGGCAACGCCGTTGTACCGATCTCCCAGGATTTGCGGAATGATCCTTGGGCGCTGAAGCCCTTCTATCGGGATTTGGGTGTTACGGTGGCGTTTCACGCGCCATCCTACCTCCGGGTCAGCAAGACGGTTCCGTTCGAGGGCCTGCGGGTTCTGATTGCTGGCGGCGAAGCGCCTAACCACGACGACGCCCGTCATCATGCCAATCCATTATCTTTTTTCAATGCCTATGGCCCGACCGAAACAACCATCATCGTTTCGTTGGGGCCGGTTGTGCCGACCTGCGGCGCCTCGACTCCCATTCCCGCCGGTCGGCCCGTACCCAACACCCGCCTGACCTTTCGCCGCCCGGATGGCACGCCGGTACCGCCGGGCGTGGTCGGGGAGCTATGGATTTCTGGTATCGGCGTTGCCGACGGCTATCTCAACCGCCCGGCCCTGACCGCCGAGCGGTTCGTCGACACGGATGGAAGCCATTTCTACCGCTCCGGCGACCTTGGCCGCTGGACCCCGGACGGCCAACTCGAGCTGTCAGGCCGCGTGGACGATCAGGTTAAACTGAACGGTCAGCGCGTCGAACCCGCCGAAATTGAGCATGTACTGGCGTCTCATCCGGCCGTGGCCACCGCCGCCGTGTTGGTCGACACCACCGCCACCAGCGGCGTTCGGGTGCTGCGTGGCTTCGTTCAATTGAACGAAGAGGCCAAGTCTCTATACGAAAAGGCCAGACTCCCGGATTGGCGTGTGTATCTTGGCAATCGTCTGCCGGCGTTCATGGTGCCGGCCAGCGTCACCGTCGTTCCCGCCATTCCCCTGACACCCGCCGGCAAGATCGATCGCGCGGCCTTGCTGGCTGTGGTGGCTGCCGATGGCCCACAGGAAACCCGCGAGGCTCCCCAGGGCGAACTGGAAATCCGCATTGCCGCCTTGTGGGCCGAGGGCTTCGGTGTCGAGGTGTCCCGTCAGGACAATTTCTTTGCTCTTGGCGGCAACAGCCTGCTGGCCGTCACCCTGGCCCACCGTCTGTCGGCGGTGTTGGGGCTGCCGGTGCCGGCACGGGTGCTGTTCGGGGCTCCAACCCTAGCCGGCTTTGCCAGCAAGGTGGCCGGTCTGGCCCCGATTGACCTTTCGTTCCCCCCCGCCGAAAGCGATCTGGCCACCGAAGGCGAGCGCGAATTCCGAATCGCCGAAGCCGCCGGGTTAGAGACCCGTCACTTCAACATCCCTGTGCATCGTCTGGTTGAAGGCAAGCCGCCGCCGCCGGAACGCTGGACCGCCGCTTGGACCCAACTGGCGGCCCGTTATGAAAGTCTGCGGACCTATTTCGAAGAGGACGAATACGGGGTTCTGCGCCGCCGCGTTCTGCCGGATCTGACCGTAACGCTGACATTCACCACCTCACCCGACCGCAAATCCGCCCTAGCTGAAGCCCGTGTTCGCCAGGGAGAGCCCTTGACCATAGCCGTTCCGCCGTTATGGCGGGCCGGTTTGATCACGGTTGCGGACGGTTCCGCGCCGGTGTTCTGGATGGCCCTACATCACGCGGTGGGCGATGGCCAGTCGCTGGGCCTTCTGCTGGACGAGATGACAGCCCTACTCTTGGATCAACCGCTGTTACCGGCCCCCGTGGGTTGGAGCGCCCTTGCCGCGCGCGAGCATGCTTATTTGGCCGGTGCCGATGGCGCCGGAGACGCCCAGTACTGGCGCGACCGGCTCGCCGAACTGCCGGATGATGCTTTCGAGGACTGGGCGCTTGATATCCCTCGGTCGTCAGCAACGCCAGCGGGAACCCATCGCTTTGAGCGGCTATTAGATGCCAACACCTCGGAGGTTTTAAAAGGATTGGCCCGTCGTCACCATGTCAGCATGCACGCCCTCATGGTGGCTATGCTGTCCATGGAAATCCGGCGACGGACTGGCCGCACGGTTTTCACCGTCGGGACCGCCGCTTCGACCCGAGAAACCGCCGAAGACGCCCGCGTGGTCGGCAGCGGAGCCAATATGCTGCCGCTGGCCATCCGCTTGGAAACAGAGGACTCCTTTGCCAGCCTGTTGGTCACAGCCCAACGGGTGTTGGCCGGAGCGTTGCAGCACGCCCGCTATCCCTTTGCACGGATCTACCAGGAATTCCGCGCTCAACGGTCGTTGCCTCGACATCCGACCCGCTATCCGTTGTTCGACTTTGCCGTCACCGAAGTCCCGACGGTTCGGCCATCAACAGAAACGGCGCTGCGTTTGGTCCGTCCAGAAACGCCCAGCGAAGCGATCCTGCACGAGTATGTCGACCGCTCGCCAGCCCAGGATCTGGTGCTGATCCATGAAGAAATGAGCGATGGCCGCCTGTTGCTTCAATGGCATGTCAACGCCGCAGTTTATGGCCAAGAAACCGGCCTGACTTGGTTCCACGCCCTCGCCGGCTGGATGCGCTGGCTGGCCGAAGATGCAGATCGAGCGCCGACCCTACCGCCGCCTCTCCTGCCCGAAGAAGAGGCGCTGTTGACGGCCTGGGAACAGGGTGAAACCATCGTTCGCCCGCCCCTGCGCTTTCACGAGCTGTTCGAACAACGGCTTGATCGCTCTGATGCCGGTCAGGGCGACCGGCCAGCGGTCCTGACCGATGGCGGCGTCATCACATGGCGGGCGCTCGAAGAGGCGGCCAATGTCATCGCCCATGCTCTGCTAGAGCGTGGCGTCGGGCGGGGCCGAACGGTGGCAGTGTTGACCGGTCGCTCGCCGGACCTGCCAGCAGCGCTGCTCGGTATCTGGAAAGCCGGTGCAATCTATCTGCCTCTGGCGGCGGATCTACCGCCCGAGCGGCAGACTTTTATGATCCGCGATAGCGGCGCCGCGCATCTGTTGGTGTTGAACGGGCTAGCGGTACCCGAAGCCCTGAGCCATGCGGTGCCGACGGTGCTGCGACCCGAGGCGCTGGACGACGAGGCTCGCCAATCCGGCATCCACCGCCCGAACCGTCCGGGAGACCCCGACGATATCGCCTATAGCCTCTATACGTCAGGATCCACCGGCCAACCCAAAGGAGTCCTGATCAGCCACGCGAGCTTTGTCAATGTGGTCCTGGGAGCGGGAGAAAGACTGGGCTTCACCGCCGATGACCGCTCACTGATGTTCGCCTCGCCGTCTTTCGATGTGTCGCTGTCCGATATCGGCATCCCGCTTGCCTTCGGTTCGACGCTCTGCTCCATCCCCTTCGATGTGTTGAGTACCCCCAGCCGGTTCCTGTCATGCCTGCGCGACCTTAACGTCACGGTTGTCGACATCACGCCCACTTACTTAAGGCTGTTTGAAGGGGCCGAGCTTCCGAATGTGCGCGTCCTGATCACCGGAGGCGAGGCGCCGTTCCCATCGGATGTGGCGGTGTATGCGGCCCGGCATTCGTATTTCAACGCTTATGGTCCGACCGAAAACACCATCACCAGTACCATGGGGCTCCTGTCTGCCGATGATGGCGGATTTCTGTCCGGTGGCCGCCCGATGCCCAACACCAGCGTCCAAATCCGGGATGCTGCCGGCAACCCGGTGCCGCCCGGCGTGGTGGGGGAAATTTGGCTGGGCGGAGCCGGTCTGGCCCAAGGCTACCTGAATCAGCCCGCATTGACCGAAGCCTGTTTCAGGGAAACCCCGACAGGGCGGCGTTATCGCTCTGGCGATCTCGGTCGCTGGCGGGCGGGCGGCGCACTGGAAATCGTCGGGCGCATCGACGAGCAGGTGAAGCTAAACGGCATTCGCATCGAGCCGGGCGAGATTGAGCACGCCCTCTCCACCCATCCCAACGTGGCACAAACCGCCGTCATCACCGGGGGCGAAACCGGCAAAACCCAATACTTGTGGGCCTTCATCCGTCCGGCGGAACACCGGACAGCGCCGGTTGAATCCGATTGGCGGGCTTGGCTGGCGGATCGCCTGCCGTCCTACATGATCCCATCGACGGTGGTTTCTATTCCGACCATACCACTCACGGGGTCCGGCAAGGTGGACCGAGCGGCCCTGCGGGCACTGATGGCCAAGCAGCTTCGTTCCCCTTCGGGCGGCAGCGCACCCCAAGACGATTTGGAGCGCCAGATTGCCCGAACCTGGAGCCGTGTCCTGGGTCACGAGACGGTTCACCGCGAAGACAGTTTCTTTAGCCTGGGCGGGCATAGTCTGTTGGCCATCACCATGACGCAACGGCTGGAGGCGGCCTTGGGCCACCCGGTCCCAGCCCGCGAACTGTTCGCCGAACCGACATTGGAAGGCTTTACCCGACGGGTTCGCCAGCTTCAGAGCCCCGAAAACCGCTCTTCTACCACCATCGGAGCCACATCGGATCGCGCCACCGAAGGACAGGCGGAATTCTGGACCGCCGAAGCCTCCGACTTTGACACCCGTGGCTTCAATATCACACTCACCCTGTCCGTGCGGGGAACGATTCCGTCGGTGGACCGCTGGCACGCCGCCTGGGACCATTTGGTGATGCGGCATGACGCTTTGAGGACCGGATTCCACGAGGATGAAACCGGCAGGCTGCGCCGTGTCGTTCTCGAATGGGTGAGCAACCGCCTGGAGATACGGGAAGCCCCCGACTTGACAACGGCTCTGGCAGACATCTCGGAGCGCCAAACCGAGCCCTTCGCCATGGCAAACCCGCCCTTATGGCGAGCTGGTTTGACCCAGATCGCCGAAACCAGAATCGAAGGGGAGAAGACCGAGCCCGGAGAAACGGTGTTCTGGTTGTCCTTGCATCATTCGGTGGGGGACGGCCTATCGTTGGGGATTTTGCTGGGCGAACTCGCAGCGGGATTGTTAGGCCGGTCACTGCCGCCCCTGCTCGGCTCGTTCGACCGTTCGGCGGCACATGAAGAAATCTATTTGGCCGGTGATGCCTGCCGGGAAGACGCGGCATGGTGGGATCGGACGCTTTCCAGTCTGGCGCGGAGCACCGATGCTTTTGATGAGTGGCCGCTGGATTTCCCACGACCGGCAGGGCGGACAACAGATCACGGCAAAGGCAATCACCTGCTCCGCGCTCGCCTGGACAAGGCCACCACCGAGGGGCTGCGCGCTCTGGCCAGACGCAATGGCGCCAGTTTACACGCCGTGATCCTGACCTTGCTGGCGTTTGAGGTCGGGCGGCGCACAGGTCGGTCGGAGTTCCTGCTCGGCTCCACGGTTTCCACCCGTGAAACCGTCGCCGAGGCCGGTATTGTCGGCTATTACGTCAATATGCTGCCGATCGTCTGCCAAATCCGGCGCAGTGACCCACTCGAACAGGCCGTGCGCGCGATGCAGCGCGCTCTGGGCGAAGGGCTCCGGCACAGCCGCTATCCGTTTTCGCGCATTTACCAAGACTTCCGGCGCAACCACCCCGGTTTGGTGCATCCGACCCGCTATCCTCTGTTTGATTTTTCGGTCACCGAGAATCCGCGCGTGGCGGTCGGGGCCGACGGCGGCCTGTGGTTCACGACTCCCGCCCCCTTGGTGGCTAGGCTCCCGGATGAAGCCGATGACGACGCCACGCACTATGAATTCCGTGCCACCGGGCCGACCCAGGATCTGGTGGTGGTCCACGAGAGCATGCCCGATGGCGGGTTGGTCTTGGCGCTGTACGTCAATGCCGCGCTCTATGAGGCAGAAACCTCGAAAGCTTGGCTTCGCTCGCTGGCGGGGTGGGCTCGGGTGGTGGCCGATGCCGAGCGCCAGCCCGATACGCCGCTGCCAGCCCTGCTGACCTGGGAAGGCGCGATCCTAGCCCGCTGGCAGCAGGCTGCAACCCGCCCCCTCCCCGCTCAGACCATCTCCGCGCTCTTCACCCGCCAAACCAACGAGCGTCCAGACCGAGCGGCGCTGGTGACGGAACGCGGCGTGGTGACGTATGCCATGCTCGAGGAGCGAGCCAATACGATTGCCCATGCTTTGCTGGCGTGCGGCGTGGTCCAGGGTCAGCCGGTCGGCGTCCTGACCGAGCGTTCGGCGGCCCTGCCGGAAGCAGCCCTGGGGATCTGGAAGGCCGGAGCCTGCTATCTGCCTTTGGCCTACGACCTGCCGGCGGAGCGTTTGGCTTACAGCGCCCGTGATGCCGGGGTGCGGGTGATGCTGGCCCTAGACGGACTGGAGCCGCCGCCGGCTCTGTCCGAAATCGGTTGCACCCTGCTACGGCCAGAGCTGTTACCCCCTCGCGAGCCCCCGCTCACCGAGCCCGCACCGGCGCCCTCCGATCCCGCTTGCATTCTCTATACCTCCGGCTCCACCGGCACCCCCAAAGGGGTTGTGCTGCATCACCAGGGAATCATGAATCTGGCCGTGGGCGTCAGCGAGATGTTGGGTGTTCATCCTGGTGACCGGGTTTTGTTGATGGCCTCCCCGTCCTTTGATTTGTGGCTCTCGGATCTGGTGATGACCTGGAGAGTCGGGGGGGCGCTGGTTCCGGTGCGGCGCGAAGAGATGGATGATATTGCCGGCCTTCGGGCCAAACTGGTCCGTCTGGGCGTGACCTGCGTGTCCCTGTCTCCATCCTATCTCCGCCTGTTTGAACAGGCAGAGCTGCCGGGCGTCCGGGTGTTGATGACCGTGGGAGAGCCGCCCCACATCGCCGACGCCCTGCATTACGCAGCCCGTCTTGCTTACTTCAACGGCTACGGCCCCACCGAAAACACTGCCGCAACCGCCATCGGCAGGATTGCCCCTGGTGCCCAACGCATCACCGCCGGTCGACCGCTGCCCAACAGTACCGCCCATATCCTGGACCGGGACGGCCTGCCGGTGCCGCCGGGTGCCGTCGGTCAGCTCTGGATTGGGGGACTGGGACTGGCCACCGGGTATCTCAACCGGCCCGACCTGACCACCGCCGCGTTCGTGGAGACTCCAAACGGGCGGCTGTACCGATCGGGCGATCTGGTCCGTTGGACGCCCGAAGGCGAATTGGAAGTCCTTGGTCGTATCGATACCCAGGTCAAACTGCGCGGCCAACGCATCGAATTAAGCGAAATCGAACACGAGTTGGAGCAGTATCCAGAAGTGCAGCAGGCGGTGGCCCTAGTGGACACGCAGGCCGACGGGAGTCAAACGCTCTGGGCCTTTGTTAGTCTCGGCGCCGGAGCCGTCGAGCCCGCAGCCGCAGATTGGCATGCCCGTCTAGCCGCCCGGCTTCCGTCCTACATGGTGCCAGCGGCGGTGATCCGGGTTCCAGCCATCCCGGTCATGATCTCGGGCAAGGTGGACCGGGCACAGCTCTTGCGGACTTTGCCCGGTTCGTCCCAGCCCAACACCGATGTTGCCCTAGAGAAAACCCGCACGCCGCCCCGCACGCCGGCAGAAAAACGGATCGCTGCTCTCTGGGCCGAACTGTTCGATCGGCCTTCCGTCAGCCGCGAGGATAATTTCTTTGAACTGGGAGGCGACAGTCTCCGGGTAATCGCCATGGTCAGCCGCCTTCGCCGGGATTTTAGTTGCAAAATCAATGATTTATATGAGAATCCAGTCCTAGCCGACTTCGCCCGCGTGTGCCATTCCCGTTCGGACCACATGCGGGCGCTGATTCGCTCGGCGCGCAGTCATTGGCAAGCCTACCGCGACGACCTGACGGCCTATGACGCCCAACGTGCCGCTGCCTTGGAAGAGAGCCAAAACCGTTACGCCAGCCGCATCCGGCGGGATCTGGCGCATGATTTTGGCCCACGCCGCACCTATGGCCGGGTGCTGTTGACCGGGAGCACCGGCTATCTTGGCAGTTATTTGGTCCGCGCGCTTTTGGCCGAGCCTCATTCGATCGGGCCTGATCCGACCAGGCCCGATCGGATCGTGACGGTACTGGTTCGGGGCAGCGACGATGCGGTCGCTCGGAACCGGCTGGAACAGGTGTTGTGCGGCTATTTCGGCGCCGAAGAGGGCACAGCCCTGGTGCAGGACTCCCGATTGGAGGTGCTGGCCGGAGATCTCCGCCGTGACGATCTGGGGCTGCCGGTCAGCACGGTTGATCGGCTGGCCCAAACGATCCAGGCGGTCTTTCACTGTGCCGCCAAGGTCGATCATTTCGGCCATTACAGCGACTTCCACGCCGACAATGTGGCCGCCACCCGGCGGTTGCTGGCCTTGGCGGCCCGAGGGCCGGAACCGGCGGATTTTCATTTTGTGTCCACCCTGTCGGTGGCTGGCAGGGCTCCCGACCAGGGGTTCCGCCTGTTTACCGAATTCGATCCGGTGCCCGAGACGCTGGATGAAAACTACTATGTCCGCACCAAACAAGAGGCCGAACGGCTGGTGGTGGCAGCCCGCAGCGAGTTGGCCAACGCCTCGATCCATCGCGTCGGCAATATCATGTTTGCCACCGAAGGCCAGGCGTTGCAGCGCAACCTGAAGGACAACGCCTTTTTCCGACAACTGGCTGCCTTTATCCGGCTGGGCGCCGTCCCCGACGACCTGCATCTCTGGCCCTGCCACGTCAATCTAGCAGCCCGCGCGGTGGTGGTCCTGGCGGAATCCCGCGCTCTCGTCAACGACACACACCACATCGAGCATGCCCGACAAAGCACGGTGGCTGACTTCATCACCACCGGCGCCGGCCTAGAGCAGGTCCACGCGACCTCTTTCGGGGCGTTCCTTGATCGGCTGTTGGCGGCAGTAGACGAACCCGAAATGGAAGCGGCTTTGACCGGAACGATGGAGACGTTCGGGCTATACAGCGGCTTGTCACCGCAGGGGCGGACGCGACGGTTGGATGTTGTCACCGATCGAACCCAGGCGCTGTTAAGCCGGCTGGGGGTGTTGTGGCCGACTCTGCCGAGAACCGGACAAACGCTGATGCTACAGGCCGCTGCGCGGTTCTTTTCATGATCAGGCACGCCCGGCCCATCGACCAACGCTTAAGAGAGACGACGATGAAGCACGTTCTGGATTTAGGCTACCGTGCCGCCGAATTCTCCATGCAGGCCATCCGAGACGAGGAGATTACGGCGATCCCGGCTGTTCTGGCCCACTGGTACGGACCGGGGGCCGATCCAGCTTCACTGGATCCCCATGACGATGAAGCCGGCTTGCGGGCCGCCCTAGAACGGGTAGCGCCCGGTCTGGCCGCCCTCGGGCACATTCTCCGCGACCGGCTCGAAGCCGAGTGCAGCGGCCTGCTCATCCCCAGCCTGGGAATGGCGGATCGCCCCCTGTCAACCCGTCGCGGCGTCCTGTTGGCCCTTGGTCTGTTCATCGGCAGCCCGACCGCAACCGATAAAATCGACCGCCGGATGCTCTGGGACATCAAGGTTTGCACCAGCGGCTTGGTTTCGACCTTCTCACAACATGCCTATGAAGCCGATTTTCATACCGATACCCAATATTATCCGAACCCCGAGCGTTATTTGATGCTGTATTGCGTTCGCCCGGCGGCATGCGGGGGTGGGGTTTCCACCTTCCGGGATGTCCGCTGCATCGAACGGGGATTGTCACGAACCGAGGCCGGCCGTTGGGCACTGGCGCTGCTCTCGAGCTGCGAACTGCCGTTCCGCATTCCCGCCGTTTTCACGAAGACGGGATCGCCCGACACGGTGGAAGTAACCTTTGCCCGTATCTTCGGCAGCAGGCCACGCATTCGCTTTCGAACCGATACCCTACGGATGGGCCTTCAAGCCTTCCCCGCGTCTGAAACGCCGGACATCCGCCGGGCGCTAGCCCTTCTTCAAGCCGAACTGGACGACGAAAGCTCGATCCTGAAAACCGTTCTTCCGGCGGATTCCTTGCTGGTGGTCAACAATCACGAGGCACTGCACGGTCGCTCGGCTTTCACCGACCCCGAGCGGCATATGCTGCGGCTCCGCATCACCGATGGGCTGCCCCAGGATCCGGCACGGGTCGTTTGCCCTTCTGTTGCCAATCCCGCCGCCTCATGAACCTGATCCGCCTGTTTGGCCGTCTTGACCCGGTCTCGATCCGCCGCTTGTTGCTCAGTGCCACGGTCTCGGCCCTGGCTAGCACCGCCGTATTGGCCATTATCAACGCTGCCGCGCAAGAGATTGCCACCGAAAAGAAGGATTCCGTCAATCTGGCGCTGGCGGCGGTGTTTGTCGTCTGTGTGATGATCTATTGGGTCTCGGAAAGTCGGATGGTGGCGTGGATGGCCGCCGACGTGGAAGAAGCCATCGATGGCTTACGCATGACTTTGCTGGACCGTTTGCGTAAGGCTGATCTGCGCAAGCTGGAATGTTTTGGTCAGACCTCTCTTTACGAAAGCATCACCCAAAGCTGTCAGGTCATTTCCCAGAACTCACAGTTCTTGGCGGTGACATTGCATTCGGCAATCTTGACCGTGCTGATTCTTGTCTACATCGCCTCGGTGTCGATGCTGGCTTTTGCGCTGATCGGAGTGCTGCTGGGGGTTGGAACGGTCGCTTATGTCAAGCTGGGCCAAGCCCTCGATGCCCGACAGAACCAACTGTCCGCCGAAGAAGCACAGATGTTCGAGAGCGTATCCGATTTATTCGACGGTTTTAAAGAACAGCGATTGAACAGCGCCCGCAGCAACGATTTAAACGAGACCTTTGCCGCCGTCTCCGTGGCCACCAATCAGGCTTCCAACACCGTCCATATGCATTCGTGGCAACAGTTTGTATTCGGTGAAACCGCCTTTAATCTGATGTTGGGCGTCGTGGTGTTTGTTGTTCCGGCGTATTCCCAGGCGTTTGCTGGCGATTTGGTCAAAATTGCCGCCGCTGTGCTGTTTCTGGAAGCTCCGGTTTTCGCCCTGATGCAATCCCTGGCCATCATGCGTGCCGCTGAAGCTGCTGCCGGACGGATGCTCGATCTCGAAGCGCCATTGACGGCGCTAGCCGAAGCCGGCAGCGACGGGCGGGGTTGCCCCGTACCGTCCGATTTCTCTGAACTCGTCTTGGCCGGGGTGGAATTCGCCTTTCCCGCCCCGGAAGGAGAATCACCCTTTGTCGTCGGTCCCTTTGATCTGACCATCCGTCGAGGCGAGGTGGTTTTCGTGACCGGCGGCAACGGTTCAGGCAAATCAACCTTTATCAAGCTGCTGACCGGCCTGTATCGCCCGATACGCGGGACTCTGACCGTGGATGGCGTGGTGATTGGGTCGGAACGGCTGGCGGCCTATCGCGAGCAGATGGCAACCGTCTTTGCCGATTTCCACTTGTTCGCCCGTCTCTACGGCATGGATCCGCCCGATCCACAGGAAGCCGATGCTCTGATGCGGCGCGTGGAGATGAACCGCATAACCGCGTTGGTGGGGGACCGCTTTGAACGCAACGATCTATCCACAGGTCAGCGCAAACGGCTGGCGCTGGTGAGCGCGCTGCTGGAGAAAAAGCCGATTTTGATCCTGGACGAATGGGCCGCCGATCAGGATCCGCATTTCCGCTTCACATTCTACCGTGAAATTCTGCCGTACCTGAAGAGCTGTGGGCTCACCATCATCGCCGTAACCCATGATGACCGTTACATCGACGTGGCAGATCGTCGTCTGCACATGAAGGAAGGGCGCTTGATCGAGTTACCACCCGTGGTAGAGGCTCCGATATGAGACTCTGGCATCTGATCCAACGCGAGGTTCCCGAGCATCTGCGAACCATGATGCTGATGAATGTCTTGGCTGCCGTCGCCATGGCGGCTCTGCTGTGGATCGTGGATCTGGCCTCTAAGGCTGCAGCGGAAGGAAATGTCAGTCCTCGACTGGTCTTGATGTTCGTGATCGCCACCACATTGATTGCGGTGACTCACAATTATGTGCTCACCACGTCATCTTTTGACGCCGAGCGGATGATTCTCAATATGCGTAGGCGCCTGTTCGACTTGGCACGGCGCAGCGACTTGTTAACGGTGGAACGCATCGGACGGGCCGCCCTGCATACCGTGCTGATCCAAAACACCCAGGCACTGGCCCGGATTCTGCCGCTGTTGGCGATCGGCGCACAGCAGGCCGTGATGCTGGTCTTTGTCGGCGGCTATCTGGCCTGGCTCTCGCCGCCGGCTTTTCTGATTGCGTTTGGCTTCGGCGGCATTGCAGTGATGGTGCGGATGGGTCGGGCGGTCTCGCTACGCCGCATGCTGCGCAAAGTGGGAGACGCCGAATCCCGTGTCTTCAACGGCCTGACCGACCTGTTGCAGGGCTTCAAAGAAGTTCGGATGGAGCGCCGCCGCGCCGATGGCGTGCTGCATGAACTGGCCGAAGCCTCAACCGTCGCACGCACCGCCAACAGCATGATGAAGACTCAATGGGGCTATGATTTTGCACTGATCGAGTCTCTCTTCTTTGCGTTGATCGGCCTTATGGTGTTCGTCGTACCGCTGTTCGCCACCGGCTATTATGAAGTGGTGGTCCCGGCAACCACAGCCGCTCTGTTCGTGGTGGGGCCGATTGCCACGGTGTCCTATGTCGCTCCGATGATGACCCAAGCTGAAATGGCGTTGGCCAGCCTTGAGGAGATGGAACAGAAACTGCGAGCCCCCGCCCTGTCTGCTGCACCAGAAGTCGGAAGCGAGCCGCCGTCATCCATCGCCCTGAAGGATGCCGTGTTCGCCTATCCCGGCCCTGACGACCAGCCGGTGTTCTCGGTTGGACCGTTGTCGGCCCTCTTCCGGGCCGGCGAGATCACGTTCATTACAGGCGGGAACGGCTCGGGCAAATCGACCATGCTGCGCTTGCTGACGGGCTTGGTTCCGCTGGAAGGCGGTGCTCTGCTGGTTGACGGCATCCCGGTGGCAACCGAGCGCATGCAAGCCTATCGCGATCAGATTTCAGCGATTTTTTCTGACCATCACCTGTCTCGCCGGCTTTATGGCCTATCGCATGTCGACCCAGCCCGCGTTCGCCGGCTGCTGGAACAGTTGGAAATGCAGGACAAGGTCAGTGTGCGAAACGGCGCCTTCAGCACAGTCACTCTCTCCACCGGCCAACGCAAACGCTTGGCGCTGGTGGTGGCCTTGCTGGAGGACAAGCCGGTGATGGTCCTGGATGAATGGGCTGCCGACCAGGATCCGCACTTTCGGCAGGTTTTTTATGAAACTCTACTGCCCGAGATTCGGGCCCGGAACCGGATTGTCATTTGCGTGACTCACGACGACCGCTGGTTTGATCGTGCCGACCGGATCTACCACCTCAACGAAGGCCGCATCGATCTGACTCGAGAACGGCAGAAGGAGGAACTGTGACCCACGCATCGTTTACAACGCGGGTGGCCTTTCGTAACAGGTTTATCTTCACAGAAACCGCTATTACATGCCAATGTATTCTTATATAAATGTTTCAAATCATTAAGAATGGAAGGCCGATATCATTTTTGACGTGACCTATTCCGATAAAAATGCGATCTTATTTTACGGATATAGCTGTTACGACTTTATTTATTTGGTCTTAAGAGGATTGCCCCAGCCGAAGCTGACGGCAACCTCATCATGATCGAACATGGCGGCTGGCCGATCGGCAGGCCGTACTCATGACCCCTCGCTTGGAGCCCAATCCCATGGCCACGAAGCCCTCCTCTCGTACTGGCAACGAAACCCCAGACAACCATGATGCCGCCCCCACCGCTCCTGAAGCCGTCGCGGGAACGCCCACCACCGACGCCACGACTGACGGCCTCCACATCGCCGAGACCGTGGTGAGTCCCCACACCGCCGAAACGGCGGCAAGCGACAGTCCGACCGCTATCGCCCCAGCCGAGATCGCCGAGGAACGGGCGCGGCACGCTGCCACCATCATTCGCAACCATGTTCTCCTGGCCGCTGCGTCCGGTGTCATCCCCGTCAATTATCTTGATGCGGTTGCCCTGGCAGGCGTGCAGATCCGCATGTTGAACGAGTTGGCGAAGCTGCACCACCAAGAGTTCCGCGCCGATATCGGCAAGTCGCTGATCGGAACCCTGCTGGCAACCGTAACGCCGACCTCGCTGGCGGGCGGGCTGGTTGGGTCTTATGTCCTGCGCAATAGCCTGTATGCCCTGCCGGTGATCGGCCCCTTGGCACGAATCATCACCGAGCCGTCCCTCAACGGCGCCTTTACCTATGCGCTGGGCGCAACCTTTGATCGTCACTTTGCTTCGGGTGGGACACTCCTGACCTTCGATCCCGAGACGACGAAAGTCTATTTCCGCACAAAATACGATGAAGCTCGCAGTTACTTCAAAAAGAACCCGACCGCTGAAACGGTTCCTGCCGTCGCTGCCGCCTGATCCGTACCGGGTTGAAGGAGTGGCGGCATCGCGGCTGCTCCTTCGTCTGGCTTGTCCCTTTGACCGGATCTTGGATCATGCCCTCTGTTATCATCCTTCTTTACCTGACCGCGTGTGCGGTCTGTGGTTTCATGGGACGCAACACCGCCTTCGGCTTCATGGGGCACTTTTTGTTGTCCCTGTTCCTGACTCCGGTCTTGGATTTCGTCATCCAGGCGGTGGGGCGTCCAAGCACACGGTTGCTCGATAAATTCCTGTCACAGCAGAAGCGACTATGACCATTGTTGATCACTCGTCCGAACCTTATTCTTGGTGGTATCGTGCACGGTTATGGGGAAATCGGCATGCTGTTTCTATCTATGCGCTGATTCTGACCCTTTTGCTGGGATTGATCGCGCTGGCCCCCTGGATGTTTATCGATGTGCCTGCGGGTCAGGCCGGGGTGTTGTGGTTGCGATTCGGAGGCGGAACCGTCACCACCCGCGCCTTGGGGGAGGGCATCCATTTCGTGGCACCTTGGAACCGGATCGTCCCGTATGATGTTCGTCTACACAACGAGACCAGAACCTATGAGGCTCTCGTTAAAAGCGGCCTGCGGGTTGAGGTTGAAATTGCCGTGCGCTATCGTATCAATCCCCCGGCGGTCGGCCTGATCCACAAACTAGTCGGCAAGGATTATGCAGAAAAACTAGTCTATCCAGAAATCGCCAGTCTTGTTCTGCTCTTTGCTTCGCAATATACAGCGGAAGAATTTTACTCGATCGACCGCAAGGTCATTCAAAATTACCTGCTAGAACATGCTCGCGAAAAATTCGATGCCCCGCCAAGCGACATGGCCAGCCTGCCGGTTAATTTTCGTCAAGACGATGGCCGGGGCCGCATGACGATGATCCGCATCGAAAATGTGCTGGTCTCGCGCATCACGCTGCCGCCGCTGGTGCGTCAGGCCATCGAGAGGAAGATCGAACAACAGCAGATCATGGAAGAATACGACTTCCGCATCGCCCGCGAGGAAAAAGAGCGCGTGCGGAAACGAATCGAGGCGGAAGGCATCCGGGATTTCCAGAAGACCGTGGCCTATACGATCACCAACGAATATCTGCGCCTACGCGGTATCGAAGCCACCCGAGCCTTTGCCGACTCTCAGAATAGCAAAACCATTATTATCGGTGGCCGCGATGGCTTGCCGGTGATCCTTAATACCGGCGATGAAGCCAAGCCTGCGGCTTCAGCAACCCCGACCCCGACCCCGGCTCCAACGCTCCCGACTCTGGCTCCGGAAACCTTGCCAAGCAAAGCCCCGTAGGAGCGTCCCGCCCTGGAAGCGCGAGCGGGGCCCCTGCTCCCGAACGGACCCCAAACCATCTCATACCAACGGCCCTAGACAATGATCCGTGCCGTTGGTATCGGGCCGCGACGGCGGCCCTGCGTCCTCGTGGAGGCGAAGCCAAGGGCGCGGATGCGCCCGCCCGGCGTCTGAGGGCGCCGCAGACGTGTCAACGTCCAAGGCCATTGGTGTCAGGTTATCCCCTGTTGGCAAACTGAAAACGCTCAACCTCGGCACGGGTCTGATTGGTCAGGCGGGCCAATTCGACCATCGTCGCCGTCACCTCTTCCGACGCGACCGCATTACTCTCACCGATGCGGGCCAAGTCTTCGACACTGGTCCGAATTTGTTCGATGGAATGGGCCTGTTGCTCCATGGCGGCAGCAATCGACGCCGCCATCTGGTCGCTTTGAGCCACCACCCGCGAGATCAGGTCGATGCTGTGACCAACCACCTCAGCCGCCCGAACGCCTTCGACGGTCTCGGCATCGGCCCGCTCGATCACCGCGTTAATGTCCTCCACGGATCGCCCGGAATGCTCGGCGAGCTTCCCGACCTCTTCGGCCACCACAGCGAAACCCTTGCCGGCCTCACCGGCCCGCGCCGCCTCGATCGCGGCATTCAGGGACAGCATGTTGGTCTGGTTAGCGATACGGTCGATCACATCCGTGATCTTGGAAATTTCCCGCGCATTACCGGCAATGGCACTGACCGAATGAGCCAAACCAGCAATGGCTTCCCGTCCTTCGGACACCAAACGAGTCGCCTCACGGGCCTGACCGCTGGTCTGGCGGGCACTTTCTGAAACGTCCTCGATAGCGCGGGCGCTTTGCTGAACCCCAACCGAGATGGTTTTGACGGCGGCAAGTTGACCTTGAGCACCATCGGAAATCTGACTGACCGTGCCCGAAACCTCTCCCGCTGCCACCGCAACCTGACGAATGCTTTGCACTACTAAAAGGAGAGTATCCGACAGAGTTTCCAAAGATCGATTGATGTTGCCCTTGATCGTCGCCAAATCGCCCTTGGCCACCACGTCCACCCGCGCCGACAAATCGGCTTCGGCCACACGGGACATGGTCGCGCCAATGGCAAACACAACACCGCCAAGATCGGCCAACAACGCGTTAAAGGCTCTGGCTGTGACGCCAATTTCGTCATTGGCCTGCACCGGCACCCGCAGACCCAGATCGCCTGTGGCATCGATCTGTTGGATGGTCGCCGAGAATCCCGACAGACTCGACAGAATATGGCGCAAGGTCAGCAGCGCCAGAGCTGCGACCAAGCCAACCCCAACCAGCATACCCAGAATGGCCACCCATAACGCCCCTCTAGCCTGATCCTCCCGAGCCGCTGCGCCCTCGATCAAATGCGCGGCCAACTGATTTTCAATCGTCTTCAAGGCCTCAATCCGCGTGGTGGCGGCTTGAAACCAGCCCGTCGCCGTCGCTTGCCCGATGGAGCCCGACGTCACGCTGTCCAAAGCCATCTGACGGAACTTTTCCACCTCGGGCAGAGTTGTTTCCTCGCTGCGCGTGTAGGCCTGAACCAGATCCGTCGACGCCAATGCCTTGAACGCCCCGAACCAAGCCTCTTGGGCACCCGCCAGCACAACAAAGCGGTGATACAGCGCCCCATCAAACCGACCAGCGGCAAAACCGGCGCCGCCGGTCGCGCGCTCCTGCCCTGCCCGCTCTTTACCCTGCAAAAAATTGATGTAGGCGGTGGCATCCTGGGTAGTCGCAGCATCATCGGCCACGCTAACCAAGCTTTCGTTGAGCCGTAACAGCGCAAAGATTACTTCGGTATAGGTAGAAAACGAAGCCGAACCATCGACAGACAGCACATCCACCCGCCCTCTGAAGTCATCGATGCCATGAAGCTTGTTGAGAACCGCCTGAATAGCCTCGTGAAAGGCCCCATCCGCTTTGGCCTGTGCCAAGGCAACTGTAGTTATTTCAAAAGCTCGGGCAGCTTGATCCGATTCATGGCGCTTGGCCTTCAATTCTTCGACAAAATGTTGCCCTTTGCTGGCAATCACGATGGCCGTGGCGCCTCGCTCCTTTTGCAACTCATGCACCAGGGCGCCGACCGATGTCGACAGCTTCATGACACGCACAATCTGGGCCGCAGATGACAGGTGAGACCCGGTTTGGCCAATGATAACGGCTCCAAAGACCAGCATACCGATCATGCTCAGACCAATCAGCGTCAACAGCCGGGCCTTGATACTCATCTCCGCGATCCCCCTCGCAACCCTACGTCTCAACACCCGTGCACACGGACGAGCCCCCATCAGTGCGCCGCCGGTCTTCCATCGCGATGCGTCGTCCTCATCACGATTAGATATTTATGGCACCATATCCGCGCGAACCACCGGAAACCAACGACGGGCTTCAAAATCGATGCCGCACAAGCCATCCCACAGGCCGTATCGATCGACCCAGGCAACCACCGCCCGACGATAGCCCATCCGATCGGTGGGGTCGAATAAGCCCCAACCCTCGGGTGCCAAACCACTATAGCCGTTGAGAACCGGCAATCCCCAGGACTGAGCCAATAACACCGCGTCAAGCTGATGTGACCAACGGTGATAGGCCGGTGGCGGGGTCTGCGGCAACAGCACCGCCGCCCGACAGGCCGGCGGCGGAGCCGGCATGGCTTCGATCCCTGCGAAATCACGGGAGCGACTCAGGGTTCCGGGCAGCGTATTGGTCTGCTCAATCAGCAACAGCGCCACCACGCCCCCAACACCCAGCCGAATGACCTTGTTGCTCTTTGCACCAACCCAAGCCGCATGGATCCCAATCGCCGCCACCACCGCCACCGAAAAGGACAGCACCAGATTAAACCGGAACACCGAGCGAATGCTGCATCCTCCCGGTACGCCCTGATACATCATAAACCAAGCGGACCCGGCGCCTTCCCGCAGCAACAGCGACCAGCACACCAACACACTGATCCCCAGCACCAGCCCCCATCGCCGCAACTCGGGAGACAAGCCGGCCACCGGCCACCGCGCTGCGCCCGCCCCGGCCACCGTTGCCGCAAAGACCAACAGCAGCCCCCAACTCAACCCCTTTCCCAGTTCCCCGCCCTCGTTTGAGAGCCCCGGCCAGATCGCTTCGGCCACAGGCCCCCACACGAGGTTGCCTCGTGCTTCCAGCCATTGGCGGATGTCCGGCAACGTCCGCACCACTTCCGCCCAAGGTCTTCCATCGTGATGCTGAAGGGCTACCGGGCCGTAGATCAGCAGGAACGGCACCAATCCCAGCGCCAAAGAAACTCCGGCAACCAGCAAGGACCAACGACGCGCCCTAAGCCAGGCGCCAGCCCCAGCCCGTGCCGCTTGAGGACCAACCAAAACCAGCGCCATGACCAATCCCAGACCGGCCATAACCAGCAATTGAAGCCCCAAGAACCATCCGACATAAAACGAGGTCAGCAAGATCATGGTCAGCAATAGCGCCGCACCGCTTGCTGCCACCGTCCCTCCCCGGCGAAGAGAGTGCCAAACCAGAGCCGCAAACCAGGGCAATGCCTCGATGGCCATCATCTGCACATGGCCAATGGCTAGCGATTGAGACAGCGCGGTTCCGGTAGCAAAGGCACCGGCTCCCGCCATCGCCGCTGGCCACACCAACCTTAGGGAACGGCGTAAAAACCAAATCATGCCGGCAAAGCCCACCGCCGAGGCCGTCGCCAGCGTCACCGCCAGGGCTGGAACCATCCCCAGCCCGCTCCAGCGCCCTGCCACATAGGCAGGCGCCAACAGCACCAGGGCATCGCTGTAGCCAAGCGCATCCGGCACCGGGAAATAATAATCAGGGGATCGCCACGACTCGGCAGCCAACGTCACCCGATACCAATGTTCCAGAACCGCCAGATTAAATCGGCCATCCCCCAGGTCTCCCGGCACTGCGTCCCAACCCGAGAGCAAAAGGGTCCGATTGAACACCACCAAAGCGGCTCCAGCCACCGCCATGATGGCCAAGCCTGTCCATAATCGGCGTCGCGGCTCGACCACAGTCATGATGCCTACCCAAAAAACCTAATCCCCGCTATGGTCGAGGCGCCCGGCCATCCGGGCACCATAAGGCCAACGGCTGAATCTGATGTCCGACACCGTGAGAATTGGCGACCGCTTTCGTCGCCCCGGCATTTTCCTGGAGATTTATCAGGTTATTGCCCTCCACGCCTATGACCGTCATCTGGTGCTCGCCGACCTGATTTTGGAAGGCATTGAACGGACCGAAAGCGTGGAAACCTTGGAAAACGACGTGATGACAATTCCGGTCTCGACGCTGTTAAACCCCAAACAGTGGCGCCCTGTCGGCGGATAGTCCCCCTCTACCAAAGGGGTGGGGTTATCATGTGGACTTGGGCCGCCCGACCTCTCCGGGACTGCCAGAGCCGGCCCCCGGACTGGCTCCAGCCTCGGCGTTGGGCGACGACCGGGCCGGATTGCGACGCTGGCACTCCTCCAGGATATCCCGAACAATCGGCGCCGCCACCGCAGAGCCGCCACCGCCATGCTCGACCACCGCCGCCACGGCGTAACGCGGCGCATCCACGGGCGCAAACCCGATAAACAGCGCATGATCGCGCTCTCGCCAGGGCAGATCCTCGTTTTTGATCACCCCGGTCGACCGCTCGGCCATGCTGATCCGCCGAACCTGGGACGTTCCGGTCTTGCCGCCCATCTCAAAACCCGGCTCGGTGATCCGCGCTTTGTAGGCGGTGCCGTGAGGATGATTCACCACCAGATTCATCCCCTGAACAACCATGTCCAGATTGGCTTTATCGACCCCGATCTCCGGCCAAACCGTCTGTTCGGCCACCCCTTGCCGAATCTGTTTGACCAAGTGCGGCTTAACCGCATAGCCGCCATTCACTAAGCGGGCACACATCACCGCCAATTGCAACGGCGTGGTCAGAACATATCCTTGTCCAATGGCGGCCACCAGCGTCTCCCCCTGCTGCCAGGGAACCCCGTATGTCGCCTGTTTCCACAGGCGGGACGGCACGAGGCCCGACCGCTCACCAGGGAGATCCAAGCCCAGCGTCTCTCCCAGACCAAAGCGGTGGCACATCTCGGCGATCCGATCGATGCTCATCCGGCGGGCTAGATCGTAGAAATAAGTGTCACAGGATTGACGCAGGGCGTCACTCATATCCACGGTTCCGTGCCCGCCTCTTTTCCAACAATGGAAGCGGTGATCACCCAAATCCATGTAACCGGGACACACGACCGTATGGTGGGCCCCAATCACACCCGACTCCAGCGCCGCCAAAGCGACCACTGTTTTGAGGGTTGATCCCGGAGAATAAAGGCTCCCGGTGGTTTTATTGGTCAGAGGAGCGTTTGGATTGGACAAAAGCTCTTCCCAAACCTCGGCATTAATCCCCGTGGAAAAACGGTTTGGATCGTAGCTGGGATTCGAGGCCATCGTATAAATGCCGCCGGTATGGACATCCATAACCACGGCGCACGCGCTTTGTTCGTCAGCCAAACGTTTTTGGGTAAATTGTTGCAAGGCCAAATCCAGAGTCAAGGTGACTTCGTGCCCCGGTTGCCCCTCGTCCCGAGACAGCTCCCGGATCACCCGCCCCACCGCATTGACCTCCAACTGGCTGGTTCCGGCAACTCCTCGCAATTCCTTTTCCCAATATTTTTCGATACCCGTTTTGCCGATCCGAAATCCTGGCAACGACAACACCGGATCGCCCTGAACCTCCGACACCGCCACCGCACCGACATAGCCCAAGATATGGGCTGTGGCCTCGCCATAGGGATAATTGCGGATCTCGCCAACCTCGATGGAAACCCCCGGCAAATCCGGCGTGTTGGTCTCGATCTGCGCCACCTGATCCCAACTGAGATTTTCTTTAACCGTCACCGGCACAAAACGGCGCTTGCGCTGCATTTCACGCAAAATCCGCCGCCGATCGGTATCGGACAGCGGCACGATCTGAGTCAGAAGCGTTAATGTCCCTTCGATATCCCGAACCCGCTCCTGAACCAACACCACCCGGTAATTTTGCTGATTGACCGCCAGCGCCACCCCCAGCCGGTCAACGATCAATCCCCGCGACGGCGCCACCAGCCGTAAACTGATCCGATTTTCGTCGGCCAGCATCGTATAACGGGCAGATTCGACCACCTGAAGGTAGTATAAGCGGGCAACAAGAGTTGATAACAACCCAAGCTTGATACTGCCGAGAACCAACACGCGCCGAGTCAAAGTGCGGTAGCGGTCGGTATCACGGTTCATCGTGCCTCCGTTAAACGCCATCCACCTGTTCCTAAATACCCGTCGGGTTTACAGTTCTTTCAAAAACGCTCGGTGAACACGAATGAACAACCAAGCGAAGATCGGAAACAAAGCCAGCGTCAGGGCGGCCTGACACAAGGCGGCTTCCAGCGGCATCACCGTCAGCGCCAGCATGGAAAAGGCCAACCACTGCACCAACGCAGCGCCAAACACGATAAAGGCAAAGCCAACCCACAACAAAACAAAGGAATTGGCCAAAAAGAAGCTCCGCTGGGACACCACCACCCAGTGACACAACACCAGCACCAGCGCGGTCATACCCAACGGCGCCCCCGTCAACATATCCTGCAGCAATCCGATTGCGAAGGCTACGCTGGGGCGAATGAGGTCAGGACGATGAATCGCCCAGTAATAGACCGACATCAAGGCCAACGCCGGCGCCACGGTTTCATAACCGGGCAGATACAACGGCACCATCGCCAACAGCAGCAACATCACCGTCACCGCCAGCGGTGCCAAGCTGCGCCCCGCCTGATCAAGTCTGTGCCAAACACTGACCGTCATCGGGCGACCGTTATCTCACGCCAGAGAGCCCCGTCTCCCCGACCAGCCCTCCAGGCAAGCCGAAGTCCACCAACTCCACATGCTCCAATTTGCCCAAATCCACCATCGTCTTGACCTTGATCACCCGATCTTCGACCGCCGCCACGACTCCGATCGGCAAACCGACCGGAAACAGCCCGCCCTCACCAGACGTCACCACCCGATCTCCGACCGATACCGAGGCTTCAGGCGGCAAATACAGCAGCCGGGGCTCGTCCGAATTGTCGCCAGCCAGAACCGCCCGCTGCCGGGTGCTATTGTCCAACAGCACCGGCACCCGCGCATTAATATCGGTAATCAACAGAACCCGCGCCGTCCATTCGCCGACTTCGACCACCCGCCCGATCATCCCCGCTCCGGCAATCGCCGCCTGCCCTCGACGAACCCCATCCCGGCGCCCGGCAGTCACCAGCACATCGCGCAGAAACGGCCCGCCCGGCGCCGCAATCAGGCGAGCCGAAATAAACGCGGCGCCCGGCTCCGGCTTGTAGTGCAACAGCGAGCGCAGGCTATTGTTCTCGGCCTCCATCCGTAGCGCCACCTGCTTCCACTGCAGCAGGCGAGCATTTTCCAACCTCAGTTCGCTGTTTTCACGATGGATTTCGCTGATCTCGACCACCGTCTCAACCGCTCGTGCCGCCGTGGCCGCCGGTCGGGAAATGGCGTCGAGAATGGGCACGAAGGCGTCGGTGACATGAGACCGGGCCTCTTCAACCAGCGACGGATCAATTTTGCCCAGCATCATCAAAGCGATCGATGCCGTGACCAACAACAAAAACGAAAACCGCTGAACCAGCGCCCTTAACGCCGTCAGCCGGGTCATCGGTCTTGCGGTGCGTGGTTTCACGATAATATTCCATAATTATCGTTCAAGGCCAGCCGCGCTGAATACCTGTATCGATGCCCCAACCGCGCCTTGATTCGGGCGCGATTTCAAAAACACAGGCGGCAGGATACAAGATCAGTACATGGAAACCAAAACATTTCTGAGGGTTTTCATTTCTTCCAAGGCACGTCCGGTCCCCAGAGCAACGCAGCTTAAGGGATCATCGGCAATCGATACCGGCAACCCTGTGGCATGACGCAACACATAGTCCAGATTGCCCAGCAAAGCGCCGCCGCCGGTCAGAACGATTCCCTTGTCAACAATATCCGCCGCCAACTCAGGGGCGGTGTGTTCCAGAGCCACCTTGACCGCTTCAATGATCGCACTGACCGGCTCAGCCAAACTCTCGGCAATCTGGCGCTCGCTGATGATCAACTCTTTAGGAACGCCATTCATCAAATCGCGGCCCTTGATTTCCATAAGCCGACCTTCGCCGTCTTCGGGGGGACAGGCCGAACCGATTTCTTTCTTGATCCGCTCGGCGGACCCTTCGCCCACCAGCAAATTATGGCTACGGCGGATGTAGCCGATGATGGCTTCGTCCATCTTGTCGCCGCCAACCCGCACCGAGCGGGAATAGACGATCCCGCCCAGAGACAAAACCGCAACCTCAGTGGTGCCGCCGCCG
The DNA here is from genome assembly GCA_903920145.1 of uncultured Rhodospirillales bacterium. Taxonomy (GTDB): domain Bacteria; phylum Pseudomonadota; class Alphaproteobacteria; order Azospirillales; family Azospirillaceae; genus BOG-933. Next base: position 24,155 of record CAIXKV010000065.1, read on the forward strand.
ATATCCACCACCATTGACCCGGTGGGCTCGGTGACCGGCAAGCCAGCGCCGATGGCCGCCGCCATGGGCTCTTCGATCAGGAACACTCGGCGAGCCCCCGCCGACTCGGCGGACTCCTGAATCGCCCGGCGTTCGACTGCCGTTGACCCGGACGGCACGCACACAATCACCTGAGGGCTGGCAAAGCTCCGCCGATTGTGAACCTTACGGATGAAATGTTTGATCATTTCCTCCGCCACTTCAAAGTCGGCGATCACGCCATCCCGCAGCGGTCGGATCGCCTGAATGTTCCCCGGCGTCCGCCCCAGCATCATCTTGGCCTCGTCGCCGACGGCCAGGACTTGCTTTCTGCCCCGAACCGTCGCGATGGCCACCACCGAAGGCTCATTCAGGACAATACCCCGCCCTTTCACGTACACCAGCGTGTTGGCGGTCCCGAGATCGATGGCCATGTCGGCCGACAGGATGCCGAGCAGTTTGGAAAACATGGTGGTGGTTAACTCTTCATCCGGTTGACGCGGCATTCAGGGACCGGCGGGTGCGAACCGTCGTCGCACCCGGCCTCCCCCCCGTTCCATAGAGCAACAGCCAGGGCCACTCAAGCACAGAGTGGCGACGGCGCGGTTCGTTGACGTTTGACCAGCAGCTTGTTCAGAGCATGGACGTAAGCCCGGCAGGACGCCACCAGGGTATCGCTGTCGGCACCGCGCCCAACCACGCCGCGATCCTCGTCCTCCAGACGCACCGTGACCTCGGCCTGGGCATCGGTCCCCGCTGTCACGGCGTGAACCTGATACAGCTCAAGCCCGGCCTCATGAGGATACAGCGCCTTGATTGCATTGAAAATTGCATCCACCGGACCGTTACCACCAGCCGAGGTTTCCCGCCTCTCGCCGTCGACCACCAGCACCAGATCCGCCTGCTGAGGCCGCTTGGAGCCGGCCAGCACCTCCAGCGAAATGAACTGAATCCGGTCTTCGGAATGACCAATCTGGTCGTCCACCAACGCCACCAGATCTTCGTCGAAAATCTCTTTCTTCTTGTCGGCCAATTCCTTGAATCGCCTGAATGTTTCATCGATTCCGGCGTCATCCAGGACATACCCCAAATCCTTCAGCCGAGTCCGGAAGGCGTTGCGGCCAGAATGCTTGCCAAGCACCAACCCGCCCTTGTCGGCGGCGGCGCGGACCAGCCCTACCGATTCTGGGGTCATGATCTCGTAGGTTCCGGCATGCTTCAGCATGCCATCCTGATGAATGCCCGATTCGTGGGCAAACGCATTGGCGCCGACGATGGCCTTGTTGGGCTGCACCACAAAGCCCGTAATGACCGACACCAACCGCGACGCTTTGGTGATGGTCTCGGTATGAATACCCGTGGTGTAGGGCAATCGATCATGGCGGGTCCGCAGCGCCATCACCAGCTCCTCCAGAGCGGCATTGCCTGCCCGTTCGCCCAAGCCATTGATGGTGCATTCGACCTGACGGGCGCCGTGGCTGACCCCAGCCAGAGAATTCGCCACCGCTAAACCCAAGTCATTGTGACAATGGACCGATAACACCGCTCGGTCGATATTGGGCACTCGGTTGCGCAGCATGGAAAACAGCGCGCCGTATTCTTCAGGCACGCCATATCCGACCGTATCGGGAATGTTGATGGTGGTTGCGCCGGCGGCAATCGCCGCTTCTACACAGCGGCACAGGAAATCATGCTCGGTACGCGAGCCATCTTCGGCGCTCCACTCCACATCTTCGACCAGAGATCGGGCGTAACGCACGCTTTCAGTGATGGCCTCCAAGACCTGCTCGGGGGGCATCTGAAGCTTATACTTCATATGCAGCGGGCTGGTTGAAATGAAGGTATGAATACGCTTACGAACGGCACCGGCCAGGGCTTCGGCGCAACGATCGATATCCCGACGTTGGGCGCGGGCTAGTCCTGCCACCGTGGTCCGTTGTAGCAACCGACTGATGGCGGACACGGCTTCGAAGTCGCCATTCGAAGCGATGGGAAAGCCGGCTTCGATCACATCGACGCCCAGCTCCTCAAGGACTCGAGCGACTCGGAGTTTCTCCTCGAGATTCATCGAAGCCCCTGGCGATTGCTCACCGTCGCGGAGCGTGGTGTCAAAGATGACGATACGCTGATCGGCGGGCTCGCCAACGGCAACCGCCGGGGCGCAGGTCGCGGAAACGATGGTCATAACGGAAATCCTTACAGGGGTTGCTCTCGGTACCTGGGAGTGGCCCTTTCTCGCAAGAAAATTTGGGGCTTGGCTGCAACGCGCTCGAGTCGCCCCCCCAAAAAACCACCGGATCCCAGACACCATCGAGCCTTGATGGTTCTTTACGTGACCCACCCTGTCATAAACTGCTAATCTCCGCGCAGGCCGGAGGCGCCAAGCGTGTAGGTGGATACGAGGAAAGCAGAGTCATGAGCGCATCGGCAAGCCTCAAGCCTCAGAAGGTTGGAAAAGCCGAGCTGAAGGCCAATATCACCGACCTCAAGGCCGAGTTAAAAGCCGAAAAGATCGAGCTGAAGGCCGACTTCGCCCATGTCAAAACGGAACTTGAAGCCAGTATTGCTGACATAAAAGCCGAGCTAAAGACTGATATTATTGAAACTAAAGCTGAATTAATAACCAATATCACCACCCTTGGAACCAAATTAAAAGCCGACGTCAACGAAATTAGAACTGAAATAAAAATCGATGCCGATAACCTTAAAATTAAAACAATGACTAACATTGACGAAGTTATGGCTGATTTAAAGACCAACATCACCCACCTTAAAACCGAATTAAAGGCCGAGATCGCCGAAACTAGAGCTGATATTTTATCTTCTAAAGTCTATTTATTAAAAGTTATTATCTTGGCGACAGCCGTTAATGCTACCGTTGTGCTTGGCGGCTTATTTGGCCTTATCAAGTTCCTGGGACACTGAGCCGAGGTGAAATCGGCGCCAACAGACCAAAACTGAAACCGAAAAATGCGATCGGGTTTTTGGGCGACTTGGCCCAACCCGCTCCAAGCTGCTAAGGTGCCAGCATGTTTACTGGAATCATCACACATATCGGCGAGGTTTCCGCCATCGAGCGTGGACCCGACATCCGATTCATCATCGCCAGCGGCCTTGACACCGCTGAGGTGCCGCTGGGCGCGTCGATTGCCTGTAATGGCGTCTGCCTGACCGTGGTCGACCGCGACTTCGGCTGGTTTGCCGTCGAAGCTTCCAAGGAGACCCTTGATCGGACCACGCTGTGCGCGTGGACCGAGGGAACGCCGGTCAACTTGGAACGATCCTTGCGGCTTGGCGATGAATTGGGCGGCCACTTGGTGTTCGGCCATGTGGACGGGGTCGCCGAAGTGATCGAAATCACGCCCGTAGGCGGCAGCCTGCGGTTTGACTTCGAAGCTCCGCCCGAATTCGCCCGCTTTATCGCGGTCAAAGGCAGTGTGGCCCTTGACGGCGTGTCCCTGACGGTCAATGAAGTGGCTGGCCGTCGTTTTGCCATCAACATCATCCCCCATACTCAGCAATGCACCACATTCGGCTCCATGACTCCGGGACGGGCGATCAATCTCGAAGTGGACATGCTGGCGCGCTATGTCGCGCGCCTGACCGAGGCAGCATGACGCCGTATCTCGCCGCCGCTCTGTCTTCAACCGAGGAAATCATCGAAGAGGCCCGACAGGGCCGTATGGTGATTTTGGTTGATGACGAGGACCGGGAAAACGAAGGCGATCTGTTCATCCCCGGTGACGCTGCATCCGCAGAAGCGGTCAATTTCATGGTCCGCTTTGGGCGCGGCCTCGTGTGCCTGGCCTTGCCCCGAGAGCGCGTGGACCAGTTGCACCTGCCGCTGATGACTCGGCACAACCAAACCCGCCACCAAACCGCCTTTACCACCTCCATTGAGGCTCGAGTCGGTGTCTCCACCGGCATTTCCGCTGCCGACCGCGCCCGAACCATCCAGGTTGCCATTGATCCCACCGCCGGTGCCCATGATCTGGTCAGTCCCGGCCATGTGTTCCCCCTGGTGGCACGAGAGGGGGGGGTGTTGGTGCGAGCCGGTCATACCGAAGCGGCGGTCGACATCGCCCGCATGGCCGGACGGTCCCCTGCTGGCGTGATCTGCGAAATTCTTAACGAAGACGGCACCATGGCGCGGTTGCCGGATCTGGTTCCCTTTGCCCAATATCACGGGCTGAAAATCGGCACCATTGCCGACTTGATCAGTTATCGCCGACGCACCGAAACCCTGATTAAACGGACCCTCGACACCGAGATCGTCAGTCGCTACGGCGGGCGCTTTCGGTTGGTCACCTACCTCAACACCGTCTCGGGAATTGAGCATGCGGCGCTGATCCGTGGCGATGTGGGCGACGGGGCTCCGGTTCTGGTGCGGATGCACGCCCACGACCCGCTCGACGACGTCATCGCCGAACAAAGCGCCGGACGCGACGCCAATCTTCAAGCCGCCATGGCCATGATCGCCGAAGCCAACCGAGGTGTGGTGGTGATGTTGTGCGATCCGCCCGAAAAACCCCTGGCCGAACGGCTGCAAGCACGGCTGTCGGGAACCGCACCGCCGGGGGCCGAATTGCGCGATTATGGCGTCGGGGCTCAAATACTCCTGGACCTGGGGGTTCGGCATATGATCCTGCTGTCCAATCATCGCCGGACCATCATCGGACTCGACGGCTATGGCCTGACGGTGGTCGGTCATCGCCCGATCGCGGTCAATGAGGCATTGTCCGGAGCCCATAAAACCACTATCGGGGAAACCGCCGTCGATGGCTGACACACCCACGCTGCTGATCGTCGAAGCCCGCTTCTACGAAGATATCGCCGACGAACTGGTTCGTGGCGCGGTGGCCGAAATCAACCAGGCCGGCGCCACCTACGAGCGCCTGTCGGTGCCCGGCGCCTTCGAAATTCCGGCGGCGATTCGCTATGCCGTGACCGCGATGGATCATTATTCCGGTCGTCGTCGGTTTGACGGATATGTCGCCCTTGGCTGCGTAATCCGGGGTGAAACAACCCACTATGATTACGTCTGTGCCGAAAGCGCGCGGGGCCTTCAGGATTTGGCCTTAACTCATACCTTGGCCATCGGCTACGGCATTCTCACCGTTGAAAACCGAGAGCAGGCTTGGGCACGGGCCTCGGTCAAGCACAAGAACAAGGGCGGCGGTGCGGCCCGCGCGTGCTTGGACATGATCGAATTGAAGCGCCACTTCCGGCTTTATCCCCGATAATCGGACCCCCATGGCTCCCCCCAGTAAGACAGCCGGTCGTAACCGGCGTGGCCGTGGTTCAGCCAAAGCGCGGCGCGGCGCGGCACGGCTGGCTGCGGTTCAGGTGCTGTACCAGATCGAGCTTCTCGGCGCAGAACCGGAGGCCGCGCTGGCCGAATTCCTTCAACATCGGCTTGGTCACGAGGTCGACGGCGTCTCCTATGTCGCCGCCGATCCACCATTGCTCTCGGCCATCGTTCGCGGCGTCAGCGCCCGGCGAGCCGACATCGACGGTATTCTTTCGGCGGCCCTTGACGCACGAATGCCGCTGGATCGAATTGAGTTGCTTTTGCGCGCCATCCTGCGGGCCGGGGCTTTTGAATTGCTCGCCCATGGCGACATTCACCCGCGCATTATCCTGAGCGAGTATGTTGAAATCGCTCACGCCTTCTATCAGGGGCGTGAACCGGGAGTGATCAACGGTGTCCTGGATCACGTCGCCCACCGATTGCGGGCCGAGGAACTCAGCCGACCGGAACCCCGTGGAGAGGAAGCCGAGGGTGATCACTAGGCTTTGCCCCCCGGCTCCCAAGACCAATGGCCTTGGACGTTGACACGTCTGCGGCGCCCTCAGACGCCGGGCGGGCGCATCCGCGCCCTTGGCTTCGCGCCATGGGGGGCGCGGCGGCGGGGGGCGCGGCGGCGGTCGCCGCCGGATACCAACGGCACGGATCATTGTCTAGGGCCGTTGGTCTTAGGCCGTGCCGGCTCACCAAAGACAAAGGGTTCCTCTTGATGCGCGATAATCTCCTGAAACAGCGGTTGGCGGCAGGTGGGCGGGCGTTAGGCTGTTGGCTGGACATGGTCTCGCCGCTGGCCGCCGAGATCGTGGCGTTGGCCGGTTATGACTGTGTGATGATCGATCACGAACATGGTCCGGGGAGCCTGATGGACGCCGTCGGGCAGATTCATGCCATCTCGGGAACCCCGACCACGCCGCTGATGCGTGTGCCCTGGAACGATTCTGTGATGATCAAGCGGGCCTTGGATATCGGCGTCGAAGGCCTGATGATTCCGGCGGTCAGTTCGGCGGAAGAGGCGCGGGCGGCGGTGGCGGCGTGCCGGTATCCGCCGGCTGGCGGGCGCGGCGCGGCTTACGGGGCGATTCGGGCATCCCATTATGGGCTTGATCGCGAGGACTACCGCAACCGGGTCAACGATCAACTGCTGCTGATCTGTCAAATCGAAACGCTCGAGGGCGTCGAGGCGATTCCCGATATTGCTCGAGTTCCCGGAGTCGATGTCCTGTTCATCGGCCCTTATGACCTGTCCGGCAGTGTTGGCAAGCTGGGCGGCTATGACGATCCCGAAGTGCGGTGGGTGATTGATCGGGCCGAGCAGGCCATTCTCGAGAGTGGCGTTTGCTACGGCGGAATCCCGTCGCCGGTTCGCACCATGGCCCAGTTGCTCGATGTCGGCTGCCGGCTGGTGATTGCGGGCAGTGATGTGGGCTTTGTTCGCAATGGGGCCTTGCAAGAGGTTCAGACGTTTCGGGCGCTGACCGGGGAACGGTAAAGGCCGGGCTTCCAGAAAACCAGGACAGGGCGGGAGCGTAGAGCCAATGGAGAGGACGCCAGTGGATGAGGCGAGAGGCGCAGCTCTTCTTTCGGTAGCCGAGATGGGGCAAGCCGATGCCTTAGCGATTGCCAGCGGTGTTCCCGGCATCGCGTTGATGGAGGCCGCCGGAGCCGGGGTGGCTCAGGCGATTCAGGGGCGTTGGTCCCGGCGTCCGGTGGTGGTGCTGTGCGGGCCGGGCAATAATGGCGGCGACGGTTTTGTGGTGGCGCGCCATTTGGCTGAGGCGGGCTGGCCGGTGCGCTTGGCGTTACTGGGGACGCGGGAGGGGATGCGGGGGGATGCCGCGTGGGCTGCCAGCCATTGGTCGGGGGCGGTCGAATCGCTGGCGACGGTGCTGGATGGAGGCGGGTCAGATGGCGGCGAGCAGGCGCCGCTGGTGGTGGATGCCCTGTTCGGCGCTGGCTTGACCCGGCCCTTGGACGGTGTCGCCCGTGCTGTGGTCGAAACGGTGGCGACTCGTGGATTGCCGGTGGTGGCGGTGGACGTCCCAAGCGGGGTTCATGGCGACACTGGCCAGGTGTTGGGAGCCGCGCTTCGTGCCGATCTGACGGTGACGTTTTTTCGCAAAAAACCTGGCCATCTGTTGTTGCCAGGCCGGCTTCATTGCGGCGCGTTGCAGGTGGTGGAGATCGGAATTCCAGCGACGGTGCTGGATCAAATCGATCCGATCGCGGTTGAAAATGGTCCTGAAGGCTGGTTGAGCTGCTTCCCCTGGCCGCATTTGGAGGGGCACAAGTTCCAACGCGGCCATGTGTTGGTGGCCGGCGGAGGGCGGATGACCGGCGCCGCACGGTTGGCGGCACGGGCGGCACTGCGAGTCGGGGCCGGATTGGTGACGCTGGCTTGTCCTGTCGAGGCCTTTCCCCTCTATGCCGCTGCGCTGACGGCGGTCATGGTGGAGCCGGTGAGCGATGTTGCCGGGTTTGCGGCTCTTTTGGCTGATCCCCGGCGGAATGCGGTGTTGCTGGGGCCGGGAGCCGGGGTAACGCCGGCTTTGCGGCGGCGTGTGTTGGCGGTGCTGAAGGCCGGACGAGCCACCGTTCTGGATGCCGACGCGCTGACGGTGTTCGCCGGGGCTGCCGAGGCGTTATTCCAGCGGTTGACCCCGCGCTGCCTGTTGACGCCCCATGGTGGCGAATTTGCCCGGCTGTTTCCGGTCGAGGTGGCCGAGAGTCCGACTCGGGATGACAAACTCGCTCGGGCACGAGCGGCGGCCGTGCGGGCAGGTGCCGTGATGGTGCTTAAGGGTGCCGATACCGTCATTGCCGCTCCCGATGGCCGGGCCGCCATCAACACCAACGCGCCCGCCCATTTGGCGACCGCTGGTGCCGGTGATGTGCTGGCTGGCTTGGCGGTCGGCCTGATGGCTCAAGGCATGCCGACATTCGAAGCCGCCTGCGCCGCCGTTTGGATGCATGGCGAGGTCGCCGCTGGTTTTGGTCCGGGTTTGATCGCTGAAGACCTGCCCGAGGGGCTGCCATCGGTGTTGATCCGGTTGCAAAACTGGACTCGGGACCGGATTCGTGGGCCCGTCAACGGGGGGGAGTGATCGTCCGGGCTCGGATTTTTTGGTAATTGGCCTATTTGCGGCGGAATTGTTATGCTATAGACACCGTCGCGCCGACCGACCGGTGGGCGAGACGTCGTGTGTGCCGCGATTGCCATCGCGGGTGTGGCGGAATTGGTAGACGCGCTGGATTTAGGTTCCAGTGACGCGAGTCGTGGGGGTTCGAGTCCCTTCACCCGCACCATGGCGGTTTCGCTTGCGGTCCCGGTCGGGAACGGGTGTTCTTTTCGGATAGGCTTTCAGTCACATGCAAATTACCGAGACCAGCGTCGACGGCTTGAAGCGCGAATTCAAAGTTGTTGTTGCCGCCCAGGAGATCGACGCCAAAATCCAGGCCAAGCTCCAGGAATTGACCCGGACGCTCAAGTTGCCAGGCTTTAGGCCGGGCAAGGTGCCGTTGGCGGTGGTGAGCCAGCGGTTTGGGGGCTCGGTTGCCCACGAAGTGGTGGAAGCTGAGGTTGGCGCCGTCTCTCGGCAGGCCATTAGCGATCGCGGATTACGCATCGCGGTGCAGCCGGAGTTTGAAGTATCTCCCTACGAGCCGGGGCAGGATCTGGATTTTATTCTTCGGGTTGAGACGCTGCCGGATATCGAGCCCGTCGACTTCGGGACCATCGAGTTGGAACGTTTGGTGGCCGAGGTTGACGATGCCGCCGTCGAGACCATGGTGACCAGTCTGGCGGAGTACTCCCGGAGCAGCGAGCCTGTGACCGAGGATCGGGGGGCCGTTTCTGGAGATATTCTGGTGATTGATTTCGCCGGGACCGTCGACGGCAAGGCCGAGGAAGGCATGAGCGCCATCGGTCACGAGCTGCCGTTGGGACAGGGAACCTTCCTGCCAGATTTTGAGCAGGGGTTGGATGGCGTCCGGGCCGGCGAGCATCGCCAAGTGCGGGTCACCTTCCCCGAAGGCTACAGCGCCAGTCATTTGGCCGGACGCGAGGCGGTGTTTGAAATCGATGTCAAGGAGCTGCGCCGTTCGGTGCCGGCCGTGGTCGATGACGCGTTGGCCAAGCGATTCGGTCTGGAGGATGTGGCGGCGTTGCGGGCTTCGGCTCGGGATCGCTTGACCAAGGAATATGAGAACCTCAGCCGTCGCCGTCTAAAGCGGGCTTTGCTTGACCGTTTGGCCGAGCTGCATACCTTCCCAGTGCCGCCATCCATGGTGGATGTGGAGTTCGAAGGCGCCTGGGCCATGTGGGAGCAGGAAAAGGAAGCCGGGCGTTTGCCCGCCGCCGAGCTGGAGCGCGATCTGGAGACCAACAAGGCCGAATATCGGGGGATCGCCGAACGGCGCGTCCGTCTTGGCTTGTTGCTGTCTGAAATCGGGCGCCGAAATGCCATCAAGGTCACGCAGGAAGAACTGAATCGGGCGGTGATCGCCGAGGCTCGGCGCTATCCCGGTCACGAGCGCGAGGTGGTGGACCTGTTCCGGAAAAACGAGCAGGCGGTGGAGCGGTTGCGGGCGCCTTTGTACGAGGACAAGACCGTTGACTTCATTTTGGAGCTGGTCCGTCTGACCGATCGCAACATATCCATCGAGGACTTGCGCCGCGAGCCTGACGAAGAGGGGCAGGCGGCGTAACCATCTCGTGTTTTTAAGAGACTCTGACCGGGGAACGGGGAGAGCGATCAGCGATGGATCCCTTTGAGACGCACATGAATGCTCTGGTGCCGATGGTCGTCGAACAGACCAATCGGGGCGAACGGGCTTTCGATATCTACTCCCGGCTGCTTAAGGAGCGTATTATCTTCCTGGTCGGCGGCGTCAATGACGCCGTGGCCAGCGTGATCTGCGCCCAGTTGCTATTCCTCGAGTCCGAGAATCCGAGCAAGGATATCTCGTTCTACATCAATTCGCCCGGCGGAGTCGTGACCTCCGGCTTGGCGATTTATGACACCATGCAGTATATCCGCCCCGATGTTTCGACGGTCTGTATTGGTCAGGCGGCATCCATGGGCTCTTTGCTGCTGGGGGCCGGTGCCAAGGGCAAGCGGTTCTGCTTGCCCAATGCCCGGATCATGCTGCATCAGCCATCGGGCGGAACTCAGGGCCAGGCTGCCGACATCGAGATTCAGGCCCGAGAAATCCTGAATCTGCGTCAGCAGTTGAATGAGATTTACGCTCATCATACCGGACAAACGCTGGACGTCATTGAAGCGACCATGGAACGGGATAAGTTCATGTCGCCGGATCAAGCCAAGAGTTTTGGCTTGATCGATGAGGTGGTGAGCAAGCGTCCGAGTCCGTCCAATGATGTGTAAACGGTCGTTGGGCTCGCCCCAAGACCGGGGCTCGCGTTGCGGGCGTCGGCCTTGGGCGGGCCGCGACATAGGACGGTTGCAACAAATTATTGAACGTCGCCGCAGAATTGGTGTTGAATAACCGATCGGCGCGTTTACGCTTGCTGTCGCCGGGCCGATCGGTGGCCGTGGCCAGCGTTGGCGACGGGGTGAACCGGCGCGGCGTTGGCAGTGCGAAGGGCCGGGGCGTGGGCAGGGCAGCAGGGTTACGGAGTTGATATGAGCAAGTCCAGCAGCAGCGATTCCAAAAATACGCTCTACTGCTCGTTTTGTGGCAAAAGTCAGCATGAGGTTCGCAAGCTGATTGCAGGCCCGACGGTTTTCATCTGTGATGAATGCGTCGAGCTGTGCATGGACATTATTCGCGAGGAGAGCAAGACCACGCTGGTCAAATCTCGCGATGGGGTTCCGACGCCACGCGATATTAACGCTGTGCTTGATGATTATGTGATTGGCCAGACTCACGCCAAACGTGTTCTTGCCGTGGCCGTTCACAATCATTACAAGCGGCTGGCCAACAGCAATAAGCATGGTGATGTTGAGCTGGCCAAGTCCAACATTCTTCTGGTTGGCCCGACCGGAAGCGGCAAGACGCTGTTGGCCCAGACTCTGGCGCGGATCATCGATGTGCCGTTCACTATGGCCGATGCCACGACCTTGACCGAGGCCGGTTATGTCGGCGAAGACGTAGAGAATATCATTCTCAAGCTGCTTCAGTCTGCCGATTATAATGTCGAGCGGGCCCAGCGTGGGATTGTCTATATCGACGAAGTCGACAAGATCAGCCGGAAGTCGGACAACCCATCAATCACCCGTGACGTGTCGGGCGAGGGGGTTCAGCAGGCTTTGCTCAAGATCATGGAGGGAACTGTTGCATCGGTGCCGCCCCAAGGTGGGCGCAAGCACCCCCAACAAGAATTCCTTCAGGTTGACACCACCAACATTCTGTTCATTTGCGGCGGTGCCTTTTCCGGGCTGGAAAAAATCATCGCCCAGCGTGGGCGTGGCACTTCGATTGGCTTTGGTGCCGATGTTCGGGGCCCTGACGAGCGCGCGACGGGCGAGATCCTGCGCGATTGCGAGCCCGAGGATTTGCTGAAGTTCGGCCTGATCCCAGAATTCGTTGGTCGATTGCCAGTGGTGGCGACTCTGACGGATTTGGACGAAAGTGCGTTGATGGAGATTTTGACCAAGCCGAAAAATGCCTTGGTCAAGCAGTATCAACGGCTATTTGAGATGGAGGACGTGACCTTGGAGTTCGCGGAAGATGCGCTGAAGGGGATTGCTCATAAGGCGATCGCGCGCAAGACCGGGGCCCGAGGGTTGCGTTCGATCATGGAAGGGATTCTGCTCGAGCCGATGTTCGAGTTGCCCGGCTTGCAGGGTGTGGATCAGATTATGATCAATAAAGAAGTGGTCGAAGGGCGGACCAAGCCCCTGTACATCTATTCGGATCGACGGAGCGCCTGACATCGTTCCGGCTGAAGGCCCGAGCGGGGGAACGATAGCAGACTCCCGAAGGTCGGCAGCGGGTGCGGATCGGTGCGCCGTGGTTTGTGGGCTTGTGGAAGCCGTTGGCGGGAGAGGGACAAGAATGCTCGCCCACCCTTGAAGCCTCCCAGAGCCTGTGCCACGTTAGTATCCGAGACGATAGGCGGTTACCACGCCCCAGGGCGGGGCGGATTCACGTTTAGTCCGATGGGCTGACGGCGTACACACCCAAGAGGCACGTTCTCATGTTCGAAATTTCCCGTGGTGCCCTTTTTCCAGTTCTGCCGCTGCGCGACATTGTCGTTTTCCCCCATATGATCGTTCCACTGTTCGTTGGACGCGAAAAGTCGGTGCGTGCGCTGGAAGACGTCATGAAGGACGACAAGCAGATACTGCTGGTCACCCAAAAGAACGCCGCCCAAGACGATCCTACGCCGGCTGATATCTTCAATGTGGGGACAGTCGGTACGGTACTGCAACTTTTGAAGTTGCCTGACGGTACCGTTAAGGTTTTGGTTGAAGGCGGGCAGCGGGCGGCCATTACGAGCTATTCCGAAAATGATGATTTCTTTCAGGCAACGGCAGAACTGATCGAAGAAAAAATCGGTGAAGTCCAGGAACTGGAAGCCCTTTCGCGCGCAGTTGTTTCCCAATTTGAACAGTATATTAAGCTGAATAAGAAGATTCCTCCCGAGGTTCTGGTTTCCATTAACCAGATTGAGGAGTCTGGGAAGCTTGCTGATACTGTTGCTTCTCATCTTGCGCTGAAAATTCCAGAAAAGCAGCAGTTGCTGGAATGTGCCGTGGTTAGCGAGAGGCTGGAGCGGGTCTATGCCTTCATGGAAGGCGAGATCGGCGTGCTTCAAGTTGAAAAGCGCATTCGCAACCGCGTTAAGCGTCAGATGGAGAAGACTCAGCGGGAATACTATCTGAACGAGCAAATGAAGGCGATTCAGAAAGAGCTGGGCGAGAGTGAAGACGGGCGGGACGAAGCCGCCGAAATCGAGGAGCGGATTAACAAGACCCGGTTTTCTAAAGAAGCCCGGGAAAAGGCCTTGGCCGAACTCAAAAAATTGCGTTCGATGAGTCCCATGTCGGCAGAAGCCACGGTGGTTCGCAACTATCTGGATTGGATGCTGAATATTCCGTGGAAGAAGCGGACCAAGGTTAAGCGCGACATTAAGGCTGCCGAGGCTGTTCTTAACAACGATCACTACGGGTTGGAGAAAGTCAAGGAACGTATCCTTGAGTATCTGGCGGTCCAACAGCGTATGGTGAAAGTCAAAGGGCCGATTCTGTGCCTCGTTGGCCCCCCTGGTGTCGGCAAGACCTCGCTTGGCAAGTCGATCGCCGGGGCAACCGGGCGTAATTTCGTCAGGATGTCGTTGGGCGGGGTGCGCGACGAGGCCGAGATTCGCGGCCATCGGCGGACCTATATCGGTTCGATGCCCGGCAAAGTGATTCAGGGCATGAAGAAGGCCAAAGCGTCCAACCCACTGTTTTTATTGGACGAAGTGGACAAACTTGGTTCTGATTGGCGCGGGGATCCGTCGTCGGCGCTGCTAGAGGTTCTGGATCCTGAGCAGAATGCCACTTTTGCCGATCATTATTTGGAGGTCGATTACGATCTTTCGGATGTCATGTTCGTGTGTACCGCCAACACGCTGCGGATGCCTCAGCCTTTGTTGGACCGGATGGAGATCATTCGGGTTGCGGGCTACACCGAAGATGAAAAGGTCGAGATTGCGCGGCGTCATCTGTTGGATAAGCAGACCAAGTTGCATGGCCTTAAGAAGAGTGAGTTCTCGATCTCGGATGAGGCGTTGCGCGATATCATCCGGTATTACACCCGAGAGGCTGGCGTTCGGAATCTGGAACGCGAGATTGCCAATCTGGCTCGTAAGTCGATCAAAGATATCTTGATGAAGGGGATCGATAAGGTTGCGATTACTCGTCGTAACCTTGATAAATTTGCCGGTGTGAAGCGGTATCATTTTGGCGAAGCCGAACTGGAAGATCTAATCGGCGTGACCACCGGCTTGGCGTGGACCGAAGTCGGCGGCGAGATATTGTCCATTGAGGCTGTGACGCTGCGGGGCAAAGGCCGGATCACGACGACCGGCAAGCTAGGCGAGGTCATGAAGGAGTCGGTGCAGGCGGCAGAGAGCTATGTCAAATCTCGCGCCACCGAATTTGGCATCAGGCCGCCGATCTTTGAACGTCGGGACATTCACGTTCATGTGCCGGAAGGGGCGACGCCAAAGGATGGGCCATCGGCCGGTGTGGCCATGATCACTTCGATTGTCTCGGTGCTGACCGGTATTCCGGTGCGTAAAGACGTGGCAATGACCGGCGAGATTACGCTGCGAGGACGGGTTCTGCCGATTGGCGGCTTGAAGGAAAAGCTTCTGGCCGCGCTTCGGGGCGGGTTAAAGACCGTTCTGATTCCAAAAGACAATGAGAAAGACCTGGCTGAAATTCCCGATAATGTGAAGCGTGGCCTGACTATTGTTCCGGTTGCGACCGTTGACGATGTGTTGCGAAACGCTTTGACCAAGCCCTTGGTTCCGATTGAATGGGCGGAGCCGGTGGAGGTCGATACGGTTGCTCCGAAGGTGAGCGATTCGGATCACGAGGACGTGATTCGTCATTGAGCTTGTCGTCGGACGTTCTGTGTGAGAAAAAGAGTTCGCCGCGTCCGGGCGTTGACGGGCGCGGCGGCTTGTGCTTATCTCGCCGAGAGCAAGGCATGGACGGGGTTGGTTTGGCTAGGCTGTGCCGATTTGGGGCGGCTTGCCGTAGGTCTGTTCCTCCTCTCTCGAGGGTTAGGGCGATTAGCTCAGGGGTAGAGCGTCTCGTTTACACCGAGAATGTCGGCGGTTCGATCCCGTCATCGCCCACCATCCCACGCGGTTCCGGTTTCAGTTCGGGTCGACTCGTGGTGAGCGGTCAAGTGTGATTTTTCAGTTTTCGATGGAATTTGGTGTTCGGGGGAGAGTTCGGTCGCTTTGGGTGGCTGGGCTTGTCGGGGCGTGCCGCGCATTTGGTCGTTCTCGGGTTTGAACACAACAGGGGAGGGGCGGATGACGGAAGACTTGCGATTGGATGAGCGCACAGTGCGGTTGCTAGAGTCGGCGATCGATCGGGGGGATGCCGACATTATCGACCTGCTGAAACGGGCCGCAGCGCAGGCTGTGGAAAGGGCGCCGCCTGTGATGGCGTCCTTGGGGGATGAGCGTCGGTTGGGGGATCGCATCCTCTGGGCGCTGGAATTGGCGCTGGACCAGGAAAACCTGGAGGTGGCGGAACATCTGGCTTTAGCTTTTGAGGCCGCGATGACTCGATTTGGTGGGCCGGACGCTGTGGAGCAGCGCGAGCTTCCGGAAGGCATGCTTCGTGTTTACGAGAGGCTCGATGCGC
Organism: uncultured Rhodospirillales bacterium; assembly: GCA_903920145.1. GTDB lineage: Bacteria > Pseudomonadota > Alphaproteobacteria > Azospirillales > Azospirillaceae > BOG-933. The sequence goes on from CAIXKV010000065.1 coordinate 39,815, forward strand.
TGCGTCGCCAGCGTTACCAAACTTGACCCACTTGGGATCAATCATTTTTTTTTAATCTCGCATTGACAAGGCGTTTCGGCTCCGCTAAAACCCGCTTCGTCCTTCGGGGCAACGGCGGGCCTCAAAGAAAAGGGCGCCGGTCGCAACGGAAGAATGCGCTTTAAGCGGGTGTAGCTCAGTTGGTTAGAGCGCCGGCCTGTCACGCCGGAGGCCGCGGGTTCAAGTCCCGTCACTCGCGCCATTTCCTGTCCCATACTGTTGAGCTTGCCGCATACTCGTGAGCGGGCTCTTTTTTGGTGTCGTAGTGGTGTGTCTAGGGGTGTTGGTGTTCGACGGTTAGCGCGAGGATCGCTATGAGTAACCCACTGCTTTACGACTATTTGCCGATTTTGATATTTCTTGCCATTGCTGTGGTGATTTCTGGTGGGGCGATCTTTGGCTCCTACTTGGTGGCGCGGCAGAATCCTGATAGTGAAAAGCTGTCGCCTTACGAATGTGGTTTTGAGCCGTTTTCGGATTCTCGTACAAAGTTTGATGTTCGTTTTTACTTGGTCTCGATTCTTTTTATTCTCTTTGATTTGGAAGTTGCTTTTCTGTTTCCTTGGGCCATCTCGCTTAAGGATATTGGGATGTTCGGCTTCTGGTCGATGATGATCTTCCTTGGTATCTTGACTATCGGCTTCATTTACGAATGGAAGAAGGGAGCGCTGGAATGGGAGTGATACCAGCCACCGTGGCGCCCGCTGGTGGTGGCCTTCCGGTTCCCGTCGCAGGCCAAGAGGCGTTGTTCAGGGCGATCAATCAAGAAATTGAGCAAAAAGGGTTTTTGCTCACCCAGCTTGATGCGGTTCTGAACTGGGCGCGGGCCGGTTCGATGTGGCCAATGACGTTCGGTCTTGCCTGTTGCGCGGTGGAAATGATCCATGCGTATATGGCGCGCTATGACCTTGATCGCTTTGGCATTATTCCTCGCCCGAGTCCTCGTCAATCCGATATCATGATCGTCGCCGGAACGCTGACCAATAAAATGGCGCCAGCGTTGCGTAAGGTTTACGATCAGATGCCGGAGCCTCGTTGGGTCATCTCGATGGGGAGTTGTGCTAACGGGGGTGGGTATTACCACTATTCGTATTCGGTGGTGCGCGGTTGTGACCGGATTGTCCCTGTTGACATCTATGTTCCAGGATGCCCGCCCACTGCCGAAGCCCTGATCTACGCCCTGCTTCAGCTTCAGACCAAAATCCGCAACGGTGGCAAGCGTATTTCCCGCTAGAAATTCGTAACGGGTGCTCACCGCAGCAGAACTCACCGGCGGCAGACCATTATGACCAATCAATCGCTTATGGATTTGGGGGCTCACATCGCGGCTAAACTTGGCGGCGATGTTCTCTCTACGGAAGTCAGGCTTGGGGAGTTGGTGTTGGTCGTGCGTCGGGACGCCCTGATCGGGGTTCTGACGTTTTTGCGTGACGACCCTTTATGTCTTTTCCAAGAGCTGATGGATGTCTGCGGTGTCGATTGGCCAAACCGCGAGGAGCGGTTTGATGTCGTTTACAATCTTTTGAGCATCAAGCGCAATCAGCGCGTCCGCGTGAAGCTGTCCACTGGAGAGGGCGTTCCGGTGCCGTCGGCCACGGATTTGCATCCCGGTGCCAATTGGTTCGAGCGGGAAACTTGGGATATGTTTGGTATCCTGTTTTCCGGTCATCCGGACTTGCGGCGGATCCTTACAGATTATGGGTTTGAGGGTCATCCGTTGCGGAAGGATTTTCCGGTCACCGGGTATGTTGAGGTCCGTTACGACGATGGGTTGAAGCGCGTTGTTTACGAGCCGGTGAAGCTAATCCAGGATTTCCGTGCCTTTGATTTTCTGAGCCCCTGGGAAGGTCTGACCGATGTCATGCTTCCGGGTGATGAGAAGGCTGGAGTCGTTAAGACCGGGAGCAACCCCTGATGACCGCCGTCGTCGATACCCAAGAAGAAGAGACCCCAATCAAGACGTATACCGTCAATGTTGGGCCTCAGCATCCAGCCGCCCATGGCGTCTTGCGGTTGGTGGCCGAGATGGCGGGCGAAGTGGTGGAGCGAGCCGATCCCCATATCGGTTTGCTGCATCGCGGTACGGAAAAGCTGATCGAGTACAAAAGCTATTTGCAGGCGATGCCGTACATGGATCGTCTGGATTATTGCGCTCCGATGGCGATGGAGCATGTGTTTGTGCTGGGGGTTGAGAAGCTGTTGGGCATCAAGGTGCCCCCCCGCGCGCAGTATATTCGGGTTCTTTATGCCGAAATTAGTCGGTTGATGAACCATCTGTTGTGTATCACGACGGGCGCCCTGGACGTCGGTGCGACCACCCCGGCTCTGTGGGGATTCGAAGAGCGCGAAAAGTTGATGGAGTATTCGGAACGAGTCTCTGGCGCCCGGATGCATGCCAACTATTTTCGGGTTGGTGGTGTTGCCCTAGATTTGCCGGCGGGGCTGTCCGAAGATATCTATTCGTTTACTGAGACCTATCCAAAATATATTGATGATTTGGATGCGTTGCTGACCAACAACCGGATTTTCAAGCAGCGCACGGTTGATATCGGCGTTGTTAGTAAAGAGCAGGCGTTGGCTTGGGGTATGAGTGGTCCGATGCTGCGGGGGAGCGGCGTTCCTTGGGATCTTCGTAAGTCTCAGCCTTATGACGCTTATGATCAGATGGATTTTGATGTGCCCGTTGGTTTGACCAATGACTGTTGGGCGCGTTATTTAGTCCGCATGGAAGAAATGCGGCAGTCCGTGAAGATCATACGTCAGTGCCTGGAGAAAATGCCGGATGGCCCAGTTCGGACTGACGATCATAAGGTTACTCCCCCGAAACGAGGTGAGATGAAGCGCTCCATGGAGGCGTTGATTCATCACTTCAAGCTTTACACCGAAGGATTCCATGTCCCGGCAGGGGAAACCTATACGGCAGTTGAAGCGCCCAAAGGTGAACTCGGCATCTATTTCATTGCCGATGGCACCAATCGCCCCTATCGCTGTCATATTCGCTCCCCTGGCTTTGCCCACTTATCGGCGCTCGCGTTCATGTCGAAAGGGCATATGCTCGCCGACGTGGTGGCTATGATCGCCTCCCTCGATATCGTTTTCGGAGAAATCGATCGATGAGCACGCCTGCCTCGGTTGGTGCCGTAGAAGCCTCTTCCCAGCCGGAAAGCTTCGTTTTTACACCTGAGAATGTGGCGGTGGCGGAGACGATCATCTCGCGCTACCCCTCTCAAAAGCGTGCCAGCGCGGTCATTCCGTTGTTGCATTTGGCCCAGCGTCAACATGCCAATTGGTTGCCTCGGGTGGCGATGGATTACGTTGCCGACTATCTGGGGATGGCGCGGATCCGGGTGTATGAAGTCGCTACTTTTTATACCATGTTTAACAAAGAGCCCGTTGGTAAACACCTGATCCAGGTTTGTACCACGACGCCTTGTTGGTTGCGCGGCTCCGATGAAGTTCTTGGGGCTTGCAAAAGACGGCTTGGTATTGGCCCTGGGGAAACAACCTCGGACGGTCAATTTACGGTTGTCGAAGTTGAATGTGCAGGGGCTTGTGTTAATGCGCCTGTGGTTGCAATTGGTGATGACTATTATGAAGATTTAGATGGGCCAGCGATGGTTGCGCTGCTCGATCAATTGGCTCGGGGAGAGGCACCTACGCCTGGTTCTCAAACCGGGCGTCGTGGTTCCTGCCCGGCGACGGGGCCGACCACGCTGACCAATCAACCGTCGCTACCGGCTTCGGCCGGCGCTGTGACTGGTGCCGACGACTGATCGCCCAAGGGGGACGGTGGTATGCTGCGCGACGAAGACCGTATTTTTACCAATCTCTACGGTTTTGAAAGTCCAGGTCTGAAGGCCGCGCAGGTGCGCGGCGATTGGGCCGGAGCGAAGGATATCTTGCTCAAGGGGCGGGATTGGGTGGTCTCCGAGATCAAGGATTCGGGGCTCCGTGGACGTGGAGGGGCGGGATTTTCGACCGGTTTGAAGTGGTCGTTCATGCCCAAGAAGAGCGATGGCGGCCCGGTTTATTTGGTGGTTAATGCCGATGAAGGAGAGCCCGGAACCTGCAAAGATCGCGATATCCTACGACATGACCCGCATAAGTTGGTTGAAGGCATCTTGTATGCGTCTTTTGCGATAGGAGCCACTGCCGCTTATGTTTATGTTCGGGGCGAATTTGCGCGGGAAATTCAGCGGCTTCAGGTTGCGGTCGATGAGGCTTACGAAGCCGGGTTGGTTGGCAAGAATGCCTGTGGCGCGGGCTATGACTTAGATGTTTATGTCCATTCCGGGGCCGGTGCGTATATCTGTGGCGAAGAGACCGCGTTAATCGAAAGCATTGAGGGGAAAAAGGGGCAGCCGCGCAGTAAGCCGCCGTTCCCGGCTCAGGCAGGTTTGTATTCGCGTCCGACTACCGTCAATAATGTCGAGACCATCGCCGCCGTGCCGACGATTTTGAGGCGTGGTGCGGGGTGGTTCGCAGGGATTGGGCGGCCCAAAAATGCTGGAACGAAGTTATTTTGTATTTCTGGCCACGTTAATAACCCCTGCAATGTTGAAGAAACGATGGGGATACCGCTGCGTGAGCTGATTGATAAGCACGCGGGCGGGGTTCGTGGCGGTTGGGACAATTTACTTGCGGTTATTCCCGGAGGGTCTTCGACTCCAGTTATTCCTCGCTCCGTGTGTGAGACGGTGTTGATGGATTACGATGGGTTGTCGGAGGTGAGGTCGGCGTTGGGGACGGCGGGTGTCATTGTCATGGACAAGTCCACCGACATTGTTCGCGCCATTGCTCGTTTGTCCCGGTTTTATGCTCACGAAAGCTGCGGTCAGTGTACCCCTTGTCGTGAGGGGACGCCGTGGATGTCGAAAATAATGGATCGCTTGGTCGAAGGGAAAGCGCGGGTCGAGGACATCGACTTGCTGTTTGACATCAGCAAGCAAATTGAGGGTCGCACGATCTGTGCTCTTGGCGATGCCGCTGCTTGGCCAGTTCAAGGGCTGATCCGACACTTCCGGCCCGAACTGGAGAGTCGCATTGCTGCGGCTCGCCAGAGCGCCGCCGCCTAACGGCCACCGGTCTTGAAAGGCAAGAGGCTCGCATGCCGAAATTGACCATCGACGGGATGGAAGTCGAAGTCGAAGCGGGGACGTCAGTGCTTCAAGCCTGCGAACAGCTGGGCATTGAGGTTCCACGTTTCTGTTACCATGAACGGCTCTCGGTGGCTGCGAACTGCCGGATGTGCTTGGTTGAGATGGAGCGTTCGCCGAAGCCCATCGCGAGCTGTTCGATGCCTTGTGCTGATGGCATGGTCATTCGCACGAATACCGAGCAGGCTCAAAAGGCTCGGAAAGGGGTGATGGAGTTGATTTTGATCAACCATCCCCTTGATTGTCCGATTTGCGACCAAGGCGGTGAGTGCGATCTGCAAGATCAGGCTGTTGCCTATGGTTATGATCGGAGCCGGTATGCCGAGGAGAAGCGCTCGGTTCAGGACAAAGATTTTGGTCCTCTGATCAATGCCGAGATGACGCGTTGCATACATTGTACGCGCTGCGTTCGATTCTGCGATGAGATTGCAGGTGTCGCGGTCCTAGGCGCGGTTGGGCGCGGAACGCATACGGAAATTTCGACTTATGTCGAGCGGGCCATCACGTCTGAGTTGTCTGGAAACTTAGCCGATGTTTGCCCTGTCGGAGCCCTGACCAGTAAGCCGTATCGCTTCAAGGCGCGGCCTTGGGAGTTGCGTAAGACCGAGACTGTCGATGTGCTGGACGCTGTTGGCTCGAACATTCGGGTCGACGCGCGCGGCGGTGAGGTTCTGCGAGTTCTGCCTCGACTTAACGAAGACGTTAATGAGGAGTGGATTTCCGATAAGACTCGTTTTGCCTGTGATGGTCTGAAGAGGCAGCGGTTAGATCGTCCCTATGTTCGTCGTAACGGCAAGTTGGAGCCGGTGAGCTGGGATGAGGCTCTTGATGCTGTCGTTGCACGGTTACAAGGCCTTGACGGCGCGCGGATCGCTGGGTTGGCCGGTGACCTTGTTGATGCCGAAGCCATGATTGCCTTGAAGGATCTGTTGCTGTCGTTGGGATCGCCTCATCTCGATTGTCGCCAGGATGGCGCCCGTTATGATGTGTCGGAACGGGTTGGTTATCTGTTCAATACGACGATCGCAGGCATCGAACAGGCCGACGTTATCGTGTTGGTTGGTACCAATCCGCGTCTTGAGGCCCCCCTGGTTAATGCCCGAATTCGCAAGCGGTATCGGGAGGGAGGGCTGAAGGTTGGTGTGATTGGGCCGTCAGTCGAGCTTGGTTACGTCTACGAGCATCTCGGTTCTGATGCTGGGGTGCTTGCGGCAATCGCGGAAGGAAGCCATCCGCTGGCGGCGACGCTGAAGGCGGCCAGTCGTCCGATGATTATCCTTGGGGCCGGTGCCTTGGTGCGCGAAGATGGGCCCGCTGTTCAGGCCGTGGCGCGAGAGATTGCCGCTCGCTACGATTTGGTCAGAGACGGCTGGAACGGCTTTAATGTGCTCCATCTGGCGGCGGCTCGGGTGGGGGCGCTTGATCTGGGCTTCCTGCCTCAAGTCGGGGGGCGCGATACGCGCGGTATCCTTGACGGGGCGAAGGCTGGAGATATCGAGGTCGTCTATCTGTTGGGGGCAGACGAAATCGATGCAAGCCGTCTGGGCAACGCTTTTGTGATTTACCAGGGACATCACGGCGACCGTGGTGCGCATCGGGCCGATGTCGTTTTGCCCGGAGCCGCCTATACCGAGAAAAACGGGACGTATGTCAACACCGAGGGGCGGGTTCAGCAGGCTCGGATGGCGGTGTTCCCGGCGGGAGAGGCTCGTGAGGACTGGAAGATTCTGAGGGCGCTTTCGGAGAGGTTGGGGCGGCGGTTGCCGTATGACAACCTTGGCCAGATTCGGGATCGTTTGGTTGCGGTTAATCCCTTGTTTGCAACGAAGGGAGACGTTCAAGCGGCGCCTTGGCGTCCGTTCGGAGTCTCCGGCGCTTTGCTGGAAGAGCCGTTTCAGCCGGCGGTTGACAATTTTTATATGACCGACCCAATCAGCCGGGCGTCGTTGACGATGGCGAAATGCACCGACGCCTTTGTGCCCAGCCGCGAGGGGAAGACCGGGACCCATGGCTAGCTTCTGGACGTTTGTTTGGCCGCTGATCGTGATCGTTGCCGCGATTGTGGCGATCATCATTCCGGTTTTGATCGGTGTGGCCTATCTCACCTACGCAGAGCGGAAGGTCATGAGCGCCATGCAGCGCCGGCAAGGGCCGGCGCTGGTGGGCCCGCTCGGATTGCTGCAACCTGTTGCTGACGGCCTTAAGCTGTTCGGCAAAGAGATGGTTATTCCATCTGGTGCCAATCCCGGCGTGTTCTTATTTGCGCCGTTCTTGACTTTCGTGTTGAGTTTAGTCGCTTGGGCGGTGATGCCGTTCGGGGCGCACTTGGTGCTGTCAAATATTAATGTCGGCATCCTTTATCTCTACGCGATCTCCTCCCTCGGTGTGTATGGGACGATCATGGCGGGGTGGGCGTCGAATTCTCGATACGCCTTTTTGGGCGGTTTACGCTCCGCTGCGCAGATGGTTTCTTACGAAGTGTCGATGGGATTGATTATGGTTACAGTGCTGCTGTGCACTGGATCGTTTAATCTCTCTGAGATCGTTCTGGCGCAGCAGACCGTGTGGTTTGCGGTTCCGTTGTTCCCGATGTTTGTGATTTTCTTTATCTCGATCCTGGCAGAGACGAATCGGGCGCCTTTTGACTTGCCAGAGGGTGAAGCGGAGTTGGTCGGCGGCTTCTTTACTGAGTACTCCTGCATGAATTTTGCATTGTTCATGCTGGGAGAATACAGCAACATGATCCTGATGAGCGCCATTGCGGTGGTGCTATTCCTGGGCGGTTGGTTGCCTCCGCTAAACTTTGGTCCTTTTGCGCCGATCGTTAACTTGGTTCCTGGACCGATCTGGTTTGCGTTGAAGATAGCCTTTGTGTTGTTCTTCTTCATTTGGATGCGGGCTGCCTTCCCTCGTTATCGCTATGACCAGTTGATGAGGCTCGGTTGGAAAATATTCTTGCCGTTCACGCTGCTTTGGGTGATCGTGACTGCATCGGCTCTTGAAATCTTTGGTTGGCTACCTGCGGTCGTTCCGTGAACGGTGGTCGTGCGGTGACGGTGAACAGGCAAGTAAATAAGGAGACGAGACGTCATGGCGTTTATTGACCGCACAGCGCGCGCCCTGCTTCTCACGGAGTTGGTGGCTGGCATGGCGTTGACCTTTCGCGCTATGTTTAAACAAAAGGTCACTCTAAACTACCCTCATGAGAAGGGGCCAATTAGCAGCCGCTTCCGGGGAGAGCATGCGCTGCGGCGTTATCCCAATGGCGAAGAGCGGTGCATTGCGTGCAAGCTTTGCGAAGCCGTTTGCCCGGCTATGGCGATCACGATTGAAGCCGAGCCTCGGTCGGACGGAAGCCGTCGGACCACACGGTACGATATCGATATGACGAAGTGCATCTATTGTGGTTTATGTCAGGAAGCCTGCCCAGTCGACGCTATTGTTGAGGGGCCCAACTTTGAGTATTCGACTGAAACGCGGGCTGAGTTGTACTACGACAAGGAAAAGTTGTTGGCAAATGGAGATCGTTGGGAGGTTCGGTTGGCTGCGAATTTAGCGGCAGAGGCTCCTTACAGGTAAGGTGTATTCGATCATTCTGCGGTCGTGAGGTTGTGTGGCCTTAACGGTTTAAGTTCTGTGCCAGTCCCTCGTGAGATCAGCAACCACTAAGGCGCCAACGGGCGGTACTTAACCCTCCGCTGGGGAGGCGGGGAACGCGATGATTGTCGAAAACCTGGTGTTCTACACGTTTTCCGCCATATTGCTGGTATCCAGCATAATGGTAATATCCGCCCGAAATCCGGTTCACGCGGTTCTGGCGCTTGTCGCCACGTTTTTTTTAGGGGCCGGCCTGTTTGTGTTGTTAGGTGCCGAATTCCTGGCGATGACCCTGGTCATCGTTTACGTTGGTGCTGTAGCTGTTTTGTTCCTGTTCGTCGTGATGATGCTGGACATAAGCTTTGCCGAGCTGCGCCAAGGGTTCTTGCGTTATTTACCCGTTGGCGGTTTGGTTGGCTTGGTTTTGGTGGTGGAGTTGGTTCTGGTTGAACTCCATTGGACAGTTACGCCGAAGGTGTTGGATAAGCCGGCTGCCCCGATCCCGCCATCAGATCAAGTCTCAAATAGTCATGCTCTGGGGCATATTCTGTACACGCAGTACTTCTATTTGTTTCAGGCATCGGGCTTGATTCTGCTGATCGCCATGATCGGAGCCATCGTACTCAGTTTGCGCAGTCGGGCCCACGTGCGTCGTCAGTCGGTTGCAGCGCAGGTGGGGCGTCAGACTGCAGACGCAGTGGCGGTGCGGCAAGTCTCGACCGGAGGAGGCGTTTGATGGAAATCGGACTCGGGCATTACTTAACCGTTGCCGCGATCCTATTTACAATTGGGGTCTTTGGCATCTTTTTAAATCGAAAAAACGTCATCACGATCTTGATGTCAATTGAGCTGATGTTGCTCGCTGTGAATATCAATCTTGTGGCGTTTTCTGCTTATCTGCATGACTTGGTGGGGCAGGTCTTCGCCATGTTCATTCTGACGGTCGCAGCGGCCGAGTCGGCGATTGGTCTTGCCATTCTGGTCGTGTATTTCCGCAACCGCGGTTCGATCGCGGTTGAAGACATCAACATGATGAAGGGCTAGGACGGCCGCCATGGAACTTGCCGCTGTCTTTCCGCCTCTTTTGGGCTCGATTATCGCCGGATTTTTCGGGCGCTGGATCGGTGTTCGGGGCGCGCAGATCATTTCCTGTGCCGGCGTTGTGAGCGCCGCACTGACGTCGGCCTGGCTGTTCAATGATGTGGCCTTGCAGGGGCACGCTCGAACGGTTGAGGTGTTCACCTGGATCAAGTCGGGTAGCTTCGTTGCGCCGTGGGCGCTGAGGTTTGATACCCTGACCGTGGTGATGCTGATCGTCGTCACCTTTGTGTCCTCGTGCGTCCACATCTATTCCATAGGTTATATGGAAAAGGATCCGCATCGGCCCAGGTTTCAGTCGTATCTGAGCCTGTTTACCTTTGCGATGTTGATGCTGGTGACCTCGGACAACTTCATCCAGCTCTTTTTTGGCTGGGAAGGGGTTGGCCTGATGTCCTACCTTCTCATTAACTTCTGGTATCATAAGGCAAGTGCCAATGATGCTGCGATCAAGGCTTTCATTCAAAATCGGGTGGGAGACTTAGGTTTTGCTCTTGGTATTTTTGTCGTGTTTTACCTATTTCATGCCGTTGATTTCGGAACGGTGTTCGCTGCGGTGCCGGGAGTTGCGGTCCAGCAGATCCACTTCCTCGGCTTTGAGGTTAATGGCCTGACGTTGGCGTGTTTGCTGCTCTTCATGGGGGCGGTCGCGAAGTCAGCTCAGGTTGGTCTGCATAGCTGGCTAATTGATGCCATGGAAGGTCCGACCCCAGTGTCGGCCCTAATCCATGCGGCGACCATGGTGACGGCAGGCGTGTTCATGGTCGCGCGGTTGTCACCGATGTTTGAGTTTTCGCCAACGGCTTCGGCGGTGGTGACGGTGTTTGGTGCGACGACGGCGTTCGTTGCGGCGACGATCGGCATGACACAGTTTGATATCAAGCGAATCATCGCTTACTCGACCATGAGCCAGCTTGGCTACATGATGTTTGCTTGCGGTGTTTCGGCGTACAACGCCGCAATTTTTCACTTGATGACGCACGGCTTCTTTAAGGCGCTGTTGTTTCTCTCGGCAGGCTCCGTGATTCATGCCATGTCGGATGAACAGGATATTCGTAAGATGGGCGGCTTGTGGAAGCTGATCCCTGTTACCTATGTGGCTCTTTGGATTGGTAGTCTGGCGTTGGCAGGTATTCCGTTGTTCGCGGGTTACTTCTCAAAAGATATGGTCTTGGAGGCAGCCTATGCTGCGGGGACGCCTGTTGGGACTTATGCCTACTGGCTGGGCATTATAACCGCAGGGCTAACGGCGTTTTACTCGTGGCGCTTGCTGCTGTTGACTTTCCACGGAAAGCCGCGTGCCGATCATCACGTCATGGATCATGTTCATGAATCTCCGGCTGTGATGCTGTTGCCGATCAGCTTCTTGGCTGCGGGGGCTGTGTGTGTTGGTTTCCTGGCTTACTCCTGGTTTGTGGGCGGGGATCGGGTTGGCTTCTGGCATGATGCGGTGCTGATTTTACCTGGGCATGACAGTGTTGCTGCGGTTCAACACGGGGCTGTGCCGGCGTGGGCTGAGAATTTGCCGACGATGGTCGCGCTTGCGGGAATTGTCAGTGCGTACTTGTGCTACATGGTGTGGACGGGGCTGCCTGGTTTCTTCTGCCGGACGTTTAAGCCGATCCATCACTTCCTGTATAACCACTGGTACTACGATATCTTAGTGGATCGCTTTATTGTCGAACCGTCCTTGGCTTTGGCTCGGGGGGTTTGGAAATTGGGCAATGGAACCACGCTCGATGGCTTGGGGCCGCGTACCTTGGTGGCGGCGACCCAGTATGTTGGTCAAAGAGCTGTTCGCTTGCAGTCTGGTTACGTGTTCCACTACGCGTTTGCCATGGTGATCGGCCTCGTTGTGCTGGTCTCGTGGTTTTACGTGAACGGCTAAGCGTAAGAGGGGGGTTTTGCCATGGCCGGCTGGCCGATTCTGTCTCTGACGACCTTCCTGCCTCTGGTTGGAGCCGCCTCGATCCTGGCGATTCGTGGTGATGCGGCTACAGTGGCACGCAACGCAAGGAACATCGCGCTGTGGACAACGCTGGCGACATTTCTTTTGTCGTTGCTGTTGTGGGCGGGATTCGATCCCAACGTGACGGGGTACCAGTTCGAAGAGCGGGCTGATTGGATACCGGCTTTCAATATCTCCTATCACATGGGGATCGACGGTATCTCTCTGTTCTTCGTGCTGCTGACGACTTTCGTGACGCCGCTGTGCATCCTAGCGAGTTGGGAACGCATACAACACCGGGTGAAGGAGTTTATGATCGCGTTTCTGGTCTTCGAAGCTGCGATGACTGGGATTTTCTGCGCGCTTGATTTCCTTCTCTTTTACCTGTTTTACGAAGCTGTGTTGCTGCCGATGTTTATTATCATCGGTGTTTGGGGCGGTCCACAGAGAGTTCCGGCGGCACTACGCTTCTTTCTCTATACCATGGCCGGTTCGGTCTTCATGCTGATCGCCCTGCTGGTATTCTATTTCAACTTTGGCACCACTGATATCCCGGTCCTGATTGCTCAGGGGCACACGTTGTCAAGCAGCACTCAGATATGGTTGTGGTTGGCCTTGGCGGCTTCGTTTGTGATCAAAATACCGGTGTGGCCGGTGCATACGTGGTTGCCTGATGCCTATGCCGAGGCGCCTGGTGGGGCCGCTGCGTTGCTGGCTGGTGTGTTACTCAAGGTTGGCGGCTATATTTTCTTGCGCTTCTCGATCCCGATGCTTCCGATTGGGAGTGAGGTGCTGGCGCCTTTGGTTTATGCGCTGGCGGTGATCGCTCTAATCTATGTGTCAGGTGTTACGGTGATGATTACGCTGGCATATGGTGACCTGAAGAAATGGGTTGCTTATGCGACGCTCGCTCACATGGGTTTTGGCTACATCGGCATGTTTACCATGACGACTCAGGGATTGCAGGGCGCGGTGATCGTCATGCTCTCCTATGGATTGATTTCAGTCGCGCTCTTTTGCTGCGTTGGTATGCTTGAGGAGCGAGCGAATACACGGGATATTGCTCGGTTCAGTGGCGTTGTCGAAACCATGCCGGTCTTTGCCTTTGCAATGATGGTCTTTATGTTGGCCTCGTTGGGGGTTCCTGGGACCAGTGGTTTTGTTGGCGAGTTCTTGGTTCTGGTCGGGGCATACCAAGCGAGCAGTTGGTTGGCGTTGTTCGCTGGGACCATCCTGGTCTTGGGTTGCATTTACTTTCTATGGATGTACCGCTTGGTGGTGTTCGAGAAGGCAGAAAGGGCGGACAGCTCGGGCCTCAAAGACCTCAACTGGCGTGAGGTGGCCATTGTTGTTCCATTGGTGCTGGTCATCCTTTGGATTGGCATTTATCCGGACAGCTTTATCCACGAAACCACCGCGACGGTGGGCGATCTCATCAACCATTACCAGACCGCGCTGGCTCAGGCTGGCAGCGTGGCTGTTGCTCTTCATTAAGGCGCGGGGGCGGGAGACATGACGATGGCCGAAATTCCTAGCATCTTGCCGGCGACGCCTGAGATATTCTTGGCTTGTTCTGCGTTGGCTCTTTTGTTGCTGGGTGTGTTTAAGGGGGATTGCGCCACTCGGTTGGTCTCCCACTTGGCGGCTGCTGCGCTGTTGGTGGCGGCAATTCTCGTGCTGAGCCATAGCGGCGCTCGCGTCTTCGCATTCAACGGCATGTTTGTGGTCGATGGGTTCGGGGTCTTCATGAAGACCCTCGTTCTGATTGGCGCTGCGGCGGTCGTGATGGTTGGGCAGGGGTATGCTGCCCAGCAGCGCATGAATCGGTTCGAACTTCCGGTTTTGATCGTCCTGTCGACAGTCGGCATGATGATGATGATTTCGGCCAACGATTTGATGGCGCTGTACATGGGGTTGGAAACGCAGAGCTTGGCGCTGTATGTGCTGGCGGCATTCCGGCGTGATACTCAGACTTCGACCGAAGCTGGTTTGAAGTATTTCGTGTTGGGAGCCTTGTCGTCAGGGTTGCTGTTGTTCGGAGCATCCTTGATTTACGGGTTTACCGGCACGACGAACTTTGACCGGATCGTTGCCGTGCTGGCTTCGGCACCAAAGGCCGAGATTGGGATCGTCGTCGGCATGGTCTTTATGATTGCCGGCTTGGCCTTCAAGGTTGCCGCAGTGCCGTTCCACATGTGGGCGCCCGACGTTTATGAAGGATCGCCCACTCCGGTGACGGCCTTCTTTGCGGCGGCGCCGAAGGTGGCGGCTGTGGCTCTGCTGCTGCGCGTGTTGATCGATCCGTTTGGTGGTCTTACGGATCAATGGCGTCAGATCATCACCTTCATGGCCGTGGTTTCGATGGTTTTGGGGGCGGTTGGCGCCATTCAGCAGACCAACATTAAGCGGCTCTTGGCGTATGGCTCAATCGGGCATGTCGGCTATATCTTCCTCGGCCTTGCGGCTGGAAGTGAGCAGGGGGTGCGGGGTATCCTGATATACTTGGCGGTATATTTGGTTATGACCGTTGGCACCTTTGCGGTTGTCCTTTCGATGCGTCACCAGGGGCGCCCGGTGGAAAATATCGCCCATTTTGCCGGGCTGTCGCGGACGCATCCGATGATGGCTTTGGTGATGGCGCTGTTCATGTTCTCGATGGCTGGCATCCCGCCGTTGGCTGGCTTCTTCGGTAAGTTCTATGTCTTCCTGGCTGCCATTGAAGGTCATCTCTACGGTTTGGCGGTGATCGGTGTTTTGACCAGTGTGATCGCAGCGTTCTACTACCTGCGTATTGTTAAGCTGATGTATTTCGATGAGACCCCAGTAGAGTCGATTGATCAGCAGAATGATGGTGCGGTCACTGTGGTTTTGGTCGGCTGTGGCGTGTTTACGGCCCTGTTCTTCTTCTTCCCGGTTCCAATCATGAGCGGTGCTGCTTCTGCCGCAGCTTCGTTGTTTGCCGGATGAATGAGGCTTTGGTCATTTCCAGTCGAGGTGATGACGCGTTAGCCTTGGTTCTTAGGACGCTAGTATTTGAGTGTTTGGACAGTACCAATGATGAGGCTCGGCGTCGTGCAGAATGCGGCGCCGAGTCTGGTACGGTGGTATGGGCGCGCCGGCAGTCGGCTGGTCGTGGTCGTCGGGGGCGGTCCTGGGTTTCCCTGGAAGGAAATGTGTATTGTTCCGTCCTACTGCGGCCCTGTTGCCCTTTGGCAGCAGCGGCCCCGTTGTCTTTCGTGGCGGCTGTTGCCGTGGCTCGTGCCGTGGGCGAAATGTTGCCATCTGAAAAGCGTGTTCAACTCAAATGGCCGAATGACGTCCTGATCGATGGCCGCAAGGTTTCTGGGGTGTTATTAGAGTCCGGTACGGATTCATCGGGCAACGTGGACTGGGTCTCGGTTGGCGTTGGCATTAATGTCTGCCATTTTCCCGAGGAAACCGACTATCCGGCGACGTCGTTGGTTGCTGAAGGGCTGGTAACTTGGGAGGTCGAGGCGGTTTTGAAGAGCTTTCTTGATCATTTTGTCCAGTGGTATCGGATATGGCAGACGTTTGGTCCGGCACGGGTGCGCGCCGCGTGGCTTGAGCAGGCGGTTGGGGTTGGTGCATTGATTTCTGTCCGTTTGCATCGAGAGACCCTGACGGGGACGTTCGTCGGTTTGAGCGAGGATGGCGCTTTGCTCCTGGCTCCGTCAGAGGGGGGGCCGATTCGCTTGGTCTCTGCGGGGGATGTTTTCTTTCCTGGGATGGTCGCAGCGCCGACCGTTGTCCCGGTTTTTTAAGTTTTGGGCCTAACGCGATGCTGCTAACCATTGATGCAGGGAATACCAACGTCGTTTTCGCGGTGTATGAGAATGGAACGCAACGCGGATTGTGGCGTTGTGCCACGGATGCCAAGCGAACCGCAGACGAATATGCAGTGTGGTTAACGCAGCTTTTGACGCTTCGTGGTTTGTATCCTAAACAAATCTCCGATGCCATTATCGCCAGTGTGGTTCCTGGGGCGACCTTTAATCTGAAAAGGTTGTGTAAGGATCATTTTCGCTGCGAGCCTTTGATTGTCGGCGATGCTCGCCTTGACCTTGGGGTCAAGGCCGTGGTGGGGCGGCCCGAGGAAGTTGGCGCTGATCGGCTGGTCAACGCCTATGCGGCGGCGCAAGCGTATCGTCCGCCTTTAATTATTGTTGATTTTGGCACCGCGACGACCTTCGATGTGGTTAATAGTGACGGTGATTATTGCGGCGGAGTGATTGCGCCGGGCATTAATTTATCACTGGAGGCTTTGGATCGCGCTGCGGCTAAGTTGCCGAGGGTGGAGATTGTCCAACCGGCTCGGGTCATCGGGACCAGCACCGTGGCCTGTATGCAGTCCGGTATCTTTTGGGGTTATATTGGTTTGATTGAAGGTCTTGTTGGGCGGATTCGAAATGAATTTCTGGCCGAAGTGCCGGCGGCGGCGATGCCGGTAATCGCCACAGGCGGGTTGGCGGTTTTGTTTGCCCGTGCAACCCCTGTCATCGATCATGTCGATGCTGAACTTACTTTGCGAGGGCTGGTGCTGATTCACAATCGTAACAGGTTATCATGACCCGAGCAGTCGCTGCGCATCGCCCAGGCGCCGACGCCCTGTATTTCCTGCCACTCGGCGGATCGGGCGAAATTGGTATGAATCTCAACCTCTACGGCCATGATGGAAAATGGCTGATGGTTGATCTTGGCATTGGTTTTGGTGACGAGACTATGCCGGGAATCGATATCTTGGTTCCGGATTTAACTTTTATCCGAGAGCGTCGCGATGATCTGGTGGGGTTGGTGTTGACCCACGCCCACGAAGATCATCTTGGCGCCGTTGGTCGTCTGTGGCGGGAGTTGGAGTGTCCGGTTTTTGCTGCGCCTTTTACGGCGGCGGTGCTGCGTCGGAAGCTTCATGAATACGGATTGAGTGGCCGTCTTCCGATCACTGAGGTTGTGGGTTCGAACAGAGTCGACGTTGGGCCGTTTCAGATCGAGATGATCGGTGTGACTCATTCGATTCCGGAGTCGCGGGTTTTGGTGATTCGAACCGCCGCCGGAACGGTCGTTCATACCGGGGACTGGAAGCTAGATCCAGAACCTTTGGTCGGCTCGGTGACCGATGAAGCGGCGTTGGCAGGACTTGGGGACGAGGGGGTGTTGGCGTTGGTCGCGGATTCGACCAATGCCTTCGTTCCTGGCTCTTCGGGGTCCGAGGCATCGGTGCGGGACGGTTTGACCGAACTGATCGGGCGTTATTCTGGCCGCGTGGCGGTGACGTGCTTTGCGACCAATGTTGCTCGGCTGGAAAGCATCGCGGTAGCGGCGGCGGCTCATGACCGGCGGGTGGCGTTGGTTGGCCGTTCGCTGTGGCGTATCTTTGAGGCGGCGCGGAGCTGCGGGTACTTGGCCGGGGTTCCTGAGTTTCTTTCGGAACATGACGCAGGATACTTACCGCGCGACAAGGTTGTGTTGATTTGTACCGGCAGTCAAGGGGAGCCGCGTTCGGCGTTGGCGCGGGTTGCCGCAGGTGACCATCCGCACGTTACGCTCAATGCGGGAGACGTGGTTATTTTCTCGAGCCGCGACATTCCAGGAAATGAAAGGGCGATTGGAGAGGTTCAAAATCGCTTGATTCGGCAAGGGATCGAAATTGTAACTCGCCATCGGGCGCATGTGCATGTCTCTGGGCATCCAGCACGCGATGAAATGACGCGTATGATCAATTGGGTACGTCCGCGCATTGCGGTGCCGGTGCATGGCGAGCGCAGGCATCAGGTTGAGCACGCTCAATTGGCGAAAGATTGCCAGATTCAGGACGTGATCATCCCTAGCAATGGCTCCTTGATTCAGTTGGCTCCAGGGCCGGCGGAGGTCATTGCCGAGGTGGCCCATGGTCGGTTGGCTGTGGATGGAAAGCGCTTGGCCCGGCTGGATGGGGGCGCGATGCGGAGCCGGCATCGAGTCATCCATAACGGTGCTGCGGTGGCGACAGTGGTTTTGAATCCGCGCGGCGAATTGGCTGTAGCCCCTCGGTTGGCCGCCTTGGGGCTGGTGGACGAGGACGAGGATCGGGATCTCCTGTTGGATACTGTAGACGCCATTCGCGAAGCCGTGGCGGCTGTGCCAAAGTCCGCGCGGCAGGACGATCAGGTGGTGATTCAGGCGGTGCGAAGTGCCGTTCGGCGGGCCTTTAATGCCAGTCATGGTAAGAAACCGCAGACGGAAGTGCATTTAATTCGGCTTCCAACTCTTGTTTGATGGGCCGTGGTTGAACTGGGATAGGGAACAGTCGTCATGATCGGAAAGCTCAATCATGTGGCTATCGTTGTGCCGGACTTGGCGGCGGCGACGGCTCTGTATCGGGATACGTTGGGCGCCACCGTTTCGGCGCCGGTTGATCAGCCGGCCCATGGGGTCACGGTGGTTTTCGTTGAATTGCCGAATACGAAAGTCGAATTGTTAGCGCCACTCGGGGACACTTCACCTGTTGCCAAATTCCTGATCACGAATCCTACTGGGGGTATCCACCATATTTGTTACGAGGTGGAGGACATTCTTGTCGCCCGGAACACGCTTCAGGCGGCAGGCGCGCGGGTGCTGGGAAATGGTGAGCCGAAGATCGGCGCCCATGACAAGCCTGTATTGTTTCTGCATCCTAAAGACTTTCTGGGGACTTTGGTTGAATTGGAACAGGCCTAGAGAGGGCTAAGGTTGGGGCGCGAGGTCTTTCTTACAAGAGCGATGGCGCGCGCTATGGACCGCTAACCTGCGGCAGGTCTGCACGATCAAATGAGAGAAGGCAGTCGGGACATGTTCAGATTTCTGTTTCGTCTGTTCGCCCTCTTTGGGTTTGTGGTGGTGGTTGCAGTTGGGGTTGGTGGCTTTTCCTTGTATAAGGTCTTGTTTCCGGTATCAGACATACCGGAGACTGTCGTTCTATCGATTGATCTTGATCAGAAGATGGTCGAGCTGTCTTCCGATGACTCGATGTCTGGGGGGCTATTGGGCGGAGGCGCGAGTCTTCGCGATGTGATCGATGCCCTTGATCGCGGCGCGGGCGATCCGCATGTCAAAGGGGCGGTGCTGCGGCTGGGGGATGACGGCGTGGGGATGGCCCAGGCCCAGGAGGTCCGGGCGGCATTGGCTCGATTCCGCACGGCTGGAAAGTTTACGACCGCTTATGCGGATTCCTTCGGGGAATTCGGGCCGGGGAATCAGAGCTATTATTTGGCCAGTGCCTGTGATCAAGTTTGGTTGCAGCCGGTGGGGCTGGTTGGGCTGACCGGGTTGTCTGCGGAAATGCCCTTTGCCCGTAAGATTTTAGACCAGTACCATATCCTTCCAGAAATCGAGCATCGCGAGGAATATAAGAGCGCGACGGAGACATTGACCGAGCCGACCATGTCCAGGCCGCATCGGGAAATGTTGGAAAGCTTGCTTGATGACATGACGGGACAGTTGGTCGATGGTCTTTCGGCCTCGCGCAAGCTGGAGCCGGCGGCGGTGCGTCGATTGATCGATGATGGCCCTTTTGTGGACCGGGAAGCCAAAGAGGCTGGGCTGATCGATCGTATTGGATATTACGACGAATTGGTGGACGAGACCTTGGATAAGGCCGGCGGCGATTCCGGTCTGGTGACGCCTGGTGATTATCTGGAGGTTGCCGGGGAACCCCACGAGAATGGGCCGACCGTTGCCTTGATTTTTGTGGTTGGCGGCATTGAGCGCGGTGGTGGGGGCGTCAATCCGATACTGGGCGGGGAAACCGTCGGTTCGGATGCCGTGGTTTCGGCCTTTCAGGAGGCGATGGACGACGACGATGTGCGCGCGATCCTGCTGCGGATTGATAGTCCCGGTGGTTCGGTGGTGGCATCGGAAACGATTCGGCGTGCCGTGTTGCAAGCCAAGGCTGCGGGCAAGCCGGTCATTGTCTCCATGTCTGACACGGCGGCTTCTGGCGGTTATTGGATCGCCATGGACGCTGATCGGATCATCGCCGAGCCGGCGACCTTGACGGGTTCCATCGGTGTGATTGTGGGGAAAGTTGCGACCGGCGGGTTATGGGACAGTCTGGGGGTGAGTTGGGATAGCGTTAGGCGCGGGCAGAATGCGGGCATCTGGTCCAACATCAATGGCTACAGTCCGAGCGAACGTGCCCGTGTGACCGCTATCACCGACGATATTTACGCCACTTTTACTCGGAATGTTGCCGAAGCCCGTCATCTTTCGGCTGATCGGGTGCGGGAGATTGCGCGCGGGCGGGTGTGGACCGGCCAACAGGCGCTTAAGTTGGGGTTGGTGGACGAGTTGGGAGATTTGGACTTAGCTTTGCGGCGGACGCGGGAAGCGATCGGTTTGGCGGCAGACGCCCCGGTGAGTTTAGATGTTTATCCCCGTCCACGCAGCGGGATCGAGCGTTTGGTTGAACTCATTTCGAACAGTGCCGCTGGGGTACGGGCTACAGCTCAAGCCGTGGCTCCAGTGGCTCGGGCGGTGGCGCCACTTGTTCGCAGCGGCCAGGACGCGCGGATGCCTTCGACCGGGCTGACCCCGTAGGCGTTAGGGCTGGGTCTTTCGAGTGGAAGGGCCGCCGTCGCGGCCCGATACCGGCGATGTGTCAGTATCAGGGCTCGCCGGTAAAACCCAGGAAAGCCAGTCTCGGAGTGCTACGGATTTAGGGCGAACAAGGCGGCGTGCCGCTGTCAGAGTCGTGGCCGCCCGCGCAAAAGGTCTCGTACAGAACCGCGATGATTCGCGCCGCCGCCGGACTGTCGAAGGTGTAGAAGACGGTCTGGCCCGCGCGCCGGGCGCTGACCAGCCGATCTTTGCGTAACAGCGCCAAGTGCTGGGACACGGTGGTTTCACGAATCCCGATCAGGGTCGCGATTTGTCCTACCGACTTCTCACCTTCAATCAAATGGCACAGAATCTTGAGCCGATTCGGGCTGGCGAGAGCCTTCAGGAGGTCGCTGGCGGCGTTGGCCGCATGATCCAACTCGTTTTTCATCATATCTTCATAGTTACGAAATCGCACGGTCAATGTCAAGTCGCGACCACTACGCGATAATGTTGGGATCATTGCGGAAGGCTCAGGTGATGTTTACGGGGGGTTCGGTGATGTTGCTTCTCTGTTTTGATTAACCACAACTAAAGATAATGGCGACGCCTGAACCCGCCTAGGCTCTTGTCGAGCTTTTGATGGAAACGCAAAGGCCATCGTTAAATTGTAGAATAGGGTTGGCTTCCAGCGTGTAGTTTATCCATTTCTCACCGATTCTGGCTATGGAAAATTTTCTGAAAATGACGTGAAATTGTGTGTATGGGATTCGGCAAGAGCCAACACCGCGCCGATCCTCGGCCTGCGCCCGTAGCCCCGCACGCTCGCCCGGCGTCTGGGCAGCCTTGATGGGGCAACATCAAGGCGCGCCGATCTGGCATGCATCATGATTGGGTCTGACGAAGCCTCTTGTTCTTGACGCTAAGTGAGTGAGGGCTTACTTTGCACATCATGGCTAAGATTCGTATGGATGGAGCCGCACGTCGGCGGATGATCGTGGAGAGCGTGACGCCAGTCTTTGCGCGAAAAGGCTTTACGGGCGTGACCACCAGAGAAATTGCCGAAGCGGCGGGGGTCTCTGAGGCCCTGCTGTTCAGGTATTTCCCGACCAAAGCTGCGTTGTATGAAGAAATCCTCAAGCTCGGGTGCTCTGCCGATCCCCAATTGGCCCGATTGGAGACATTGCCGCCGTCAACCGATACATTGATCCTGATGACCTATGGCATGTTATGGCATCTGGTCTTGGGGGTTTTGGGTGATCGGCAATTGACGGTGGCGCGGCAGCGGTTGGTGTTGCACAGCATGATGGAGGATGGCGAATATGCCCGATTCCATTTTGCGGATGTCGAGAAGCAAATTCTGACAACCTATACCGCCAGCCTGCGGGCCGCTGAACGGGCCGGTGATGTGCTGCCGGGAGGGCCGGCACCGGCCAACGCTTTTTGGTTCGGCTGCCATGTTGCCTCCCAGATTGCCCTGGGGCGGTTATCTGGAGAAGGGGTCTATCCCTACCAGGGCGATTTGGAGACAGTGGTGACCGAAGCGGCCCGTTTCATCCTGCGCGGCATTGGCCTGCGCGAGTCGGTGGTGGCGGTACCGTTCGAGACTCAGCGGTTGGCGATGTTCGCCAATTGTCATCAGGACCGTGCCGCCGAGGCGGTGTGCGTCGAAGACCAATGATCGATGGGGTAGGGGAGTCAGCAAGCATGGATAGCGTCTCATCGGAACACATTGCCGAGACTGCGCGGAAAGAGCGGGTGCCGCCGAGCCGAGGGAAGGTGGCATTCCGTTTTGTGCTGATGGCGTTGGTGTTGACTCTGGTCGGGGGTGGCTTGTACGGATTCGACCAGTTCAGAAAGGGAATGATTGCCAAATTCTTTGCGGGAAACGTTCCTCCACCGGCTGCGGTTAGTGCTGAAGTGGCGGTTTCTGAAGCGATGCCTCGCATGCTCGACGGAATCGGGACCGTGGCCGCAGTTCATCAGGTGACGGTGGCCCCGGAAGTTGGGGGGCGTGTGACGGCTATTTTCTTCGAGGCTGGCGCTACGGTTTCAGCCGGGGCTCCCTTGGTTCAATTGAACGATGGGCCGGATCGCGCCGATCTGGCTGCCGACCACGCCCAGGCGACCTTCGCGCAACTGACGCTGGACCGTTCGAAGACTTTGGCGGCCAAGAAGTTTGGAACCCAGGAAGCGGTGGATCAGGGGCAAAGTCAATTGGATGCGGCGAAAGCAGCCATTGCCCGTGCTGAAGCCGTGATCGCCCAAAAATTGGTGCGGGCCCCATTCGCTGGACAACTTGGCGTTCGACAGGTGGAAGTGGGCCAGTATTTGGCGGCTGGAACGGCTGTGGTCACATTGACCGATCTTGAACAGCTCTATGTCAATTTCACACTGCCAGAACAGGCGCGCAGCGTCTTATCTGTCGGGCAATCCGTTCAGTTCAAGGCCGATGCCTTCGCCGATCGCACCTTTAGCGCCACGGTCAGTACTGTCGAACCTCAGGTCGACAGTGGCACCCGGACCATTAAAGTTCAGGCGAGTCTGCGAAATCCGGGGCATTTGTTGTTGCCTGGTATGTTTGCCAAGGTTCAAGTGGTGTTGCCGTCTCAATCCAATGTGGTGACGATCCCTGAAACGGCGGTGGATTACACCGCCTATGGCGAGTTGGTGTATCTGGTGCGCGATGCCGGGGCCGACGCCAAGGGACAGCCGTCACTCAAAGCGGTGCAAAGCTTTGTCAAGACGGGGAGCCATCACGACGGCAAGGTTGCAATTCTGGAAGGGGTAGTCGCGGGAGATCGTGTGGTCAGTGCGGGCCAAGTCAAGCTTCATAATGGAGCTGCGGTGGTTTTGGCCAACGATACGGCTCTGATCAAACCGACGGTTACACCGCTCAACTGAACAAAATCAAAAAAGCCGGCAGTTTTGGGGGCTCCACATGCGTCTTACCGACCTTTTTATCCGCCGGCCTGTGTTGGCCACGGTGGTCAGTCTGCTGATTTTGTTGATTGGCATGAGAGCGTTCTTTGATCTGCCGATTCGTCAGTATCCGAGGTTGGACAACACCGTCATCACGGTGACCACCACCTATCCTGGAGCCTCGCCCGAGTTGATGCAGGGCTTTATTTCGCAGCCGATCGCCCAGGCGGTGGCTTCGGCGGAGGGGATCGACTATCTGACCTCGTCCTCGACTCAGGGCAAAAGCGTCGTCACAGCCAATATCAAACTCAATTACGACCCTACCAAATCAATGACCGAGGTCATGGCTAAGGTCAATCAGGTCAAGTACCTGATCCCGAAAGAAGCAAATGATCCCATTATCCTCAAGTCAACCGGGCAGACCACAGCCGTTATGTATATTGGGTTCTCCAGCCCAACTTTATCCAATGCGGCAATTTCAGACTATTTGAGTCGAGTGGTTCAGCCGTTGTTGGCCACGGTGGATGGTGTTGCCTCGGCGGATATCTTAGGCGGTCAGACCTTTGCCATGCGGGTTTGGTTGGACCCGGCCAAAATGGCCGCCCGAGAAATCACCTCTACCGATGTCTCCGTGGCGATTCAGGCCAATAATTTTCAGTCGGCACCAGGACAAACCAAGGGTTACTTCACCATCTCGAATATCCGGGCCGATACGGGGCTGACCAATCTGGACGAATTTCGGCGAATGGTGGTCAAGGCCAAGGATGGTGCCTTAGTTCGGCTGGAAGATATTGCAACCCTTGATCTGGGAGCCCAGAATACCGATTCATCGGTGATGATGAATGGACAACAAGCGGTCTTTATCGGCGTACAAGCGACGCCGGTGGGTAATCCTTTGAATATCGTGCGTGATGTCCGGGCGCTGGCACCAACCCTCGAGCGAGGATTGCCGCCAACCGTTATCATGAATATCGTTTATGATTCTACGAAGTTCATTCAGTCTTCAATCAACGAAGTCATTCATACTCTGATTCAGGCGATTGGCATCGTGGTTGTTGTCATTTTCCTGTTCTTGGGGAGTTTGCGTTCGGTGGTGATTCCGATCGTCACGATTCCCTTGTCGCTGATTGGCTCTTTTACCTTAATGCTGGCGTTGGGGTTCAGCATCAATCTATTGACCTTGCTGGCCATGGTGATGGCCATTGGTCTGGTGGTTGATGACGCGATTGTGGTCGTTGAGAATGTCTATCGTCATATTGAAGACGGAAAAAGTCCGGTTCAAGCGGCGTTAATCGGGGCTCGGGAAATCTTGGGGCCGATTATCGCTATGACCATCACGCTGGCGGCGGTTTATGCACCGATCGGTTTCCTGACGGGCCTGACCGGATCGTTATTCCGTGAGTTCGCTTTTACATTGGCCGGATCGGTGATTATCTCCGGGATTATCGCCATTACCTTGTCGCCGATGATGTGCTCGATGTTGTTGACCCGCGAGATGGCCGAAGGCGGCTTTGCCAAACGGGTTGATCGGTTCTTTTCGGCGGTGACTCGTCGATATGGCCGCCTGTTGGCGCGGTCTCTGGATTATCGCCCGGTGACCATGCTGTTTGGGGCGGTGGTGTTGGTTGGGGTGGTTTACCTTTACACCCACAGCAAGGCCGAATTGGCCCCTCCCGAAGATCAGGGCGTGGTGTTCGCCATGGGGAAGGCCCCTCAATATGCCAACCTAGACTACACCAATGCCTATGGCCGGCAGATCGACAAAGCCTATACCGCCTTTCCCGAGACCTTTGCCCGGTTTGTGGTCAACGGCTTCCAGGGAATCAATACCAACATTTCGGGCATGATCCTGAAGCCGTGGGACGAACGAACCCGCTCGTCGATGGCCTTGCTGCCGTTGGTTCAGCAGGCGTTGGGCGGCATTGCGGGAATGAATGTCTTTGCCTTCAATCTGCCGCCCTTGCCGGGCACCACCGGCGGCATGCCGGTTCAGATGGTCTTGTACTCACCGGCTGATTTCCGGCAGGTGTTCGAAATGATGGAGACGATCAAAGACAAGGCACGCAAAAGCGGCATGTTTATCGTCGTTGATAGCGATTTGGCTTATAACAATCCGGTGGTTAAAATCCATGTGGATCGCGGAAAGGCCAATGATTTGGGTCTAACCATGCAGTCTATTGGTGAAACTCTGGCTTTGTTGGTGGGTGAAAACTATGTCAACCGTTTTGACTATGCAGGCCGGTCGTATCAGGTGATCCCGCAGGTGCCTCGTGATCAACGTCTAAGCGCCGATAGCTTGTCCCATTACTATGTTAGGACCGTTAGCGGAGTTTCGGTGCCATTGTCGACGGTGGTGACCCTTGACACCGGCATTGATCCCAACGCCTTGACCCAGTTCAACCAATTGAATGCGGCGACCTTTTCGGCGGTGCCGATGCCCGGCGTGACCATGGGGCAAGCGGTGGGCTTTTTGGAGGCGGCGGCCAAGGAGGTTCTGCCACCGGAGGTCAGTCACGACTATTTGTCCGAGTCGCGGCAGTATCTTCAGGAAGGCAACCAGCTCGCCATCACCTTTGCCTTCGCGTTGATCGCCATTTATCTGGTTCTGGCTGCCCAGTTTGAAAGCTTGCGGGATCCGCTGGTCATTTTGGTGGCGGTGCCGATGTCTATCTGTGGCGCGTTATTACCGCTGTTCTTTGGTGTGGCGAGCATCAACATCTATACCCAGGTTGGGATGGTGACGTTGATCGGGCTGATCAGCAAGCATGGCATCCTAATGACCGAATTTGCCAACAAGTTGCAGCAACGGGAAGGGGCCCATCGCCGGATCGCGATTCAGCGGGCGGCTGAAGTGCGGTTGCGGCCCATCTTGATGACCACGGCGGCGATGGTGGTGGGCCTGGTGCCGTTGCTGGTGGCCAACGGCGCGGGGGCGGCCAGTCGGTTCAGTATTGGCATCGTTATTGTTGCCGGCATGGCCATTGGTACTTTATTCACTCTGTTCGTGCTGCCGGCGGTTTATACCCTGTTGGCTTCGGATCACCGCGAAACTGCGGGCGCCGTCCGGGCGGCGGAGATTGCAGCGGTGTCGTGAGTGTCGTATCCAAGGGCGGCGTTCGGTGTCGAATCGGGTGGGGGGCACTTCATGAGGGGTTTTCTTTCGGGTCTGGGGATCGTCGGCTGCGTGGCCATTGGCTTTATCGGGGCCGCGTCGCTTGCTTTGGCGGATCGGTTGGGGATTGACCTCAAGGTTGGGGTCAATGAGATCACGGCGGAAGACACCCTGCCGGCTTCGCAGCTTCAGGCTGCCGATGCCAATCCGCCCTGCGGCCGGCCCCCTAATACTGTGGAAGATATCGCTAAGGCGGTTATTGGCTTTGGCAACATTAGCGTTGGCGTGCCGTTGCTGGAGGCCAGCAAATACATCACCATCGAACCGGGGCTGGCGAACGCCTTGAGGGCGCTCACCGGAACCCTGAATGGTAAGGCGTCGTGTGAACAGGTCTGTGTGGAACTGCCGCTGAATGCCACCAATGTCGATGCCGATGGGTTTGTCAAAGCGCCCCAGGATAGCGCCTGGACTAAGCTGGAGTTTTTCTCGGAAGCGCCGATCGGGGCGGCGCTGATGGAGAAGCCAAAATTCACCAAGGCTGCCAATGGCTATCTGATTTGTGCCTTGGCCAAGAACTGGAAACATGACCAGGACCGGGTCTTTAGACTAAAGCTTACTTATGATAAGAAGTAGGAGGCGTTGGAGGCGGTAGCGGGTGGGCCGGGCGTATGATTTATCTTTTTACCGATTTCGGTCTGACTGGACCGTACACTGGTCAGGTCAAGGCGGTGCTGATGCGGGCCGCACCGGGGATTCCCGTCATCGATTTGTTTGCCGATGCCCCCTCATTCGACCCGCAGCTTTCGGCTTACCTGTTGGCGGCCTACGCGGAAACCTTTGTGCCCGGTGATGTTTTTCTGTGCGTGGTTGATCCCGAGGTCGGCACCGGACGGCGCCCGCTGGTGATTTACGCCGATGGCCGGTGGTTTGTCGGTCCCGACAATGGCCTATTCGAGCTGGTTCGGCGGCGGTCGCGGGATATCCATGTCTGGCAGATCGATTGGTCGCCGGCCAAATTGTCACCGACCTTTCATGGCCGTGATCTGTTTGCTCCGGTGGCGGCACGGCTGGCGCGGGGCGAGGCGTCGCCCGGTGTGCCCTTGGCTCCCGATAGCATCGCCCGTTCATCCTGGCCCGACGAGTTGGCTCGTGTCGTCTATATCGATGGTTATGGCAATGCCATGGTCGGCATTCGGGCAAAGACCTTGGCCCGAAACGCGGTGCTTGAGGCTCAGGGGCGGGTGATTCGCCGTCACCGCACCTTTGCCGATGTCCCGGCGGGTGAATCGCTTTGGTACACCAACGGCAACGGGTTAGCCGAAATTGCGGTTAACCAGGGACGCGCGTCTGAATTGCTGAATCTGACGGTCGGCTCTCCGGTTGAGATCACCACGGCGGGGTAAGAGGGGGCGGGGTAAGGGGGCGGCGGGGTAACGGAGCAGAATAAGGGGGGCGCTGGCCCCCCTTATGGGTCAGTCTTCGGGCTTACCGACTCTTTACAGGCCGATCCGGGCCATAGCGACGGCCGTATCGCTCATCCGAGACGAGAAGCCCCACTCGTTATCGTACCAGCTCATCACCCGCACGAAGGTTCCGTCAATCACCTTGGTCTCGTTCAGGGCGAAGATCGACGAGCGCGGATCATGGTTAAAGTCGCTTGACACCAGTTCTTCGTCATAGGCGCCAAGGATGCCGTGCAGCGGGCCGGCGGCAGCGGCGGCCCGGATGGCGGCATTGATTTCTTCAACGGTGGTCGGGCGCTTGGCCACAAACTTGAAATCCACCACCGAGACATTCGGCGTCGGAACCCGCATGGCGGTGCCGTCAAGCTTGCCCTTCAGTTCGGGCAGCACCTTGCCAACGGCCTTGGCGGCGCCGGTCGAGGTGGGAATCATGTTGAGGGCCGCCGCACGAGCGCGGTGCAAGTCGTTATGCATCGTGTCGACGATGCGCTGATCGCCGGTGTAGCTGTGAATGGTGGTCATAAAACCATGTTCGATGCCCACCGTGTTCTGGAGGACATAGGCCACCGGCGCCAAGCAGTTGGTGGTGCAGGAGGCATTGGACACCACCCGATGCTCCGGGGCCAGCTTGTCATGGTTCACACCATAGACAACGGTAATGTCTTCGTCGGTGCCCGGAGCGGAAATCAGCACCTTGGCAGCGCCGGCTTCCAGATGCTTGGCGGCATCGGCGCGCTTGGTGAAGATGCCCGAGCATTCCAGCGCAACGTCAACCCCCAGCTCTTTCCAGGGAAGCTTGGTGGGGTCGCGTTCCTGGATGGTGCGGATCGGTCGGCCATTGATCACCATCGCGCCGTCGACAGCTTCGACCGTGAACGGGAAGCGACCATGAACGCTGTCGTACTTTAGCAGGTGGGCGTTGGTCTTACCGCTGGCGAGATCGTTGATCCCCACCACTTCCAGGTCGGTTCGTCCCGATTCGTAAATCGCCCGCAGGACCAGGCGACCAATACGGCCAAATCCGTTGATCGCAACCCGAACTGCCATTCTTTCCTCCGATGAAGTGTAATGCCACGCGGATATTGACAAGAAACTGGCGTGATCTCGATCGTCACGACCGCCCGCCCCAGGCTCCGGGAAGTGTGGCCGATCCTTCCGGTGAGCAGGTGCACCATGCCCCCTCATACCGCTTCAGGTCAACAGCCCAGCGACACCCGAGGCGTGACGGCCAGGGTGACGCTGGATTGCGTGGGCCGTCGACGGGAATCATGGTGAGGGGCGCGGATGCGCCCGCCCGGCGTCTGAGGGCAGCCTTGATGAGTCACTATCACGGCCCGATGGTATGATACCGGCGAGCTATAACAATGACACACTGCCGGTATCGGGCCGCGACGACGGCCCCGCGCGCCCATGCGCGCGAAGCCAAGGGCGCGGATGCGCCCGCCCGGCGTCTGAGGGCAGCCTTGATAAGTCACCATCAAGGCTC
>CAIXKV010000066.1 GCA_903920145.1 uncultured Rhodospirillales bacterium
CTGATACCGGCGAGCCCTGATACTGACACATCGCCGGTCCTCGGGCCGCGACGGCGGCCCCGCGTCCTCGTGGACGCGAAGCCAAGGGCGCGGATGCGCCCGCCCGGCGTCTGAGGGCAGCCTTGATGAGTCAGCATCAAGGCTCGATGGTCTGAGATCAGGTTTTCGTGGACTCTGCCCACATGCGCAAAGGGCCAGTCGGTCCTTTGAACTCACGATGTTTTAGCCATAGCGTCATGAGGTCAAAGGAGGCGGGGCCTCCTTGCGGGTGTAGGACGGAGCCCTACAAAAGCCGGGGGAGCGTCCCCCTCCCAGGTGCCGATGAGGTAAAGCCTCCAACAGGCCGTTTTAGATGTGATGTTCATCACGGCTTTCCGAATCAAGCGTGATAAAATGAAACTGGGCAAGACGCCGATTGCGGCGTCGAATCGCTGGTGGACTGGACCCGACAGGCAGGCAAATGGGGTTTTCCGTAACCTTTTGGGGCGTTCGCGGCACCATCCCGTGTCCGATGGCCTCTCACATGCGGTTTGGCGGCAACACCAGTTGCATCGAACTCCGGACCGATGAGACGCGAATCGTTTTGGATGCTGGCACAGGATTGCGTCTATTGGGCCAACGGTTTCAGGCGGACGGCGTTCAACGCGCCACCCTGCTGCTCAGTCATACCCACCTGGACCATATCAGCGGCTTTCCTTTTTTCGGGCCGGCCTTTCAGCCCGGCTTCCGCTTTTTGGTGATGGCCGGTCATCTTGATGGACATACCAACATCCGGTCGGTTTTGGCCCGACAGATGGAGCGGCCTTTATTTCCGGTGCCGCTCCAAACCATGGGCTGCAACCTCGATTTTCATGACTTCAATCCCGGCGAAAGTTTCAGCCTGGAGGGAGGGGTTGACGTGAGAACCACGCGCCTTAATCATCCCGATGGTGCCACCGGCTATCGGATTGAGTACGGAGGACACGCGGTTGCCTATGTCACGGACACCGAGCACATACCAGGCCGCCTTGACGCCAACATCCTGGCACTGGCCGAGGGCGCCGATCTGTTAATCTACGACGCCACCTATACCGATGAGGAATATGCCCGCCGGACTGGCTGGGGCCACTCGACTTGGCGAGAGGGTGTGCGCCTGGCGCAGGAGGCTCGAGTCGGTCGGTTGGTGCTGTTCCATCATGAACCCGATCATGACGATCTCATCATGGACCGAATCGAAGCTGAAGCCAGGGCGCTGCTGCCGGGAACCGTCGCCGCGCGGGAAGGCGCAACCTTGGTGCTTAAGGCATGACCCAACCCGTGATTCTGTGCGCCGACGACTATGCTCTGGCACCGGGCGTCAGTCGTGCCATCCTCGATTTGGTCGCCTGCGGTCGGCTTTCGGCCACCGGCTGCATGACGGTGTCGCCGTTTTGGATCGATCATGCCGACTGGCTGCGGCCTTGGGCCGACCGGATTGATGTCGGCTTGCATTTGACCCTGACCGATCACCAACCGACGGGCCCCATGCCGCGATTGGCACCCGAGGGCCGTTTGCCGCCGCTTGGCCGTTTGATGCGCCTCGCCTTGACCGGCGGCCTTGACCCGGACGAGATCAGCGCCGAGATCGCCCGTCAGGTGGCGTTGTTCATCACCGTTTTTGGAGCGCCTCCGGCTTTTCTCGACGGTCACCAGCATGTTCACCTGTTGCCGGTGGTTCGTGACGCGGTAGTGGCCATGGCCAAGGCCCTGCCTGGTAGCTATCTGCGGGATTGCCGGGAACCCCTGCCCGCGATTCTTCATCGAGGAGTCGCCACCACCAAGGCTCTGGTCATCGACCGGCTTGGCAGCGGCTTGGCCCGATTGATCAAACAGCACCATTTGCCGGCTAATGGTGGGTTTCGCGGTATTTATGACTTTTCCAACCGGGTTCCCTTTGCCGAATTGATGGCCCGATTTCTTGATCCGGCGACCCCCGAAACCCATTCCGCTCCTCCGCCTTTGGTCATGTGCCATCCGGGCCTGCCGGATCCGATTTTGCGCCGGATCGACCCGGTAACGGACCAACGACGGGTTGAGTATGAGTTCCTCCGCAGCGCTTCTTTTGCGGACCTTCTCGCGACCCAGGGCGTCACCTTGACCCGGCTGGCCCTTGACGGGGATGGGCAGAGCCCACGAAGGGCCTCATCCTAGCGCCTCTGTGGGCCGCCCCCCCGCTCACCTCAGCGTTCCGGCTGATACCGGCCCTGACACTGACACATCGCCGGTCCTCGGGCCGCGACGGCGGCCCCGCGCGCCCATGCGCGCGAAGCCAAGGGCGCGGATGCGCCC
>CAIXKV010000067.1 GCA_903920145.1 uncultured Rhodospirillales bacterium
AAGCCAAGGGCGCGGAGGCGCCCGCCCGGCGTCTGAGGGCGCCGCAGACGTGTCAACGTCCAAGGCCATTGGTATACGCCGGTATCGGGCCGCGACGGCGGCCCCGCGCGCCCATGCGCGCGAAGCCAAGGGCGCGGATGCGCCCGCCCGGCGTCTGAGGGCAGCCTTGATGAGTCAACATCAAGGCTCGATGGTATAACCGGCTTTATCGAGCGGGATAGGCGGGATATCGTCTTGGTCGATGAAATTTTCATTAAAGAGGGGGCTGTCATGCTTCGACCGCAGGCGGCGGTTTGCGCTGAAGGAGAGACGTTCGGTCTCTTTTTAACTTTGACCCTGGTGGATAACCAGGAGGCCGGGCCAACGGTTCGGCGGGTGGCAGCCGCTCTGCCAGCGCTG
Organism: uncultured Rhodospirillales bacterium; assembly: GCA_903920145.1. GTDB lineage: Bacteria > Pseudomonadota > Alphaproteobacteria > Azospirillales > Azospirillaceae > BOG-933. Next base: position 400 of record CAIXKV010000067.1, read on the forward strand.
ACCGCCACAGTTGCAGAGCAACTTGGTGAACCGACGCTGGTCAGCGCTATCGGATTCGGGGCGGCGGTTTGGTCGAGGCTGTTCGGGTTGTCGCAGCCAAAGGCCTTGGTGCCGTTCGAAGCCTTGGCCGATGGGCCGCGATTGGCGCCAGCCACGGCTGCCGATCTGTTGATTCACATCCACTCATCCCGCCACGACGCCAATTTCGCTTTAGCGCGGGAGGTGATGGAGCGGTTGCAGGGTGCCGTTGATCTGGTTGAGGAAATCCACGGATTCCGTAGGTTCCAGGATCGCGATCTGATTGGCTTTGTCGACGGCACCGAAAATCCCAAGGGTGAAGAGCGGGCAGCGGTGGCTTTGGTCGGGGACGAGGATGCCGACTTTGCTGGTGGCAGCTATGTCGATGTTCAGCGTTATGTGCATGATTTGCGACGGTGGGAGCGGTTGGCGGTGGTCGAGCAAGAGGCGGCTGTTGGGCGGACCAAGTCGGATGATTTGGAGTTGGGAGATGACGTGAAGGCGCCTTCAGCCCATATCGCTCGTGTGGTCATCGAAGAAGACGGTAAAGAGTTGGAAATCGTTCGCCATAGTTTGCCCTATGGTACGACCTCCGAACACGGCCTTTACTTTATCGCCTATGGGGCCAGTCCAGCGCCCTTCCGCAAGATGTTGGCTCGGATGATCCTGGGCGATGAGAACGGGCACCATGACCGCCTACTGGATTTTAGCCGAGCGGTCACGGGGGCGAGTTTCTTTGTTCCGTCCTTAGGGTTTTTGGAAGGGCTTGCCTGACGTCCCAGCGGTCAAAGGCCCCTGGATGGGGCTTTTCGTGGGTTCTGCCCACATCTGTAAAGGGCCGGTTGGCCCTTCGAACGTGTAATACCGGCGATGTGTCAGTATCAGGGCTCGCCGGTTGACGGTTCTCCCATAACGCCTTGAGGCCAAGGAACCGGCGCTATCCTGGCGCCTCTGGGCTAGAGTCAGGCAAAACGAAAAAGGCGGGGAGAGCGGGCGAAATCGCCCCTCTCCCCGCCTTGCTTTACCGCTTGGCCTTCGCATCCCGTGCGCGGGCAAAGGCTTCGGCGAAGGCATTATCACCAGGAAGCGGCGGTGGTGAGGACACGCGCGGAGAGGCCGCCGGTTTCGCCGTCGCCGCCGGTTTGACGGTGGCCGGAGTCCTATTGCTACGACCCGCAGCGGGCGCCAGCGACCGACCAGGCGACCGATCGCGGGTGTCTTGCCGAGCCTCTCCCGACCGTGTGTTCCCCGAGCGGTTTTCCGGTCCCGACCGATGGTCTGGCCGGGCTTCGGTGGGCCGGGTCTCCGGTCGGCGATGTTCGGCGGGGCGCACGGCCGGCTCGTCGGTCCGCATGGTCAGGGCGATCCGCTTGCGCGGAATATCCACCTCCATCACCTTGACCCGCACGATATCGCCGGCCTTGACCACGGTGTGGGGATCCTTGACGAAACGATCGGCCAGTTGAGAGATGTGAACAAGGCCGTCCTGGTGAACACCAACATCCACAAAGGCACCAAACGCCGTCACGTTGGTCACGACGCCTTCCAGCGACATGCCCGGCTTTAGATCTTTCAGGGCCTCGATGCCGTCTTGGAACACGGCTGTTTTGAATTCGGGGCGAGGGTCGCGACCCGGCTTTTCCAGTTCTGCCAGAATGTCGACCACGGTCGGACGGCCAAAGCGATCGTCGGTGAAGTCATCGGGGTCGAGGCTGCGTAGGAAGGCGGCGTCCCCGATCACATGATCCAGGTCACGGCCCGTCTTGGCCAGCAGCCGTTCCACCACCGGATAGGCTTCGGGGTGGACCGCCGAGCTGTCCAAGGGGGTATCCCCGCCCTGGATGCGTAGGAACCCGGCGGCCAGTTCAAAGGTTTTGGCTCCGAGTCGCGGCACCTCCAGCAATTCGGTGCGGGTGCGAAAGGCGCCCCGACCGTCGCGGTATTCGACGATGTTGCGGGCCACGGTTTCCGAAAGTCCAGAAACCCGAGCCAGCAGCGGGACCGAAGCGGTGTTGAGGTCGACGCCGACCGCGTTAACGCAATCCTCCACCACCGCATCGAGGGCGCGGGCCAATTTCTGGGCGCTCACGTCGTGCTGATACTGACCGACTCCGATGGACTTGGGTTCGATCTTGACCAGTTCGGCCAGCGGGTCTTGAAGCCGGCGTGCGATCGAGACCGCTCCGCGCAACGAGACGTCCAGTTGAGGAAATTCCAAGGCCGCGACCTCGGATGCCGAGTAGACCGAAGCGCCCGCTTCGGAGACCATCGCCCGAGTCAGTTTGAGTTCGGGATGACGCTTGAGCAGATCGGCAACCAAGCGGTCGGTTTCGCGGGAGGCTGTGCCGTTGCCGATGCTGATCAATTCGGGCTGGTGACGAATGACGAGGGCCGCCAGCACCGCCAGAGAGCCTTCCCAGTCGTTGCGGGGCTGGTGAGGGTAGATGGTGGTGGTGTCCAGCAGCTTGCCAGTACGGTCCACCACGGCCACCTTGACGCCGGTGCGGATGCCAGGATCAAGCCCGATCACCGCGCGCGGGCCAGCGGGAGCCGCTAGCAGCAGGTCGTGGAGATTGCGGGCAAAGACCTTAATGGCTTCGTCCTCGGCCCGTCCCCGCAACTCGCCCATCAATTCGGTTTCCAAATGCGGCCCGATCTTGAGCTTCCAGGTCCAGCGCACCGTATCGGCCAGCCAGCGGTCGGCAGCCCGGCCTTGATCGACCAATCCCCGATGACCGGCGATGATGGATTCGCAGGGGTGGGGCGTTTGATCGGGGGGGGCGACTTCCAGGCGCAGATCCAGAATGCCTGACCCGCGTCCTCGGAAGAGGGCCAGCGCCCGATGTGACGGAACCGCCGACAACGCTTCGGAGAAATCGAAATAGTCCGAGAATTTCGTGCCTTCTTCCCGTTTCTCCGGGATCACCGTCGCCACGACCCGCCCATTGTCCGCCGCATGGCGGCGGAGGCGGCCAACCAGCTCGGCATCTTCGGCGAAACGCTCGACCAGGATATGCCGAGCGCCCTCCAAAGCGGCTTTGACGTCGGCCACGCTCTTCTCGGCGTCGACGAATGCTTCGGCCTCGGTTTCGGGAGTCAGGCTGGGATCCGCCAGCAATCGATCCGCCAGCGGCTCCAATCCGGCCTCGCGGGCCAGTTGAGCCTTGGTTCGGCGCCGGGGCCGGTAAGGCAAATACAGGTCTTCCAGCCGAACCTTAGTCTCTGCCAACGCGATATCGCGGGCCAAGTCTTCGGTCAACTTCCCCTGTTCGGTGATGCTTTGGACGATGACCGCGCGGCGTTCTTCCAATTCGCGCAGATAAACCAAGCGTTCGGAGAGTTGTCGCAACTGGGTATCGTCCAGTCCGCCGGTTGCTTCCTTACGGTAGCGCGCGATGAAGGGCACGGTGGCGCCTTCGTCGAGGAGGCGAATAGCGGCGTCGGTCTGGGCTTCCCTGGCGCCCAGCTCTTCGGCAATACGGTGACTGATGCTGATCATGACCTCGGCCAGTCGGATGGTCCTGGAGTGTTGGCGGTTCCTATACTCCCGGTCGGTGTCCGAGGCCAACGATGTTCTCCGGCGGGACGCCCCGCGTTATTGTCCGGGCGAGCGGCATAGGAGCGGGGAATGTACATCGGTATCGATCTGGGGGGAACCAAGATATCAGCGTTGGCCATCGCCGAGGATGGTCGGGCACTGGCGCGTCGTCGCCTGGTCACTCCCATTGGCTATTCCGAGACCTTGGCAGCGTTGGCGGCGGTGGTGCAGGCGTTGGAAGACGAATTGGGCCAACAGGGCCTGCCGGTGGGGTTGGGGTTGCCCGGCGTGATCGATTCCGAGGCGGGGAGGGTGCAGGCGGTCAACCTACCCTGGTTGACCGGGCGACCCTTCGCACAGGATCTGAGTGTCAAGCTCGGACGATTCGTGCCCATGGCTAATGACGCCAACTGTTTTGCCTTGGCGGAGGCGCTGGAGGGAGCGGGCATGGGCGCTGAGGTGGTGTTCGGAGTGGTCTTGGGAACCGGAGTCGGTGCGGGGATCGTGGTCAAAGGGCGGTGCTTGGCTGGTGCCCACGGGATCGCTGGAGAATGGGGGCATACACCATTGCCATGGAGAATGGTGGAGGATGGTTCCCCTTTGCCTTGTCCTTGTGGTCGGATTGGGTGTCTTGAAACCGTACTCGGGGGAAGTGGTTTACTCGGTATCTATCGACGACTCGGCGGAGAAGCCCATTCCGCGATCGATATTGCCGAAGCTTTTAGGCATAATAATCAAAAAGCCGAGGATGCTCTCCACTTATACTTTAGTGCGCTTGCAAGGGCTCTAGCTTCTGTCATCAACTTGCTGGATCCTGACGCTGTGGTGTTGGGGGGTGGGTTGTCCGATTTGCCCGGTTTGTTGGAGAGCGTTTCTCGATTGTGGCGTGGATGGGCGTTGGTCGCAGAGCCTCGGACCCGTTTGGTTCGCGCCCGATATGGGGCGGATGGGGGTGTTCGGGGGGCTGCGTGGCTCGCGAGATCGGCGGTCATCGCCGGATAGAGCCAGAGAGGGCGGAGCTGTTCGTTGAACGCGCAAAGGGCCCCAACAAAAGGGCCAATATACCATTGGGGGGCACAGAAATGCTGCGTGGAAAGTTAAAGTACTTACACCCCGCGATTGATTCGGTTGCCGACAGACACACGCCGTCGCTTGACGATATCGATGATGATTTCGGTCGACCGATCCCGTTGGATGTGTGCGAGAGCAGCCTTGGAAATTCCAGGTCAGAGCAGCAGTTGGCCCAAGCGGGAGAAAGACTCCAACATGTGGTTGCTGATCTTGAGGGGTTATTGTTCGATGCACCGGGCCTTGGCTCGCGGTGCCGGGACGAAGTTCACGATGCTATTGGGTCGGTGATGGATGCCCTACAGGCCATGGGCCGCGCCCAAGTGGCGCTGAAACAGGCGCGAACCAAAGGGAGCAAGGCGGCCTCTTTGAGAATCCCGATGGCGCGGGCTTGAGAATCAGTGAACCAGGGCACCGGCACAGGCCCGCCTGAGGTCGCGGCCTTCTGCGTCCCTGCGGCATGCATGTCAGGCCGGGGCATGCACTCGGTATTCTGGCGGCCGTAACGTGTAATACCATCGAGCTTTAGTGTTGACACAGTAAAGCTGCTCTCGGACGCCAGGCGGGCGCGTCCGCGCCCTTCGTTTCCGCGCCCTTCGTTTAGCGTCTACGAGGACGCAGGGCCGCAGTCGCGGCCCATACTGGCGAATTGTCATGGCTCGCCAGTATAAGTTCGCCAACGACGGCCCACCCACAGCGGCCAGGGGCAGGAAGCCCTCGGTCGCCATAGGCCGTGGACAGAGGTTAGCTGCGTTCGTTCAAAGTGGCTGTGATGGCTGCCGAGACTTGCGAGGAGCTGGTGCTGCATTCACCCAGCCGGCCCACCACCTCTTCAACCAATGCCCCAGCCAAAGCGGGCAGATCCTTCAGGGCCGTCTCTCGGGCATGACCAATGCGGCGTTCGGCATCCCGAACTTGGCCGGCGATTTTGGCGTCAAACATGCCAAGCCGAGCTGCCGCAACGCCTTCAGCTTCACGATTCGCCAGCGAGATGATCGTGCGGGCATGGTCACGGGCATGAACCAGCTTGTCCTCGATCATCGCAGCAATGGCCGCAGCCTCGTTGCGCTTTTCTTCGGCCCGAGTGATATCGTTGGCAATTTTGCCATCGCGGGTTTCCAACACCCGAACCACCGCCGGAATCGCCACCCCCTGGACCAGGATGTAGAAGGTGCCGAAAATCACAACCAGCCAGAAGAGCTGGGTCAGAAAAAACGTGGAATCAAACTGGGGCAGGCCGGGGGAGCCGGCTTCTTCGGCAAAAGCCGCGTGATCTCCGCCCACAACGCCTGCCGCGACCATCAGCGCCAGCAGGAGCACCCAGCGCAGCCGCGCTGCCGTGACCAACTTCATCATAACCAATCCTCTCGGAGTCGTCTGAATGGCTTTCCCAAGACTGGCGCCTTGGATGCTGGCCCCGGTCTTCGGACGGTTTACGCCCGAAATCCCGTTCACCGCACCCGCAAGGCGCCGGCCTTTCGACAATCGGATCTAGTGCAGCTCCAGCGAGTCCTGGATGTAGATCACGGTCAGCAGCACAAACACATAGGCTTGGATAGCGGCCACGAAGAACTCAAAGCCCACCAGCACCACCACCAGGGCTAACGGTGCCAAGCCAACGAAATAGCCGACCGCCCCGAAGGCGCTGGCCAGCATCACGATGAAGCCCGCGAACACCTTCAACATGGTGTGACCGGCCATGATGTTGGCGAAAAGACGAACCGAGAGACTGACCGGACGGATGAAATAAGAGATGATCTCCAGCGGGATCATCAACGGCATCAACACCGCAGGCACGCCCTTGGGCACGAACTTGGAGAAGAAGTGGAAGCCGTGTTTGATGAAACCCAGCAACGTCACCATCACGAACACGACCATCGCCAGAGTCGCCGTCACGATCAAGTGAGAGGTGAAGGTAAAGGTGTATGGGATCATCCCGATCAGGTTGCCAAGCAATAAAAACAGAAACAGGGCAAAGACAAAGGGGATGAAGGGTCGCCCTTCGGGACCGGCATTGCTGTTGACCATCCCGGCAACGAATTCATAGGCCATTTCGGCCACAGACTGTAAACGGCTGGGAACCAGTAAACGCCGCCGCATGCCGCCGACGATCAGCGCCATGGCGATAACGACCGACAGCAGCATGTAAAAGGCGGAGTTAGTAAAAGAGACGTTGCCGCCGCTGATGTCGATGGGAATGAGAGAATAAATTTTAAATTGATGAAGCGGATCCACGGCTAGCCTCTTTTCTTGGTGGTTGGCGCCGAAGGCGTGACGGTTTCTTGATTCGGCGGAGCCTCTGATTGAGGAGGTCGCTCAGAATCGTCATTCGCCATACGGCTGGCGGTTTGGTAGACGTTACGGATCGCGGCAGCTCCTCCCAGCACGAACATGCTGACGATGCCCCAAGGCCAGGAATCGAAAACGCTGTCGATGGTCACCCCAAAGGCGATAGCGATAAGAACGGCGGCGATCAGGTCATTGAGGACCCGAGAAGCCAGGTCGAGGGTCGAGCGAGGCACCAAAAACCGATGATGAACCCGCCTAGCCTCCTCCTCGGCTTGTTGCTTGCGATAAGCAGAAAGCCGCGCATCCAACTCAGACAGGGATACGGGAGGTCGATCATTCATAGGCTAAATCTTCCCTGGAGCTTGACTCTCCCCGGTCGAACGCTCACCGCCCGAGTTCCGGCTCTCGAGCATCCCTCCGATTCGAACCGCTGCCCGGCACCCTCCCGCCCGGCCAAAACCACCGGAACGGGACGGGCAACCTGAAAAAGGCAACGGCGATCCAGAACATGCGTCAGGAAACCGGACCCTGGCTGAACGCCGACGGTACTGACGCTCAGGTGAAGATGAAGATGAACGCGATCAACAGCGCGAACAGGCCCATCGCTTCGGCGAGCGCGAAGGCGAGCCAAGTCACCGGCAGCAACCGCTTTTCCATGGCCGGTTGACGGGCAAAGGACATAATGAACGACGCGAACACGATACCGATACCGGTACCCACGCCACCCAGCGCCGCGATGGCCGCGCCAGCGCCGACATACCGAAGATTGTGGCTAATATCCAGGAGCGTGTGCGTAAGCGCCTTGACGGTCTCGGGATCCATCTTACAACTTCCTCCAGTTAAACTCTGAACAGTTATCGTTGGCAACAGCGGCGTTGGCAACACGAAACATGGTGACGGCAAGTGCGACCAGACATCCGGCGAAAGATCCCCTAAAGGGCGCCGAAGATGCCCGATCACCAAGCTTCAGTAACGGCGAGAGCCACAAACACGTTGCTCAAAACAGATCCGTCGGCGCCCGACCAAAACCACCACGAACACCGCGTTCGCTTAGTCATTCCGCTTTGGCATCAGCAAATGCCCAAGCCGGCGGTGACCTTAGGGGGGGGGCGCGGCGGTGTCAAGGGGGTATCGGCGGGTTCTGAAGTCCGGGAAAGCACTGATTGGTATTCGTCCAGGCTTTTCGTGTTGTTAAAGCGTGGATAGTCCCTTCAGACAGACGCCGGATTTGCCTGTGACGTCGATCAACGACCAACCCGAGTCGCCCTCTTTGGGGCGGATCAACCATCGGAATCGAGGGAGCCGATCAGGGGGTGATCGTCTATCCTACGGAAAATAAAGAAGAGTATCGACACCTAAATGGTGACAGGTCCAGGGAGTGGTGGGCCCGTCGAGGTGAAACCGGCTTCACTCAGGATGGGAAACTTGATCCTTCAAAACCATTTCTAATCCGCGTATCTTGATTTTTAATCTATGTCAAAGTCATGGGGTGCATTATATGACTTGAATTTTAAGATCGACTAGAGAGTATGACTGTTGTTTTTCATAGAAAAAGAAAAATCATTGGGTGCGCTAGGGCCTCTTCGAGCCGACCCGATCCGATGCCATAGGGAGGTTGGTCCCCGATGGTCTCGGATCGATTCGGCCCCAAAGGGTTAGCCGCGAATGCGTGACAGGAACTGATCAACGCCGGTTGAGAGATTCTGGGCCTGGGTTGAAAGGTCGGAGGTCGCGCGGAGGACTGTTTCCGCTTCCCGGTGATTGGCTTCGGCGGACTGGTTGACCCGAACGATGGTGGTTGTCACCTCTCGCGTTCCGACGGAAGCCTGCTGAACATTGCGGGCAATTTCGGCGGTGGCCGAACCCTGCTGTTCGACAGCGGCGGCAATGGACGAAGCGATGGCGTTGATCTGGTCGATGGTCCCAGAGATTCCTTTGATGGCTGTGACGGCTTCGTTGGTTGCGGCCTGGACAGCGCTGATCTGGGCGTCAATTTCCTCCGTCGCTTTGGCGGTTTGTCCGGCGAGATTCTTAACCTCGCCCGCGACCACTGCAAATCCGCGACCGGCTTCGCCCGCTCGTGCGGCCTCAATGGTGGCATTCAGTGCCAACAGATTGGTTTGGCTAGCAATATCGTTGATCAACTTGACCACTTGGCCGATTCGCTTGGCGGCATCCGCTAGGCCCTGGACCTTCTGGTTGGTGCGACCGGCTTCTTCTTGAGCAGAATTGGCGATGCCAGCAGATTGGGCAACCTGTCGGCTGATCTCGGAAATCGACGAGGACAGCTCTTCGGCGGCAGCCGCGACGGTTTGGATATTGACGGTGGCTTCTTCGGCTGCCGAAGCAACCATAGTGGCTTGCCGGCTGGTTTCGTCGGAAGACGACGCCATGCGCCGGGCCGAGCTTTCCAACTGGCCAGCCGCTGACGCCACCGTCTGAACCACGGTGCGGACATCGCGCTCAAAAGAGGTTGCCGTGGCCCCCAGCTCACGCTGAATCAGCGACTGCGTATTAATATCAACATAAACCGACGTGGCTAAGTCCATATCTAGGAACACAGCCTTGTTGATAGCCTGAAGGACTTCACTCAATCGTTCGGGTTTGCGGCGGTAATGGACGGCTGCCAGATCAATCAACCGATTGAGCGTAAAGCAATAGGCACCGAGATACCAACGGGGCTCCAAGCCGATGCGCTGGTGGGTTTCCCCGATGGTCCGAACTTGGGCCATGTAGGCATCATCGAAGGTGCCGGTGAAGACATTCCGCAGCCAATGTTGCTTTTGTTGCGCTCGCGCCCGCGCCGTGCGTTCGGGGCTGCCAAGCAAGCTCGCCGTGGCCGGAGACGCTCGCAAATAAGAATAGAACTCATCAAGAATTTTATCAATCTTAGGGGTAAGAACCTGATTGAATTCTCGTAAAGCCGTCTTGGTTGACTCGTCAATTTTCAGATAAGCAACCCGATCGGCGATGGAAATCGCCTTGGAAACCACAGCCATCGACTTCCCATCCTTTTTGTTGGTAACGATTTGGCAATTAAACAACTAATGATAAATGTTTTTCCGGCTGTCAACCACGCCTGTCGCCCACGCGACAAGGGCGGCCCGAGACCTTGACAGCCCGCCGCCGTCACCTTGGTTATCAGGGTTCCCTGATGCTTTCAACCGTAGCTATTGAAAGGAATATCGTGGTCAGGGGCCGTTGACGTCGAAGAGGAAGTCAAGATCATCGGCGGTCAGGGATCCGGTCCAAGATCCTTCGTCAAGCATGGCGTCGGCCAAGGAACCCTTGCGATCCTGAAGTTCAAGGATACGTTCTTCAACGGTGCCTGAAGAGATGAGCTTGTAAACAAATACCGGCTTGACCTGTCCGATCCGGTGAGCGCGGTCGGTAGCCTGATTTTCGACTGCCGGATTCCACCATGGATCGTAGTGAATCACGGTATCTGCGGCAGTAAGATTGATCCCCCGGCCACCAGCCTTGAGGCTGATCAAGAACAATGGAACTTCGCCGGCTTGGAAACGATTGACGGGGGTTGCCCGATCGGCGGTATCACCTCGCAACTCAACATAGGTAATTCCCGTCGGAACTAACGCTTGCTTGATCAGATCGAGCATAGACGTAAACTGGGAAAATAGCAGGATACGTCGGCCTTCCTCAATCATATTGGGAATCATATTGATCAGCAACTCTAGCTTACCACTGCCGGTAACCCGTCGTGCCGACTCGAGTTTAACCAGTCTAGGGTCGCAACAGGCCTGCCGTAATTTCAGCAGGGCGTCGAGAATCAGAATTTTACTCCGGGCCAAGCCGATTCGGGCAATTTCATCCCGAACTTTTTGGTGCATGGAGAGCCTGATGGTCTCGTAAAGATCCCGCTGATCCGAGGCCAGCTCGACCCGATGAATAATTTCCGTCTTAGGTGGCAAGTCTGTGGCGACCGCCGCCTTAGTCCGCCGTAACACAAAGGGGCGGAGTCTTTTAGCCAATTGATGACGTTTCTCGTCATCTCCACGCTTTTCGATAGGGGTTCGATAGCGCGCTGTGAAGCTTTTATGGTCTCCCAGAACACCCGGCATTAAAAACGCGAATTGTGACCAAACTTCGCCTAAATGATTTTCTATGGGCGTGCCAGACAAGCAAAGGCGGTGGCGAGCCTTGAGTTTGCAGGCTGCGCGGGTTGATTTGGCCAGGGGGTTTTTAATCGCCTGGGCTTCATCCAACACCACCATATGAAAATCGATGGATGCCAGAAACTCAACATCACGCGCAAGGATAGCGTAAGTGGTGACGACCAAGTCGGTTCGCGCCACTTCAGCGCGGCGGCCATGGCGGTCAAGCCCGTGAAACACCAGAACTCGCAAATCTGGCGTAAAACGTCCGGCCTCGGCAACCCAATTCGGCACCAAGCTGGTCGGAACGACAATCAGACATGGCTGTTCTAACCGGCCTTGCTGGCGCTCGACAGCGATATGAGCCAAGGTTTGGGCGGTCTTACCAAGGCCCATATCGTCGGCCAAGATGCCGCCCATGTCATTGGCCCGCAGGAATTGCAGCCAGTCTAGACCGTCGCGTTGGTAAGGGCGAAGCGAAGCGCGGAAACTGGGCGGCGGTTCGACTCGAACCGGGGTGTTGACCGAGCGCAGCCGCCGGCCAAGGTCGCGCAAGCGGTCGCCGCCGTGCCAACGGGTGCCGACGATGGCTTCCAGGTCCACCAGGGTGGGCACGTCTGCGGAGGGCAGGGTCAAATGGCCGTCTTTGCCGAGCCGGCCATTTTGCATCATTTCTTCAAGAGTGGTCAGGAACTTGGCCACCCGTTCGGCTGGTAGCGCCAGGATGCGGCCATCGTCGAGCATGGCTCGGACCTTGCCGTCAGCAGCCAGTGCCGCCGCCATTCCGCCCCGATCAATGATCCCAATCAGAATCGGCAGCAACGGAACCCGTCGCCCTTCAATTTCGATGCCGACATCCAGGGAGAACCAACCGTTGCCGGCCTCCACCACGTCGACATCCCAATCATCATTGATTTCAATGATGCGATAGGGGCAGGTTTCGCCCAATTCCACAGTCCAACCGTGTCGCCGCAACTCTTCGGCGCCGCTGACCACCATCCATTGCCAGTTTTCTTTGGGGTTGCGACCGCGAAAAGCATAGCCGCGACCGCCAAGAGCCCGTGTGGTGGTGGTGATGCGGACGGCGGTCAGGCCCATCACGCGCAGGGCCGCCGCTGCGGATTCCTCAAGCCGTCGGTCCCGCCGAACGAATATGGGGCCGCTGTCCCCTTCGATACGGACGATTTGTCCGGTATCATCTTCGCGGACCAGTTTTCCGCCGTAGTCGAAATACAAGATCAGAGTGTCGGTTCCGTCGACCGACGCCACATCGCCGGTTGCAGCCTTCAGCACCGGAATCGGCTGCCGCTCGACCACGGTCGGCGTGCCGTCGCACCGGCTGCGGGGCCGGATCGGCGGCGGGGCTGGAACAAAACTTTGAGCCGTGACTTCGTCGATGATGGCTTGGCCGATATGGCCGGTGGCTTCGCTGACGTACCAAGCAGGGTCGGAACCGATAATGCGGGTTTTAGCCGGACGATTCAGGAACTTACGGGCGTCGGTGCGGGGGTTGGTTTCCAACAGGAAGCGCCGGGAGGGGCCGCGCACCAGTCCGGGGCCGTTCAATCCCCAACGAGAGCGCCCGGTTTCCAACAACGCCGTAATCAGCTCTTCCACGGCTTCGTCGTCGTTGAGGGGAACCACCACCAGAGGAAGACTGGTGAGCCCCAGCAACCGACACACCGCCCGGTCGGGATCGCCGGTCGGGCCGATAGGAGCTGCGACAGCCGCGCGCTTGGGCGAGCTGCCCTCGATCCGGCGGCTGTTCCGGTCGGTCACTTCGGTGGCCACCGTCACATAGAATGTGTCGTTTCGTTCGGAAGTTTCGAGGCCGTAAATGATTCGGCGCTGTTCCGTCGGAGCGTCCACCGGCGGCGCCAACCGATCCATGAAGGAGCTTTGGTTCGGTCGTCGCAACGCTGGATAACGTTCGAGTAACGCTACCGCCGCCGCCGCCCCGTGAACGCAGGCGGAGATGCGGCAGGAGCAGGTAACGTTCAGCAGCGAAGAGTCCTTTTTCTCCACAACCTCTAACGTAACGCCGCGCCGCAAAGTTCCATCGGTAACTACCACCTGCATGTGTGGCGTGCGGAGTGCGTTTTCAGTCGAGACGGCGCCTTTGGCGGCCAGTGCCCGCCCCGCCGCCAACCGGACCGGATCGAAGGTTCGCACGATATCGTCCTCGGCAAACCTGGCTCGTTCCGAGCGCCGTGACGCCGTCGTGCGCTTCCCGACCTGCGATCCTGCGGTCGTGTTGTGCCCGATGGCCATTGTAATCGGTCCTCCGCTATCACCTTGATTCCCCGGCCTCGAATGGCAGTGTGACATCTTCGAGACCAACTCAGCGCGTAACTAGCACAAGATATAGCCGACGTCACTCCTAACCACACAACCTCCTGATCAGTGGATTGTTTCGGTACGGAGGCGCCAGAGCCAAAGGCAAAAGCAATCCCGGTAAAATGTAAAGGAATTCTTGAAAAAACAATCAGTTATTGGTTTGTTGATCCGGGGCTTGGCGTATTTTGGCAACAAGACCAAGCGGGATGGGGTTTGCAGCGGCTTTGGGGTGGGGGTAACCACATGATTGTTTTGGGCATTGAATCAAGTTGCGATGAAACAAGCGCCGCAATAGTTAGTGAAAATAAAAAGATTCTGTCAAATGTTATTCTCTCTCAGATTGCTGACCACGCGCCCTATGGCGGTGTGGTCCCGGAGATTGCAGCCCGTGCCCATTTGGACCATTTGGATCGCCTGATATCCGAAGCTCTGGCGTGCGCGCAAGTCAACTTCAGCGGGCTATCAGGTGTGGCGGCAACCGGCGGGCCGGGATTGATTGGTGGTGTCATTGTCGGTGTGATGACCGCTAAGGCGATTGCTTTGGCGCGCGGCTTGCCGTTTTTGGCCATCAATCACCTGGAAGGGCACGCTTTGAGCGTTCGGCTCACCAGTGACATTGAATGGCCTTATCTATTGCTTCTGGTTTCTGGCGGCCATTGTCAATTGCTGTTGGTGGAACGGGTTGGACAGTATCGTCGACTCGGAACCACTATCGACGACGCTGTGGGGGAGGCTTTTGACAAGGCGGCCAAGCTGTTGGGGCTGGGTTATCCGGGCGGGCCGGCGCTGGAACGGGCGGCGCGGGCGGCGGTGGCGCCGGAGCGTTTCGCGTTGCCGAGACCGATGGTCGGCAGGCCCGGCTGTGATTTTTCTTTTTCTGGGTTGAAGACGGCTCTTGGCCGGTGTGCCGCTGGATGCCCGCAACCGCTTTCGGCGATCGATGCCGCTGATCTGGCTGCCGGGTTCCAGGAAGCGGTGGCTGACGCCCTGGTGGATCGCACCGGACGAGCCTTGGCGTTGGCCCGCATCGCCGCGCCCCAATGCCGGACGTTGGTGGTGGCCGGAGGCGTTGCCGCCAACCAGTGTATCCGGACCCGGCTTGAAGCTCTGGCGCAGCGGGCCGGCTGGCGGTTCGAGGCCCCGCCTTTGGCGCTCTGCACCGACAACGCGGCCATGATCGCCTGGGCCGGCATCGAACGGCTGCGGTTGGGTGAACAGGATCGGTTAGATTTTGCGCCCCGTCCACGTTGGCCGCTGGATCCCACAGCCCCCCGCGCTCCAGGAGCGGGGGTTAAGGCCTGATCATCCTCTCCCATGGGCGCCAGGATAGGGCTTCTTTGTGGGCTCTGCCCACACCTGCAAAGGGCCCGTCGGCTTTTTGAACCTGTCGCGTCTTGTGCGTGAGGTTAAGAGGCCGATCCGTGGCCATCATCAAGGGTAACATCAAACGGCTGATAGCCGTTGGGCATCCGGGTCTTAAGAAAGCCGGCCAGTTTTACATCGGCCCGCATCACATGACCGCCGACCAGGGCGTTGGCGAATTCGACGACGTTGGTGATATTGGCCTTATTGCGACCAAGATTTTGGTCGATTTCCATCAGGCGGCCAATCAGCTTCTCGTGCTCTCGCAAATGAGCATCGAACTCTGGATAGCTGAACGCCTTCATCAACTCTTCTTCATGTGCAAAATGGAAAGTTGCATAACCAGCAAGGTCTTCAACCGCCCGCTTGGCCAGCATGAGCGGTTGATCTGTCCGTAGGGCTGCGACCAAATCATTGTAGATGCTGAACAAGAGCATATGCTCGTTGTCGATCAGCTTAACGCCGACGCTCAGGGCATCGGTCCACTGCACGGGCTTAAGGTGATCCATGGTCATTCCAAGTCTCGATCGCGGACCGACCGGGGGCACAGCCCGGAGGATCAGGCGGCGCGGGTCCATTTCCCTTGAAACAGGGTGCATGGCGGTGCGGGAATGTCAAATATTTTGCGGTGCCAAGGCGTGGGCCCGCCCGGCGTCTGGGGCAGGCTTGATGTATCGACATCAAGGCTTGATGGTACGACTCCCTTGATTCTGCTATCATCGTAGCGACTTTTTTCCCAAGCCCGGACGGGACAGCTCATGGAGCATCACCTTCCCCCAATCCCCCAGCTTCCCGCCTCGCCCCTTCATCCGGTCGAGCATCGGCATCGTCCGAGCCAAAGAGGGTGGATCGGCGGAGTCGTTTTCACGGCATTTCTTCTCAGCATTATTGCGCTGTCGATCAAAGCGGTGGCCGGGACGCTGGCTTTTGTGCTGTTGGGTTCAGTGATTTTTGTGGTGGCGGTGTTCCATCGGGTTTTTCCGGGCAGCCGATTCTTCACTTTATCCTTGGTTAATTTTATCGGTATCTATGCCTGTATTTTCACGGTGATCGTGGAAAGCAATTTCGAGATGGTCAGCCAGCGCGAGCGGGCTTTGGGATTTATTCTGCCGTTGCTAGCTTTTCTCGGTGGGGCCTGCATTCGCGCCCGCAGTGTGCGGCATATTGTCGTGTCGCGTCGCCTGCGCCATGATTCCCATTTCGGCGAGATGTTCCTGTGGCTGATGCCTATGGCCGGGATGGTGGCATTAACTTTTGCCTTGCCTGGTGGTGGTCTGGGGGGGCCTTTGCCGCAGATCCCGTTCGTTGCCTATATGATGGTTGTGGCGCTGATTGTCTTCTTTGTCAGTCGCGACATTGCGATTTTTTTGCTGGATGTCGGTCTGTTGTTTGAAGGATTTTTCCAGCAGGCAGCGCGGTTGGTCATGCCGGCCTTTGCCTTTTTGACCTTTTATTCACTGTTGGTGATCATCTTCGCGGCGCTTTATTCAATCATCGAGCGGTTATCGCCTGGCCCCGATTTTCTTGCGAGCGGTGTCGGGCGGCCCCTGAGCTTCGCCGAATGCCTGTATTTCTCGGTGGTGACACTCAGCACGGTTGGTTATGGCGATATTCAACCCGTCAGTGGGTTGGCGCGCTTTGTCACGGCGGTTGAGATCATTATGGGGGTGTTGCTGCTGCTGTTCGGCTTCAGCGCCATTATCCGCCACACCCCCGCCAATACCCGACCGCCGCCGGATGATTCAGGGTTTTAGGGACCGCGTAACGGGCCGATGGGGGTGACATTCCATTTTGCGATGAAGGACTCCAGATCACCGGGAGTCCGATCATCCCGCAAGCTTGGCCCCTGGTATCCTCCCGGATTATGATCGAATAAAGCACCGATCACTGCGAATGCTGCGATGCCCTGGGTTTTGCATTGCATGCCAAAGTCGAACATCTCGTAGAAGAATTTATAGCGTCCGTCAAAATTAACCCGCTTTGTCGCTTCCCGCCGCATCACCAGGGACGCCAAGGGGATATCGCAGCAGACCGCCTGCATGCGGGACGCCAGAGCCTCGTCGGGACGGATAAAGCGTTTGAAGGCGGTAATGCCTTGATCAGAGACGCCGAATTCGATGAACTGGCCCAGTTCGCTTGGGTGACCGTCGTGAAGCCAATGGCCGCTGGCGATTTGGACGCCGGGGTGACTGGTGATGAAGTTGACCAGGGCCGCGATGGCGCCAGAGCGGGCGACCAGATCGTCATCCAGAAAAAGAATCAGCTCGTGATCGGTTTCGCGGGTGATCAGAGCGCGGGCGGCGGCGGGGCCAATGATGGGGGCGATGCGAATCACACGGGCGTTGAAGTCTTCGAATCGTTGGGGGGGCAGGCCGAGTGTGCCGCTGTCGACCACCAGTATCTCGGCGTTACCGTCATAGGTGCGACGCACCGACTCCAGGCAGGACAAGAGCTTATCCGGTCGATTGCAGGTCGGAATGCCGATCACCAAACGCTCGCTCATTGTTTCCCCCGTCTCTCTCCAGTTCTTCGGCCCGATCATACCAAGGGCTTGGCTTCGGGATCAGGCGTTCTCTGACCATGGTGGATTGTCGCCTGTAAATTGACAGGGGTCGGTTCGGATGGGGGGCGCTTTCCTTCGCATCCGCCCTCGACAGACCCCCCCGATTTACGCCATCCTCCCCCCATGATCGACGAATCCTCCCCCCCTCCGCCTCCGGCCTCTGCCCCATCATCGCCCGAAGCCTTGTATCTGGTGGATGGCTCCGGTTTCATTTTCCGGGCCTTTCATGGCTTGCCGCCTTTGACGCGGGCCGACGGTACGCCGGTCAATGCGGTGTTGGGGTTCACCAACATGCTGATGCGGCTGTTGGCCGAGGCCAAGGCCGAAGCGGTGGCGGTGATCTTTGATGCCCACCGGGTCAATTTCCGTAACGAAATTTATCCGGCCTATAAAGCCAACCGTGACGCGCCACCGCCCGAGCTGGTTCCGCAATTTGCGTTGGTCCGGGAGGCGACTCGGGCATTCAATGTTCCAGCTATCGAGTTGGACGGCTTCGAGGCCGACGACCTGATCGCGGCCTATGCTCGGCTGGCCCGCGAAGCCGGGCGGGACGTGACCATCGTGTCGTCGGATAAGGATCTGATGCAATTGGTCGGTCCCGGAGTGCGGATGCTGGATCCGCTCAAATACCGAACCATCGGCCCCGCCGAAGTGGTGGAGAAATTTGGAGTGCCACCGGCTCAAGTGGTGGATGTCCAGGCACTGGCGGGTGACAGCACCGACAATGTGCCGGGGGTTCCTGGGATTGGCATCAAGACGGCGGCCCAGTTGATTCGCGAGTATGGCGACCTTGAAAGTCTGCTGGCGCGGGCCGGTGAGATCAAACAGCCAAAGCGGCGGGATTCTTTGATCACCTTCGCCGATCAGGCCCGATTGTCACGACGGCTGGTCCAGTTGGCCGCCGATGCTCCGGTGCCGGTGCCGCTGGATCAGTTGCGGGCCCAGCGTCCCGACCCGGAAATCCTGTTTCCTTTTTTGCGGGAACAGGGCTTCCAAAGTGTGGTGTCCCGAATCGAGTTGGAATTCCTGCGCGGCCATGGCCGGGGGCATGGGGACGGCGTGGTGGTGCCGGGGGCGCCTGTCGCTCATCCCGTGGCGGTTCCGGTGAGGGCCGAGCCCCAAACCCCAGCCCATCCGGTTCCAGCGGCACCCGCATCGGTGCATTACCAGTTGGTCCAGGATTTGGCGGCGCTGGAAGGTTGGATTGCGCGGGCGCGCGAGGCGGGCGTGGTGGCGGTCGATACCGAGACCACCTCGTTGACGCCCTGTACCACTACGTTGGTCGGGGTTTCGCTGGCGGTGGCGCCGGGTGAAGCCTGTTATATTCCACTCGGCCACCAAGCCCCCGAGGGACACACCGACGGCTTTGATTTCGGGGTCAGCCGACCCGTGCAAATCGAACGGGATGCAGCGTTAGCGGCCTTGAAGCCGTTGCTGGAAGATCCGGGCGTGCTGAAGGTCGGTCAAAATCTGAAGTTCGATCTCCAAGTTTTGGGTCAATTCGGCGTGGCCGTGACACCCTGGGATGACACCATGCTGATCAGCTATGTGCTGGGGGGCGGTGCTCATGGTCATGGCATGGATGAGTTGGCAGAGCGGTATCTGGGCCATACCACGATTACATTTGCCGAAGTGGTCGGAACGGGTAAAGCCCGGATCACTTTTGATCGGGTTCCGTTGGAACGGGCTTGCCAGTATGCCGCCGAAGACGCGGATATTACGCTCCGTCTTCATCGGGTGTTGAAGCCGCGATTGGTCGAAGAGCGGCTGGTCACGGTGTATGAGACGTTGGAACGGCCTCTGGTGCCGGTGGTGGCGGGGATGGAGCAGGCCGGGGTCTGTGTGGACCGGGCGGTTCTCTCGGCCCTGTCGCGCGACTTTGCGGGCCGCCTCTTTGCATTGGAAGGCGAGATTCACCGTTTGGCCGGTCGCGCCTTCAATGTCGGTTCGCCCAAGCAACTGGCCGAGGTGCTGTACGACGAAATGGGGCTGGCCGGTGGGCGCAAGGGCAAGTCCGGGACTCGGTCCACCGACAGCGCCACTTTGGAACCGTTGGCCGAACAGGGGCACGAAATCGCCCAGCGAGTGCTGGATTGGCGCCAACTGGCTAAGTTGAAAAGCACCTATACCGATGCTCTGCAAGATCAAATCGATCCTCGTACTAGGCGGGTTCACACCTCTTTTGCCATGTCCGCCACCAGCACGGGTCGCCTATCGTCAACCGATCCTAATCTTCAGAACATTCCGATTCGTACCGAAGAAGGCCGCAAAATTCGTACCGCCTTTGTGGCGGCCCCCGGTAAAAGCCTGCTGTCGGTGGATTATTCTCAGATTGAATTGCGTTTGGTTGCCGAAATCGCCGGGATCGAAGCCTTGAAACAGGCTTTCCGCGAGGGTCAAGACATTCATGCCTTGACCGCATCACAAGTCTTTAGAGTGCCTTTGGCGCAAATGACGCCGGATTTACGGCGCAAGGCTAAGGCCATAAACTTTGGTATTATTTACGGTATCAGTGGTTTTGGCTTGGGCAAGCAACTCGGCATTGGAACCGGAGACGCTACAGTCTTCATCAAGGATTATCTCGACCGCTTTCACGAGCTGCGCGACTGGATGGAAGCAACCAAGGACTTTTGCCGGGCTAATGGGTTCGTCCGCACGCTGTTCGGTCGCAAGTGCCATGTTCAGGGCATCCAGGACAAAAGCCCAGCCCGCCGCAGTTTTGCCGAGCGTCAGGCCATCAACGCGCCCATCCAGGGTACCGCCGCCGATATTATGAAGCGCGCCATGATCCGGCTGCCAGCGGCGCTGGCGGAAAAGGGATTGCAAGCCCTCTTACTGCTTCAGGTCCATGACGAACTGCTGCTCGAAGTGCCTGAGGCCGAGATCGACGTCACCGCGTCGGTGGTTCGCAGCGTGATGGAAGGGGCGGCCCAGTTGGGGGTGCCGTTGGTGGCCGAAGCGGGGGTTGGTAAAAGTTGGGCGGAGGCTCACTGACGGGCTTTCGCTTTGCACCCGCAAGGAAGCACAGCCCCCTTGCCCTCAAGACGCGCTGGGGCCTCCAAACGTCACGAGTTCAAAGGACGTCACGAGTTCAAAGGGCCGGCTGCACGTCACAGCCCAAGACCGGCGATGCCATGGTCATGACTCGCCGGTCTTATGGTTCAAGCCTGCCAATCCTACTCGACAACCTCACTGAACTTGCCATCATGCCATTGATAAAAGACATAGGCCGGGCTGGTGACATCGCCTTTGGCGTCAAAGCCGAGCGTGCCCATGACGGTTTCGAATGAGCCGCTGTGCAGTTCTTTGATCACCTGATCGAGATCGGTTCTGCCCGCCCGCTTGACCGCTTCGGCATAGACCTGCACAGCGGCGTAGCTGTAGAGAGTGTAGCCTTCGGGTTCATAGCCGGCCTTGCGGAATTCCTCGGTGACGGCTCTGGCTTCTGGCTTGTTGCGCGGATCGGGGCCGAAAGTCATCATGGTACCCTCACCGGCAGCTCCGGTAATAGCCCAGTATTCGTTGGTTAGGAGCGCATCGCCTGCGATGACTCTGGCATTTAAACCTTGTTCCCGCATCTGGCGTGTGAGTAATCCGGCTTCGGTGTAGTATCCACCGACATAAACCGCTTCAATTTGTCCTTGCTTAAGCTTGCTAACCAACGCCGAGAAGTCCTTCTCACCGGCATTATAGGACTCGTTGATAGCTTCGGTCACGCCGGCTTGATTGAGCGTCCGCTTGGTATCATCGGCCAGTCCTTTTCCATAAGCGGACTTGTCGTTCAGAATAGCGATGCGACCATTGGGATAATGATGAGCAAGATAGGTTCCCGCCACTGTTCCTTGCTGATCATCCCGACCACAGACCCGAAAGACGTTTTTGAACCCTTGCTCGGTTAATTTTGGATTGGTTGACCCCGGCGAGATTTGTAAAATGCCCTCTTCGTTATAAACTGCCGAAGCTGGGATCGAGGAGCCGGAGCAGAAATGGCCGGCGACAAAACCGACTCCAGCGCGGGCCAACTGGTTGGCGACTGCCACGGCCTGCTTGGGATCACAGGCGTCATCGCCGAGTTGCAGTTCCAGCTTTTTACCCAGCACACCGCCCGCCGCATTGATATCGATGACGGCTTGTTCGGCGCCGTGACGCATCTGCTCGCCGAAAGAGGCCGTGGACCCGGTGATTGGGCCAGCCATGGCAATTTTGATGCTGTCATCGGCCCGAACGGGGGTTCCACCGACGGCGACGAGAGCGGCGGCGGCGAGAAGAGTCCATCTCAGTGTCATGTGGGGCGTTCCTTCGGCTGTTGGCGAAAGAGCGTGGCCCCGTTGGTGGCAAACCAACGATCTCTTCGATACCGCAGGGGCCGCACTGCCTGATGATAAGCGATTTCTGATGTTCAGCGCCACGGCGCATCAATATCAGGGAGCAACAGCGGTCGCAGAGGCTCGAGTCGCAGGGGCCGCCGAACCGCCGAACAGGGCCCGGCCCGCGCCGACCACCGCCCGATAGGCAGTCCCACTCACCCGACCGCCGAAATACAAGTCGACGGCCAGAGCCAGTGCCGTAATCTCGATTACATTGAGGGCCGATGGCGTCCAGGGGGTGGGGTCAACCGAAGGGTTGTCCCAATTCCAGGACGGAAGCGCCGGTTCAATCTGAGCATGGCCTGGTACCGACGTCAGAAGAACCGCAAAAAGCGCGATGATAGTCAAAATCCGGCATTTCATGTCAAATTTCCCATTGAAAGGCCAAAGGGTTGGGGGATTACTTCTTAGCAGTTGAGTCCGGCTTCGGAGCTTCGTTCTGCTTAACGTTTTCAGCAAGATCTTTGAAGCTTTGGTCTTCACGGGTCAGAATGTCATTCAGGGTGTTTTGGAAGGACTTATTCTTGGGATCAATATAAATCGCCCGTCGCATCGCTTCGACCGCGTCATCAATCCGTCCCCGTGCCTGCAACACCAGCGCCCAATCGCGGTAGCTGTCGGCATCCAACGGATTAACCTTCAGGGCTTCAGCATAGGCATTCATGGCTTTGATCGGCTCGCCTTCGAGCTGGTAGACGGCGCCTTGGATTTGATAAATATCCGAATCGGTCGGGTTGAGAGACTTGGCAACGTCCAATTGATGCTCGGCGTCTTTTAACTTGCCAAGTTTGATAAAGGTTTGCGCCCAGTGAACGTGTGGGCGGTGCAGGTTGGGATTCACCGCCAGAGCTTGCTGATAATTCAGGATGGCTTGCTCATAGTGGCCTTCCGCCTGAAACACTTGACCTAACAAGTCATAATACCAGGAAACATCATTCTTATTGGCTTTGATTAGTCCATCCCGAATTGTGCGGCGCGTATTGGTGAAGTCTCCTCCTTTTTTCTCAGTTTGAAACCAATAATCGGCGACAACGAAGGGGTCTACTTGTTCTAAAAGAGCCAGAACACCGTCTTTCATCAAGGTTTCAATATTATCATTTTCAGGAATCGAGCACTTGACCTTATAAACTGCACCATTGCTAGCGTAGGCGGTCAGATATAGATAAATACTTTTGCCATTTTCAACCACGCTGCCGCCTACTTGCAGCGGAATCATGCCCAAAGTGGTCTGAATGGCTTTGATCGGTTTGCCAATTTGTAAAGAATCGGCCATGACTTCAACCGCTTTATCGCGAACTTTATCTTCACTGGTATATTTTAGGCCGCGCTTGGTCTTGACAACGGATTCAACCGCCATCAATTGCGACTGAAGCATGACGCTTAACGTCTTGGAATTGTAACCATTATACTCGACCCACTGGGAGGCCGAAATTGAACCGATCGAGATGGCTTCTGGATCGGCAGTGTACATGGCGTATCCGAAAACACCAAAAAACGCCAGTATGGGTGTTAATATAAAGCTTCCCATTGTATAAAGGCTCCTTCAGGACTTAAACAAAAGCCGCCCTAGATGTTGGCCGTGATGGCCGCGTCCAACTTGCCCATGATTTATGCACGAGCGTCATGAGTCTGTAATGGTCAGGATTGTGGAGCGGCTGACACAAACCTTGAAAGGGTTTCTGCCTGCACTGTACAGGACATCTAAAAGTGGTCAAGGTGTTTTGTTGGCGGCTGGCAGGTTTTGAAGCTGCCCACCAGCCTACGAAGCCGATGTGATCTCATATCATCGCGCTTTAATGGTGACACATTAAAGCTACCCTCAGACGCCGAGCGGCCTTGATGTATCAATCAATAGGCTTGCCGGTCCTCGGGCCGCGACGGCGGCCCCGCGTCCTCGTGGACGCGAAGCCCCAGTGTGTGGACTCTAGGGGGCGCGGATGCGCCCGCCCGGCGTCTGATACCGGCGAGCTATAACAATGACACACTGCCGGTATCGGGCCGCGACGACGGCCCCGCGCGCCCATGCGCGCGAAGCCAAGGGCGCGGATGCGCCCGCCCGGCGTCTGAGGGCAGCCT
>CAIXKV010000068.1 GCA_903920145.1 uncultured Rhodospirillales bacterium
CCCCGCGTCCTCGTGGACGCGAAGCCCCACTGTGTGGACTCTAGGGGGCGCGGATGCGCCCGCCCGGCGTCTGAGGGCAGCCTTGATGAGTCACCATCAAGGCCCGATTATGATACCGGCGAGCCCTGATACTGACACACTGCCGGTATCGGGCCGCGACGGCGGCCCCGCGTCCTCGTGGACGCGAAGCCAAGGGCGCGGATGCGCCCGCCCGGCGTCTGAGGGCAGCCTTGATGAGTCAACATCAAGGCTCGAG
The DNA here is from genome assembly GCA_903920145.1 of uncultured Rhodospirillales bacterium. Taxonomy (GTDB): domain Bacteria; phylum Pseudomonadota; class Alphaproteobacteria; order Azospirillales; family Azospirillaceae; genus BOG-933. The sequence goes on from CAIXKV010000068.1 coordinate 257, forward strand.
GGTATGACACGGCGCACGCCGGCTATCGGCAAGACAAAAAGAACAGGGGGAGCTTTCGCTCCCCCTGCATCAGACACAACCCCAATCCTTGGAGGGGAGATTAGAACGCAATCGCGTTCTTCCACAGGAACAGGTTGGCGTTGCCGCTGTAAGCAGTCCCGTTGCCGAACGGATCGGTGCCTGGACCCTTCATCCCGTAACCGGCTTCGTTCTGGGTTTCGCTCCGCAGATACTCTAACGAGGTGGTCAGGCCAGGCGCCAGGACGTAGGTGGCGCCCAACGAGTAAAGGTCAGCCGAGCGAGAGCCGGGGGCATAGAGGTTTCCGGCATCTTCGCCGTGAGCATAGTTGAAGCCAACCGTGACTGGACCCGTCTGGTAGGAGATACCCGCCGTGACGGTGCTCTGGTCGTTCAGATACAGGCCCGAAGTCTTGGCGTAGCCCGACTTGCCGGCATTGAGGTAGCTGCCGCCGATCTCGAACCCAGCGTAACCGAGCTGAATGCCAGCTTGAAGAGCCGACAGGTCGTTGTAGCTGGTGTAAGGCCGGGTGCTGTGGTTGGTCGGGGCATCGCCGTGCTCGTAACCCAAGCTCGCCTGGACCGACACACCGCCGAAGCTGCCATCGTAACGGAGACCGGCCTCAACGATGTTGTTGTAGGCGCAGCCCTGAAGCGGCTGTCCGTTGCCGAAGGTGCCGCCGCACTCGCTCTGCGTCGGATCGCCACCGGCTTCAATCGCGGACGAGGTGGTGGTCACATAGTTGCGACGATTCACGTCGGTGTTGACGCTGAGGTTGGTCGGGGTGAAGGCCAACATGCCCATCAGGCCGGTGCCGTCGTCATCCTGCGGGAAGAAGCGCGGGGTGAAGTAGTTGACCTTGGTGGCAAAGTTGCTGTTGGTGATGTTGTCGTAACCGCCGCCGAACACCGGCTCTAGGAAGGTGTTCTGGTTGTTCAGCCAACCATAAACGCCATCCGTCCAGTCGCCGACCACGCCGCCGGTGCCAAAGCCGTTGGGGGCCGTCACGCCATACTGGTTGTTCGGGCCCTGATTGACGCCCCCTTCGATCCGGCCAAAATTGCCGTCCGCGAACAGGTACGCTTGGTCGGTGTCGAGAACGCCCGTCCGCTCGTAAGCCCGGACGCGCAGGTTGGCACCGTATTCAATGCCGTTGTCGGCCTTCGCGGTCGGCGTGACCTGCAAACGGAAGCGGTTGGTAAAGTCCACATTGCGGGTGGTGCCGTTGGCGCTGTCACCCTGCTGATCGACATAGCCCATGGTGAAGTATGCGTCGCCGCTCAGCTTGACATCAAACTTCCCAGGTCCGGTACCGTCGGCGGCTGCCGTTCCACAGGTTCCGACGAGCGCGATGGCCGCGCAACCAGCGAGCAGAAAACTCTTCATCGTAAGCATCCTTTCAAAACCGCCGAAGCAACCCGGCCCTGACTGTTGATCTCGTGAGACCAAATAAACGCCGAACCGATCGGGTCGGCAAGGTGAATTGGCGGTAATCGCTTGGAAGCGAGGCCATTGTGGCAATTGTACAACGCACCCCATCGGGGCTGGCGGTGAATGTGGCAAACGTCGATGAAATGAAGGGCGCTCTGCCGAGAATTTGGGCGCAGCCCAGCGCACAGACTTCATCACTCTTTATCAGTGGCCACAGCAACCACAGCCGAAAGAAGAGCCCCGGATACTGGCAGACGGCTTGTCATTCATTTGAGTCGGAAACGAAGCTTCAGCTCTTTTCTGCGAAGCAGGTATGCAAAAAAACGGCGGCGACCGGGGTCACCGCCGTTTCTCCTAGCCTTAACCCGCCCTGACAAGCAGGGCGGAAGCCCTTACCACTGAACAACCGTCCGGAGCAGGACCACGTCGCCGCTGTCGTTGCTCACGCTGGTCGGCTCGACCGAAGCCGGAATGTTGCTGGTGGCTTCGAAGTGAGTGTACTCGGCGCCAACCCGCAGGCCCGGAGCAACGGTGTACATGGTGCCGCCGGTGACGGCGCCCAGGGTCCGATTGCCGCTATAGGCCAAGTTGCCGGCGTCGGTCTCTTCGAGGTACTTCACACCGAACACCCACGGCCCGAGGGTGTACTGACCACCAATGTTCCAGGCCGTCTGGTCCTTGACATGGGTTGCAACCCGGCCAGGAGCCCAAGCCGCATACTTGTTGCTGCCGGTCGCGTCCACCCACGGAGCCTTGGTGTAACCGCTCTGGCCACCATAGACGTAACCACCGCCCAGGATGAAATCGGCGTAACCGACCTGGCCGCCCAACTGGTACGACTCGAGGTCATGATAGGCATTTACCCCGCCGCCAGCGGCGTCATTGTGAGCCGAACCACCCGCATAACCGGCGCTGGCCTTAACCAGAAAGCCGTTGAAGGTCTCGCCGTAGTTCAAGACCGCTTCGTAGCTGTCGTCGAAGTAGACGCGCTGCAAGCTGGTCGAGGTGGCCGCCGTGTACAGTGAACGATTGACGTCGGTGTTGACGCTGTTCTGACCACTGGCCGAGTCACCGTTACGCGGAGCGTAGCTAACCGCACCCTGCAAGCCGTTGGTCGGGGTCGATCCAAAGAAGCGCGGGGTGTAGTAGACCAGCTTGGTGTCGATGTTGTGCGAATTGATCAGGCCCAGGCCGTTGCTGCCAATCGCGCCGTTGTTGAACTGGCCCCAGGCATAGCCGGTGCTGTTGCCGGGCGACTTGCTGTTGCTGCCGGTGGTGGTGTAGCCGGTCGGAACGGCGCTGGTGTTGGTGCTGACATTGCTGCCGCTGGTGTATGACCGCCATTGATCATACAGAGTCAACATCTGCCAATCCAGCGGGTGGTTGACGCTGTTGATGTAATAATCGCCAGGGCCAAAGATCACGCCGCCCTGGATCTGACCGAAGTTGCCAGATACGTAGATGTAACCCTTGTCGGCATCGACCGTGCCGGCGGCGCTGTTGGCGCGGAGCCGAGCGAGAGCGCCGTAGGTGATGCCGTTGTCGGCAGTGGCCACCGGGTTCACGACCAAACGGAAGCGGTTTTCAAAGTCAACGCCACCGGCGTTGTTATGCAAACGCTGATCGACGTAACCGCCTTCAATATAGGCGTCGCCGGTGAGCTTGACGTCGAACTTACCTGGGGCGGTTTGGGCGTTAGCGGCACCGGCGGTCAGAGCCAGTGCGAGGGCGGAAGTGCCCGCCAGCAGATAGTTTCTCATGATTTTCTCCTCCATCCTGGCAGCGAATGTTGAGCTCGTTGTTTCTCCAAGCTGGACCAAGAGGTACTCAGCCTGATCGCAAAGCGCAAAGCCGAAAGTGCTACCGTGGTCCTTTGGAAGGCACTGTGTGGCCGGATAGGCACAGGTTCCGCGAGGGGCTGTTCAAATTGGCTGTGCAACTCGGTGAATTCGGCAGGCTTCTGGCATCGTCTCATCGAAGTCCAGGCGGTGGCGCCGATCTTCCGGGGTGAAAAAGCCAATGTTGTTGCGAACGCGCGACTTTTATGGTTTGTTCGGGCGCGAAGAGGCTGCGGCATTATGCGCCCGGTGGCCCTCCCTTATTATGAACAACGCGAAGTTCCCGTCATGACCCGGCTGCCATCAACCGTCCATGCCTGCCTCCTTCTGACGCTTGTTCTGGCGTTGGGAGCGTGTTCGGGCACCAAAACCACGACCCAGGAAGAGGTCGAGAGCAAGCAGAATTACAAATACGGAAGCATACTCGGCGGTGAGGGTGGCATCAGCCTGTTCGGCGAGCCCAAGCGGGACGACGCGCAGCAGGGCGGTGGTGGCCTCGGCGTCAACAGCTTCTTGTGGCGCGCTTCCCTCGATACCTTGGCCTTCATGCCGATTGCGTCGGCGGATCCGTTCGGCGGGGTGATCCTGACCGATTGGTACGCTCCATCCGATACGCCGAACGAGCGGTTCAAGGTGAATGTTTACATCCTGGACCGGCAGCTTCGGGCTGATGCGCTCAAGGTTTCGGTGTTCCGTCAACAGCGGGATAACGGCGGCACTTGGCATGACACCACTGTTGGCGCGACCACCGCGACCACCATGGAGGATACGATCCTCACGCGGGCCAGGCAGTTGCGGATTGCCCAAACCCGGAACAACTAGTCCAGAGAGAGCCGGCTTAGGGGGGCGGGTGTCGGGGTTCGGTTTGATCGCAGGCGGTGATGAGCCGCCTGCGGTTTTGCGCGATTCGCGCCCGTTCGTCGGGGTACGGTCTAGTGGCGTCCAGGTCTCCGAAATCACCGTTTCATTTCAGAGTTGCGCACATCATGGCCCGCTATAATTTCAGGGAAACCGAAGCGAAATGGCAGACGATTTGGCGTGAACGGGGCACCTTTGTTGTCACCGAGCGTTCGGATCGTCCGAAATACTATGTGCTGGAGATGTTTCCCTATCCTTCGGGGCGTCTGCACATTGGCCATGTCCGCAACTATACTCTTGGTGATATGGTTGCCCGGTTCAAGCGGGCTCAGGGCTATAATGTTCTGCATCCCATGGGGTGGGATGCCTTTGGTTTACCCGCCGAAAATGCCGCGATTGCCAACAAGGTCCATCCGGCGGCGTGGACCTTCGACAACATTCGGGTGATGCGGGGGCAGCTTCAGGTCATGGGGCTGGCTTATGACTGGTCACGCGAGGTGGCCACATGCGCCCCGGACTATTATCGCCACGAACAGAAAATGTTTTTGGACTTTCTGAAGGCGGGCTTGGCCTATCGGAAAGAATCCTGGGTTAATTGGGATCCGGTCGAACACACGGTTTTGGCCAACGAACAGGTCATCGACGGTTGCGGCTGGCGGTCGGGCGCGCCGGTGGAAAAGCGCAAACTGTCCCAATGGTTCCTGCGCATTACGGACTTCGCCGAAGACCTGCTGGAAGGGTTGAAGACTCTGGAGCGGTGGCCGGAGAAGGTACGCCTGATGCAAGAAAACTGGATCGGTCGATCCAGCGGCGCTCGTCTGACATTCGCTCTGATTCGGCCCGAGGGAAATTCGTCTGAAGGCATGCCCGAAGGCGTCGAGGTTTTCACGACTCGTCCCGATACCCTGTTCGGCGCTTCGTTCCTGGCCATTTCACCCCATCATCCTCTGGCGGCGATGCTGGCAAACGGCAATCCGAGGCTGGCGGCCTTCATTGCCGAATGCAACCGAATCGGGACCAGTGAAGCCGCCATTGAAACCGCCGAAAAAACCGGCTTCGATACGGGGCTCACGGTTCGCCACCCCTTCTTGCCCGATCGATCCCTGCCGCTACACGTCGCCAATTTCGTCCTGATGGACTATGGCACCGGAGCCATTTTCGGCTGTCCGGCTCACGACCAGCGCGATCTGGATTTTGCGCGGAAATACGGGTTGCCGGTGCGCCCGGTGGTGATTCCTTCCGATGTCGCTCCCGAACACTTCGCAGTGGGCAACGAAGCCTATACGGGTCCGGGCGTATTGCACCATTCGGGATTCCTGGATGGTTTGAATGTCGAGTCGGCCAAGGCTGCCGCTGGCCAACGGCTGGAAGCTATGGGCTGCGGCCAGCGCACCACCGTTTACCGTTTGCGCGATTGGGGCGTGTCGCGTCAGCGATACTGGGGATGCCCGATTCCGGTGATCCATTGCCAAAGCTGTGGAGTGGTGCCGGTGCCCGACGATCAACTGCCGGTGCGGTTGCCGGATGATGTGTCGTTTGACCGCCCTGGCAACCCACTGGAGCATCATCCCACCTGGAAGCATACGGCCTGCCCCCACTGCGGGCAGCCGGCTCTGCGCGAGACCGACACCTTCGATACCTTTTTCGAGTCGTCCTGGTATTTTGCCCGCTTCACTTCGCCGAACGAGACCGAGCGCGGTTTCGATCGCCAAGCCGCCGACTACTGGTTGCCGGTGGATCAATATATCGGCGGAGTCGAGCATGCGGTGCTCCATCTGCTCTATGCCCGCTTCTTTACCCGCGCCCTAAAGCGATGCGGAGCTTTGGGAGTCGAGGAGCCCTTTGCCGGTCTAATGACCCAGGGTATGGTCACCCATCGCGCCTATCGGGGCGAAGATGGCGCCTGGCTCTATCCCGAAGAGGTGGGCGAGCAGGAGGGTCGGGCGATTCGGGTTGCCGATGGAACGCCGGTCGCGGTCGGTCGCCTGGAGAAGATGAGTAAATCCAAAAAGAATGTGGTCGGGTTAGAGCGGGTGGTTGATGCCTATGGCGCCGACACCGCGCGCTTGCTGTTATTGTCGGACAGCCCACCGGATCGCGATCTGGAATGGACGGATGCCGGCATCGATGGGGCATGGCGGTTCCTGAATCGTCTATGGCGCCTGTATACCGAACCGCCCGAGCCGGCGGGGTCGGGAGATGTCGGCGCGAAGGTTCAGGCGACGCGCAGTGCCATCCACAAGGCCATTGCGGCGATCACCGACGATTTCGAGAAATTCCATTTCAATAAAGTTGTGGCGCGGATTCGTGAACTGACCAACAGTTTGGCAGAACTGGGCGGCAGCGAGGACGAGGTGGCGGTACGGCGCGAAGGGCTGGAGGCTCTGGCGGTTCTGATTGGCCCGATGATGCCGCATCTGGCCGAAGAACTGTGGCAGGGACTCGGCTACGAAACGCTGTTGGCCGATCAGCCCTGGCCTCGGTTTGATCCGGCGCTGGTGGCTGATAACACCGTGACCATGGCGGTTCAGATCAATGGCAAGCTGCGCGCCACGGTGACGGTGGCGCGCGATCTGCCCGCAGTCGAGGTGGAGCGTGTGGCTTTGGCCGAAGCGGCGGTGGTGCGGGTGCTTGAGGGCAAGTCGGTTCGCAAGGTGGTGGTGGTGCCAAACCGGGTGGTCAACATCGTCGCCTGAGCGGCGTAACGGTGGCGGCCCAGTTGGACGCGCACAAAAGGAAAAAGGAGACGGCGAATGGGAGGCGGGTCCGGTCGGGTGGCGCTGAAGATCGCCCCAATGCTGGTGTTGGGGCTGCTGCTGGAAGCCTGCGGTTTTCAGCCCATGATGGCAACACCGACCAATCAGCCGGCGGTGAATGAACAACTGGCTCAGGTCACCATCGACGAAATCCCCGATCGGGTCGGGCAGGAACTCCGCAATCGTCTGATCGATCATTTCTATCGTGACGGACGACCAGCCAAGCCGTTGTACCGGCTGATCATCAAGCTGGACACCAGCCAGATGACGCTGGCGGTTCAATCGGACGTTTCGGCATCCCGATCCGAATGGATCGTCACGGCCAACTATCAGCTTTATTATATCCCGAATAATACCTTGGTTCTCAGCGGCAGTAGCCGTGCGGTTCCGGGCTATAACGTCACTTATGCCCAGTATTCTTCGTTCGTGTCCGAAAGTGCAGCCTTTGATCGCGGCATTGTTTATGTTGGCGATGACATTGCGACTCGGGTTGGCATGTATTTCGCCCGAGATCCCGACCAACGGCGCAAACTGCCGCCGCCGGCTTGGGCGCCGACTCTGCCGCCCGCGCCGGCAGCCGTGCCGACCGTGCCATCGGTGGTTCACCCGTCGTCGATGCCAGCCAATACTCCGAACTGGTAAGCGGTCGGATGGGGGAAGGCGTCGGCGGTGAAGCTTCAAGGCAAGGCGATTGATGGCTTCCTCGCCCGGCCAGACCCCCGGATTCGGGCGGTCCTGGTTTACGGCCCGGACGCCGGGTTGGTGCGGGAGCGGGCCGGGACTGTGGCGCGCTCTGTGGTCCCGGACCTCGCGGATCCGTTCCGGGTTGCCGAGCTGCCGGTGCGAACGGTGGCCGGGGATGTGGCGCGGTTGCTAGATGAGGTGGCGGCGCTGTCCTTGGTGGGAGGGCGCCGGTTGGTTCGCATCCGCGAGGCTGACGAATCGGTGACAGCCGCTTGTGCCGCCCTGTTTTCGGCGCCGCCGTCGGGTGACAGCCTGCTGCTGGTCGAAGCCGGGGACTTGGGCGCCCGCTCGCGCCTGCGTCTGGCTTTCGAGGCCGCGCCCCTTGGGGCCGCACTGCCCTGCTATGTGGAAGACGAATCGGCGCTGCGGCGGGTGATCGTTGAATTGGCGGCGGGGCAGGGGTTGAGCCTCGACAATGATGCTCAGGTGTTTCTGGCCGCCCATTTGATCGGTGATCGTTCGGTGGTGCGCGGAGAGATCGAGAAGCTGGCGCTGTATATGGGCCCCGAGCGTCGGGTTGGGTTGGAACAGGTCCAGGCGGTGATTGGCGACAGCGCCTCACAATTGTCTTTGGATGACCCCATCTGGGCGGCAGCCAGTGGTGATTTTGCCGCCCTCGATACGGCGTTGAGGCGGCTTTATGCCGAAAGCATGGCACCTGTGGCTATCCTGCGGGCGGCACAACGGCATTTTCAGCGATTGCATTGGGTCCAGGCCGAAATCGCCGCCGGTTTGTCGAGTGAGGCGGCGGTGGGGGCTTTGAAGCCCCCTCTATTCTTTAAGTTGCGTAGTGTCTTTTTGACTCAACTGCGCCAATGGCCGTTACCGGCCTTGCGTCAGGCCCTCGATCGCTTGACCGAGGCCGAGATCGAATGCAAACGCACCAATATGCCCGACGAGACCTTGTGTGCCCGGACGCTGTTACAATTGGCGGCCTTGGCCCGGAGTCGTCGCTGACGGCCAGTTCCTTGAGCGGCCTTTTGAACTCATGCCATTCGAGCCTTGGTGGTGATTCATCAAGGCTGTGCCTTCAGATGCCGGTGCCACGAGGGACTAAGAGGGGGTGGCTTTTCTGGCACGTGGGCGCTTGGCCGGTTCGCTCTCGGAGCCCGTGCCATCGGCGGTCTTCTTGGTTCGCGCGCTCGAACTTGAAGACGCCGGGCTTTTCGTAGCCCTCTTTTTGGCTGGCGCCGGGGTTTCTACTGGCGCCGGGGCCGGTGTTGCCCCATGCGCCGCAGCTTTTGCGGCGGCTTTCTTTGGGGCGTCCTTGGCCGCTTTGCCTGTGCCGGCTTTGGCTTTGGTCTTCGCGGCGGGTTTGCCGGTTCCAACTTTGGCGGCTTTGGCGGCCAACAGGTCGACGGCCTCGTTCAGGGTGACATCTTCAGCGGCCATGCCTCTGGGCAGGGACGCATAGAGCTTACCATGTTTGACATAAGGGCCGAAGCGCCCGCTGCCGACCGTGATCGGTTTGCCATCGGCGGGATGTTCACCCAAGGCGCGTCCGGGATCGCTGGCGGCTCGCTGGCGACCCTCGGTGAGGGCGATTACGGCCCGATTGATGCCGATGGTCAGCACATCGTCGTCATCGGATAGGGATTTATAAATGTTGCCGTGGCGAAGATAGGGACCAAAGCGTCCGATCCCGGCAGTGATCATCGCGTTTCCTTCGGGATGGGGTCCAACATCTCGGGGAAGCGCCAGCAAGGCCAGGGCGGTCGCTAAATCCACATCCAGGGGGCTGAGATTCTTGGGAATCGAAACCCGTTTGGGCTTATCCTCGTCTTTGGTCTTTTTCTTGCGCTTGGCCTTGGCTTTGCCTGTTGCCGTTTCGGTCGGCGGGGGTGGCAAGGCCACGGTTTCGGTGAGCGGGCCGAGTTGGATATAAGCGCCAAAGGGGCCACGTCGGACGGTGACGGGCAGGCCGGTCGCCGGGTCGTGGCCCAGCAGGCGCGGCCCTTCCAATATCTCCCGACCGTCTTCGCCATCGGGAGAGGCGATGCCGAGCGGGCGGGTGTAACGGCATTCGGGGTAGCGCGCGCAGCCGATGAAGGCGCCATTGCGGCTGAGTCGCAGGCCCAGTCGCCCTTCGTTGCAGGCCGGGCATGTGCGCGGAGAAACCCCGGCGGCGGTGGGTTCAGACGGGAAGAAGTGCGCCCCTAACGAGGCGTCCAGAGTGTCGATGACCTGGGTGATGGTCAGGTCTTTGGTGCCGGCGATGGCTTCCGAGAAGGCGCCCCAGAAAGCCCGCAACACCGCCTTCCAATCGATCCGACCGCCGGAAATGTCATCAAGCTGATTTTCCAGATCGGCGGTGAAGGTATATTCGACATAGCGGTCAAAGAAGCTTTCCAGGAAAGCCGTGACCAGACGGCCCCGGTCTTCGGGGACGAACCGCTTTTTCTCCAGGCGAACATAATCCCGGTCCTGGAGCACCTGAAGGATGCTGGCATAGGTCGAAGGACGCCCGATGCCCAACTCTTCTAGACGCTTGACGAGACTGGCTTCGGTATAGCGGGGCGGTGGTTGGGTCGAATGCTGTTCGGGGCGAATGTCACCGCGCGACAGCGGGTCGCGTTCTTTGATCGGCGGCAACCGGCGCTCGGCTTCGTCGTCGTCGGCCACATCGTCGCGATCCTCCTTGTAGACCCGGAGGAACCCGTCAAACACCACAATAGAGCCGGTGGCCCGCAGCACCACGTCGCCCTTGGGCGAAGCAATATCCACCGTCGCCTGATCCAGAATGGCCGAGGCCATTTGGCACGCTATGGTGCGCTTCCACACCAACTCATACAGGCGCAACTCGTCCCGGTCGAGAAAGCGGGCGACGTCCTCGGGGCGGCGTGCGAGGTCAGTCGGTCGAATCGCCTCGTGGGCCTCTTGGGCATTTTTGGCGCTGGCTTTGTAAAGCCGAGGGCTGGGCGGCAGATAGCGGTCGCCATAGCTGGTTTCGATCAGCGCGCGGGCACCGTTGACGGCTTCGTTGGACAACGACACGCCATCGGTTCGCATATAGGTGATCAATCCCACCGTCTCGCCGCCGATGTCGACGCCCTCATAGAGCTTTTGGGCGATCCGCATGGTGCGGGTGGCGCCCAGGCCGAGCTTGCGGGAGGCTTCCTGCTGAAGCGTTGAGGTGGTGAAGGGCGGGTAGGGGTTGCGCTTGACTTGTTTGTGTTCGACGGACGCCACGGAAAAGGCGAGTGGCTTCATGCGTTCAACCACCGCCTCGGCGGCAGCCTTGGTGCCAAGCGCGAATTTATCGAGCTTTTTGCCGTCTAGTTGGATCAGTCGGGCATTGAAGCTTGCGCCATCCGGGGTTTGGAACGTGACCTCGATGGTCCAAAACTCTTGGGACCGGAAAACCTCAATCTCGCCTTCACGCTGGCACACCAGACGCAAGGCCACCGACTGCACTCGGCCTGCCGATTTCGCACCCGGCAGTTTGCGCCACAGCACTGGCGACAGGGTGAATCCGACCAGATAATCCAGGGCGCGACGAGCCAGATAGGCTTCCACCAACTCGCGGTTGACCGCGCGAGGCGCACCAATCGCCGCTAAAACGGCGCTTTTGGTAATTTCGTTGAAGGTCACCCGCTCGATTTTGAGCCCAGGAGGAAGGCGTTGCTCTCGAAGCAGTTCTTCGACATGCCAAGCGATGGCTTCACCCTCGCGATCCGGGTCGGTGGCGAGGTAAACCCGTGTCGCGCCTTTGGCCGCGCGCACGATCTCGTCAAGGTGACGCTTGGAGCGTTCCCCCAACTCCCAGTCCATGGCGAAATCTTCGTCAGGACGAACCGAGCCATCACGGGCGGGCAAATCCCGAACATGACCAAAGCTGGCCAGAACGGTGTAGTTGGGCCCGAGATACTTGTTGATCGTCTTGGCCTTGGCCGGCGATTCGACGATGACGACATTGCTGACCGGCACGAGTCCTCCCGCCCTCCCTGCTGTTCTAACCTGGCAGTGAACAACACGCTAACCGTCTGATTCGATCCCAGGGATCGAAATCAGGTTCACCTGATTGCCTGGCCGCCGCTCTGCCCGTCCGGCCAGTTCCAGTTCCAGCACTACGGTTTGAACGATCGCCGCAGACAATTGACAGCCACGGACCAGTTCGTCAATTGGAACCGGCGACGGACTGAGGCTTTCCAGCACCAACACGCGGGCGCGGGCCAGTTCGGCCTCGTCCAAACGCGGCGTGGGAGCCAGCGGGCGGCTCATCAGAGCCTCTCCGGTGCCTTCGCGGGCTCCGGGTCGAATCAGAGGGGTTAGCACTTGGAGCACATCGGCAGCCGATTGTATCAGGGTTGCGCCTTCGCGAATCAGGCTGTTGGTTCCCTGGCAGCGTGGATCCAGAGGCGAGCCCGGCACCGCCAGCACCTCGCGCCCCTGTTCCAGCGCAAAGCGGGCGGTGATCAGGGAGCCCGATTTGAGCGCAGCCTCAACCACCACCACACCCAGGGAAAGCCCCGAGATCAGTCGGTTGCGGCGGGGAAAATGGCGGGCCTGGGGCTGGGTGCCGACCGGATTTTCGGAAATAGCCACGCCTTCGACGATCAGGCGACGATAGAGCGCGTCATTGTCCTCGGGATAGATCACATCGACACCGCCCGCCAACACCGCCACGGTGCCGCCAGCCATGGCGCCGTCATGGGCGGCAGCGTCAATGCCTCGAGCCAAGCCTGAAACCACCACCAGTCCAGCGTCGCCCAGCTCGCGGGCCAGCATATGCGCAAAGCGGCGGCCATTGACCGAAGCATTGCGGGCGCCGATCACCGCCACCGCCGGGCGTTGCAGCAGGTGAGCGTGTCCCAACACGAACAGCAGCGGAGGACGGTCGTCGACGGTGGCCAAGGATACGGGATAATCGGGCTCGCAGGCTGCCAGCGGGCGAATGCCAGCCCGGACACAGGCCGCCAACTCACGCTCGACCTCAGCCTTGGCCGGGACGCGCAACGGCTTGCTCTTCCCGCCCTGCTTGGCCAGCTCCGGCAAAGCCTTCAGTGCCGCTCCTGCCGAACCATACTGGTCGAGCAACCGGAAAAATGTGATCGGTCCGACATTCTCAGCCCGGATCAGGCGCAACCAATCGAGGCGCTCGGCGTCGGACAAGGGGCGGCGAATCAAAGGCATGGGTAAGGCCATTCCAAGCGTGGCGACAAGGGACGCTGGTGTTTCGCGCAATTGTGACAGCGGGGTCAAGTGCGGATTGCATCGGTTGCAAAGCAATCATACCGGCGAGCTATAACGATGACACACTGCCGGTATCGGGCCGCGACGACGGCCCGCCCGGCGTCTGAGGGCAGCCTTGATGAGTCAACATCAAGGCTCGAGGGTATCAGAGGGGATTCAGCCGCCGCCATCCCTGAAGTGCGGCCATGTAGTTACCACGTTCAAAGGCTGCGGGATTGGGGCAACGGCTGAGATTCATACTGCCTTGCATTTGCTTCAGGGACTCGTATTCGTGCTCGATTAACCAGCGTTCAAGGCCGATCCGCAGCTCGGCAAGTGCGTTCGGGCCGTCCTGAAGCAGCACCGACACCAGTTGTATGGCATTGGCGCCGGTCATGATCGCCTTGACCACATCGGCCACCGTATGGACTCCGCCCGAGCAGGCCAGCGATGGTTTCACCTGAGAAGACAGGATGGCCAGCCAGCGCAGACGCAGCAGCAGCTCCGACGAGGTGGACAGCTCCAGCCGAGGCGCGGCTTCGAGCCTTTCAATGTCAATATCGGGCTGGTAAAAGCGGTTAAACAGAACCAGGCCATCGACGCCGGTTTGCTCTAGCCGATGGACAAAACCACCAAATGCCGAAAAAAATGGTGATACTTTCAATGCCACGGGAATCGTGACGGTCTGCTTGACCTGTCGGGCAATGGTGATGACCCGATCTTCCACCGTGGCGGCATACTCGTCCAGGGCCGCAGCGACGAAATAGACGTTCAGTTCAAGCGCATCGGCTCCGGCCTCTTGGATCAGGCGGGCGTAATCGCTCCAGCCTTCGGTGCTGACGCCATTTAGAGACGCGATCACCGGCACCCGCACGGCTTCTTTAATCCGGCGGATTTGCTCCAGATAAGCCTCGGGCCCCAGGGCGAAATGATCAAGGCCGGGAAAGTAACTCAGGGCTTCGGCGTAGCTGTTGGCGGGGCCTTCGGTGGCCAGGAGGGCATGCAGGCGATCTTGCTTGATCTGTTCTTCGAACAGAGAATGCATGACGATCGCCGCCGCCCCGGCGTCCTCGAGCCGGCGCACTGTGTCCAGGGAGTCGACCAACGGCGATGCTCCGGGCATCAGCGGATGGGGGAGATCGAACCCCAGGTAGCGCGTGGACATGTCCATGGGATGTTCCTTGCGTCTTCCGTTGCTTGAGAGCAGACGGGAGCGGTGGTAACGCTCCCCTCGGCTGGTCTTTACTTGTCCTTGGTTTCCTGGAACTCGGCGGCAAAGCGCAGGCGTTCCAGGCGCAGGCGGCTTTCGGACTCGGCGGCCTTGAGCAGAGCCCGGAAGCGGGCCGGATCATCCCGCTCGACCACCCGGAACCGGGTTTCATTGGCCATGAAGTCAGCCAGTCGAGCCTTGGCTGGCCCGCTGTCCATGACCAGCGGCCTTTCGCCGACCGCCAAGCGGCGCGGATCAAAGCGGTACAACGACCAGTGTCCGCTATCCACCGCCAATTTTTGCTGATCCAGGCCATGGGCTAGATCATAGCCATGGGCGATGCAGTGGCTATAGGCGATGACCAAAGAGGGGCCGTCATAGGATTCGGCTTCCAACAAAGTCCGCACCGTCTGTTGATCGCGGGCGCCAAAGGCCACTTGAGCCACGAAGACATTGCCGTAAGACATGGCCATCATGCCCAGGTCTTTTTTACCGCTGGCTCGTCCGGCGATGGCGAATTTGGCCGAAGCGCCCAACGGCGTCGCTTTGGATTGTTGGCCGCCGGTGTTGGAATAGACCTCGGTATCCAGCACCAGAACATTGACGTTGCGACCGGAGGCCAGCACATGGTCAAGGCCGCCAAAGCCGATGTCATAGGCCCAACCATCGCCACCAACGATCCAGACGCTCCGTGTCACCAGATTATCGGCGATCTCAAGCAGACGTTGGGCGGCTAGGCCGTCGATGCCAGCCAGGGCTTGACGCAACGCCACCACCCGTTCCCGTTGGGCGGCAATGGTCGCCTCGTCTCGCCCGGTGGCGGCCAGCAGGCCCTCCACCAACGCTTCCGGCAACTGTCCAGCCAGTGCTTGCACCAGCCTCCGCGCCTGAAGGGCCAACTGGTCAAAGGCGGTGCGTAGGCCGAAGCCATATTCGGCATTGTCTTCAAACAGCGAATTGGACCATGCCGGCCCTCGGCCCTCGGGGGTGACGGTGTAGGGCGTGGTCGGCAGGTTGCCGCCATAGATCGAGGAACAGCCGGTGGCGTTCGCGATCACCGCCCGGTCACCGAAAAGCTGGGTCAGCAATTTGAGATACGGGGTCTCTCCGCATCCAGCGCAGGCTCCCGAGAACTCAAAGAGCGGTTGGAACAGTTGCACCTGCTTGACCGCCAACGGAACCTGAGGGCGCGGAGCTTCGGGCAGGGCTAAAACATAAGAAAAGGCGGCGCTGGCGGTGGCGCCGATCTCGGCGGTGGGGCGCATCTCCAGGGCCTTGCGCCGGGGATTGGCCTTGTCCTTGGCCGGGCAGACCGCCACGCACAAGGTGCAGCCGGTGCAATCTTCGGGTGACACGGCTAGCACATAGCGGGAGCCGGCGAACTCCTCGCCCCGATAGTCGAGGCTGCGCAAACCGACGGGGGCTTCGGCGAGCGACTCGGGGGTACAGGTCTTGACCCGGATCACGGCGTGCGGGCAGACCATCGCGCACTTGTTGCACTGGATGCAGAGTTCGGCATTCCATCCCGGTACTTCGGCGGAAATGCCGCGTTTTTCGTATTGGGAGGTGCCCACCGGCCAAGTGCCATCCACCGGAAAGGCGCTGACCGGCAGTTGATCGCCATGACCGGCCAGAATCGCGCCGGTGACACGGCGGACGAAGTCGGGGGCGTGGGCGGGGATCGGTGGCCGGCGATCGAAAAGAGCGCTGGCCTCCGCTGGCACCGGAATTTCAATCAGGTTGGCCACCGATTGATCCACCGCCGCATGATTGCGCCGCACCGCTTCTTCGCTGCGCCGGCCATAGGTCTTGTCGATGGCGCCCTTGATTCGCTCCACGGCATCGTCGGCGGGCAGCACACCCGAGAGCGCGAAGAAACAGGTCTGCATCACAGTGTTGATGCGCCGCCCTAACCCGGCATCCCGTGCGACGCGGCTCGCATCCACCGCGAACAGCCGAACCCGGCTGTCGATGGCTTGTTGCTGAACCGAACGCGGCAGGCTGGCCCACACGTCATCGGCGGTGCCGGGGGCATTTAACAAGACGATCGCACCGGGCGCCGCCGTCCCGAGCACATCCATCTGATCCAGCAATGGGAAATGGTGGCAGGCGACGAAACCGGCCTGGCTGATCAAATAAGGGGCGTGAATCGGTTGCGGGCTGAAACGCAAATGGGAAACCGTGGTGGCTCCCGACTTGCGGCTATCATAGACAAAATAACCTTGGCCATATTGGCCGGTTTCTTCGGCAATGATTTTCAGCGAATTCTTGTTGGCGCCGACCGTTCCATCGGAACCCAGACCAAAGAAGACGGCGCGGGTGGTGCCTGCCGGTTCGACATCAAGGGCCTCGCCCAACGCCAATGAGCTATGGCTGACATCGTCATGGATGCCGACGGTGAAGCGCCGCTTGGGGCGAGGGCGGGTCAGCTCGTCGAACACCGCCTTGACCATGGCGGGGGTGAATTCTTTGGACGACAGGCCATAACGGCCACCGATGACCACAGGCTCTACCGCGAAACGCGGTGTGCCGACGGCTCGGGCCTCAGCGAGTGCCGCAACCACATCCAAGAACAGCGGCTCGCCCACGGCACCCGGCTCTTTGGTGCGGTCTAGGACCGCAATGGCCCGAGTCGTTTCTGGAAGCGCCGTGACGAAGTCGGCGATGGAAAAGGGTCGATAGAGGTGCACCGTGAGCACGCCCACCCGTTCGCCTCGCTCGCGCTCCAGAAAACGCGCGGTTTCGCGGGCGGTTTCCGCACCCGAGCCCATAACCACGATCACCCGCTCGGCGGCGGGGTGGCCGTCATAGTCGAACAGCCGGTAGCGTCGTCCGGTGCGCTCGGCCAAATGGTCAAAAGCGTCCTGAACCTGTCCGGGGCATTGCTCATAAAAGGGCGAGCAGGCTTCCCGCGCCTGGAAGAAGACGTCAGGATTTTGAGCCGTTCCGCGAATCTGGGGCCGGTCGGGGCTTAACCCGCGCTGGCGGAGTGCGCTGATGGCGCTTTCATCGATCAGAGCGCGGATATCGTCATCGCTCAGGGGGATGATGCCGTTCAACTCGTGGGAGGTGCGGAAGCCGTCAAAGAAATGCAAAAACGGCACCCGCGCCTTGAGCGTCACAGCATGGGAAATCAGTGCGAAATCCTGTGCCTCTTGGACGGTCGATGCCGACAGAAGCGCCATGCCGGTTTGGCGACAGGCCATGACATCGCTATGGTCACCGAAAATCGACAAAGCGTGGGTGGCCAGCGTCCGGGCTGCCACATGCAGAACGAACGGCGTTAACTCTCCAGCAATCTTATAAAGATTGGGGATCATCAGCAGCAGACCTTGGGACGCCGTGAAGGTCGTCGCTAAGGTTCCGGCTTGCAAAGCGCCGTGGATGGCCCCTGCTGCACCGCCTTCGGACTGCATTTCGACGATCTGGGGAATGTCGCCCCACAGATTGGATTTCTCCGCCGCCGCCCACTCGTCAGCCAACTCCCCCATCGGTGAGGCTGGTGTGATCGGGTAGATGGCGATGACCTCGCTGCATCGGTACGCGACCCAACCGGCGGCCTGATTCCCGTCGACCAACGCGGTCTCGGTTCGAGTCACTCCTGTATCGGCCATGCGGTCGGCTCCCTTTGACGCCCACAACTTTACGCAGCAAAAACGGCCCGGAGTGGACACGAGCGCAAGAGCGCAAACCCGCCGTTCGGTGCTCCGGGGCGCCTGTTTTGCGAGGTTCTTAAGGATTTCTTGAACTCTCGCAACGGTGGTTTCCTGGCAGAGTTGCCGGTTTGGCGCAAGGCGGATTTCGAGAAGCCGCGATATTTTCGATAAAGCTTGCCGACAAGGGGTCGACTGAACGTCCACTTGCCAGATTGGAAAAATCGCCTATAACGGTTGGGCAGGGATCCGCAATAGCGATGGATCAGCGGCAGGAGGATGAAGATGGATTTGGGTTTCCTCGCGATTCCGTTTTTCACGGCGCTGGGCGTCTTTAGCCTCGCTGTTGTTGGCAATGTTGAAGGGGTTAATGTCGAGTCGATCAGTGTCCCCTCGGTGGTTTCGGCCAAAAGCGGCTTTACCTCGGACGTGGTCGTGACGCGGCTGGTCGATCGAATCCAAAAAATTGAGCAACAGGCCGAAACGACAGCCATTGCAAAAGAAGTGATGGCCAATGACGAAGGCGGGACTGTGGCCGTTTTGGGTGAGTTCTTTGAATTGACCCCTTTACTGCGAGCCGTTCAGACCACCTTTGGGCTGATCCCTTACAGCTTCTCCGGCGAGATTGTGGCGAATGGCGATAATCTCGAGATGGTGCTGCGTGGTCGCGATACCCGGCATCACGAGACCACGATCCACGAAGAGGTTGAAGGTCGGGATGTGTCGAAATTGATCGATAAGGTCGCCTACGAGGCGGTACGGATGATCGATCCCTACATGCTGGCGGCCTATCAGTTTAGAAAGGACTATCGGGTTCGTGACTTCACCACGACCGAGAGCGTGATTCGTCGGGCGTTGGCTGACCCGGAAGCGCGGGATCGGAAATGGTTGCTGAATCTGTGGGGCGTCGTGCTGTACCAGGATTCCGATCGGGATGGCGCCATCGACAAGTTTCGCGAGGCTCTAGAGGAAGATCCGAATTTCGCTTCAGCCCTGTTTAACTGGGGCGTCGTGCTGGCGCGTCAGGGCAAGCAACAGGATGCCATTGATAAATTCCAGTCAGTGGTAGTGGGCTGGAAGCCGGGAGATCCCGTCGAAACCCTTGCTGCGGCTTACACTGAGTGGGGCTTTACGCTGGCCTTATTGGGCCATCCTGATCGAGCTTATGACAAGTTCCGGCGGGCCGTCGAAGTGTATCCTCAACTCTCGGATATTTACACCAGTTGGGCTGAAGTCCTGAGCGCCCAGGGGCATCCTGAAGAGGCGCAGAAGAAGACGGCTCAGGCCTTGGAGCTGGCTCCGGTGGAGCGGGTCTATACCGAGAATCTGATTGGTCGAGTCCAGAACCTGCCGGCGGTGGCGGCTAGCCGCTAATATGGGGCGCGCAAAGGGCCGCATGATCAAAGGGGGCTTTTGCCCCCTTTGATGTTGGGATTAGGGACGCAAGACAATAACCGAAAGACCGCGACCATAGACCGCGTCTCCCCGCAGCGTTGCTCGGCGATAGCTGAAGAACCGGGTGTCTTCGGCCAGGGTGTCGTTGGGGCAGCGTTGTAGCGACTCGATCCCACATTCGCCGAGTCGCCGGGTGATCAGTCCCGGAAGATCGAACATAAAGTGGCCAGTTCGGTGCGCGGGGGCAAAAAAATCGCCGTCGTCCGGGCGTTCGTTCGTGAACTGGGCGGGAAAGTCCGGGCCGACTTCGTAGGAGCGTTGGGCGATACAGGGGCCGATGGCGGCGACCACGCGCCGGGGGGCAGCTCCAAGTGTGGTCATGGCTTGGACCGTGGCGGCGATAATTCCGGCCCGCGTTCCTTTCCAGCCAGCATGGGCGGCTCCGATCACCCCAGCTTTGGCGTCGGCCAACAAGATTGGCACGCAATCAGCGGTCAATATCCCTAGCGCGATGTCCGGTTGTGCGGTGACCATGGCATCGGCCTCAGGGGCCTGTTGATGGGCATGGGGTTGGGTTACCACCACCACCGTTGGGCTGTGGACCTGATAGAGGGTGGTCAGTCGCTCGGGAGCTAAGTCAAGTCGGCGCATGGCGCGGGCGCGGTTCTCGGTGACCGCCGCTGGATCGTCGCCCGAGCCGTAGCCGCAGTTGAGAGAGGCGTAGAGGCCGGTGCTCACGCCGTTTTCACGGGTAAAAAAGCCGTGCCGAATGCCATTCAAGTCGTTGAGAGCGCCAAGGGTGATCACGGGCGGGACCGAGAGGTGAGGGGGGGAGCTGCGGGGGGGCGCCAGAGCTTGGCGTTTTCAAACCCCGCCGGGATGGATTGATTCAGGCCGGTGAGTGCCAAAACTTTGAACAATCGCCCCATAGCATCGTCGTCGGTCAGGCGGTGAACGGCGGCGTCCAGGTCTTCGGCTTGTTGGGGCGAAGCCACTCGACGGAGTGCGGCGGCTCGGGTCTCAAGGCCCAAAGCGCGGAGAAAATCGCCTTGGGTCACGGGGCCATGGGCGGTGGCGCCGCCATCGGCTGCGGTTGCGGCAAGAGCGCCGAAATCCACATGGCTGGTGATGTCGGCCTCGCCAGGGCGGGCCAGCACCGGCACCGGAACATGGCGGTGGAGGGCCTGGAGGGTATCGGTGGGGACCGGGGCAGTATGGCCATAATCCACCACCAGCGCGGCGCCACCGTCGCGGGCCAGCCGCCGGCCCAACTCCAGGGCGATGCTTTGAGCGGTGGGGGCCAGATCAATGACGGTTCCGATCGCCAAGGCGGGGCTGGCGGCTCGCAACCGGGGGGGGATCAGGAGGGTCGATGGTTGGCCAGGACGGTCGAGCCGAAAGCACAGCTCCTCGGTGTCCGGGGCCAGAGTCACCAGCCGTTCGGCCCACCCTTCAGGGGTCAATTGGAATTGGCGAATGGGTAAGGCGTCGAAGAACTCGTTGGCCACCAGCAGCAGCGGGCCGTCGGGCACTTCGGCCAAGCGATCCTGCCAAGTCGGGGCATAAGCGGCCAGGGCTTCGGCTTGGCGGCGCCGTAGCACCGGACTGGTTTCGACCAATACGATGCGGCACGCGCTTGTGAAGGCCGGCAGAACCCCTGACACTGCCCGCAAGGCATCAGCCATCAAGGTTCCTCGCCCCGGTCCCAGCTCGGCCAGCGTGACTGGATTGGGGCGACCAAGCTGGTCCCAGCACTGGGCACACCATAGGCCGATCAGTTCGCCGAACATCTGGCTGATTTCTGGCGCAGTGATGAAATCTCCAGCCACTCCGAATGGGTCAGAGGTGGTGTAATAACCGTGCCGTGGATGGCACAGAGCCTCCATCATGAAGTCGGCGACGGTCAACGGCCCTTCGAGTCGAATCCGTCGTTGCAGCAGGGCGAGCAGGGGGGGCGCCGATTCGCTCACGGCGCTGGGGTCCGGGGCTGGGTCGTCTCGGTCTTCGGCTCTGCCACCCTTGCTTCTGTTGTCGCGCCTGTTGCCGATGCCGTTAACACCACGGTTGCCGGGCGGGTGCGGGCGTACAGGATGAAGGCGGCACCGATCATGATCATCGGTATGGACAGCAATTGACCCATGGTGGCGCCTTGGAACAGGAATCCCAATTGGACGTCGGGCTCTCGGAAGAACTCCAATGAACTGCGGGCCAAGCCGTAGCCGATGAAGAAAAGGCCGATCAATGTTCCGGGCCGGTTCCGAATCGCGGGCACCCGAGCGGCTAACCCCAACAGTACGAATAGCACCAACCCTTCAAGAGTGGCCTCGTAAAGCTGGCTAGGGTGGCGGGGCAGGGGGCCGCCTCGGGGAAAGACCATCGCCCAGGGGACATCGCTGACCCGGCCAAACAATTCACCATTGATAAAATTCGCAATGCGTCCAAAGAACAAGCCGATGGGGGCGGCGCAGGCCAACAGATCACCGAAGGCCAGTGGCGAGAAGCCACGATGATACGAGAACAACAGGACAGCAATGATCACGCCAAGGAAGCCGCCATGGAACGACATGCCGCCATGCCAGACCATCAAAATTTGGCTGGGATCTGAAAGATAGTAATCGAATTGATAAAAGAGGACATAACCAATGCGGCCTCCCAGAACGACCCCGATGACCGCCCAGGTCAGAAAGTCATCATAGTCGATGGGCTGGGGTGGGCCAGGATTGCGGGCCGACAGCCGCAGGCAGTACCGCCATCCCAGGATAAAGCCAGCCAGATAGGCCAAGGCATACCAACGGATTGCCAACGGGCCGAGGGAGATTGCGACAGGGTCGATAGCCGGGAAGGGGATAGCGAACATCATGGCGGACACCGCAAGGTAAGAGCGGGGGGAACAGGCGATCCGCCGGAGCGGTCATCAGCGAGGAGCGGTATTGGGTGAGGTCAGCGGTACGGGTTCGGTGCGGCGAGGTGCGTTCTGACATAGCGATCAATGCCGTCTTCCAGGGACGCAAAGGGCGCCTGATAGCCAACTTGCCGTAACCGCTCCATCTGGGCTTGGGTAAAATACTGGTAGCGATTACGCAACGACTCGGGCATGTCGATATATTCAATGGTCGGCTCCATGTCGGCAGCCCGGAATGTTGCCAAAGCGAGATCTAAAAAGCTGCGTGCTTTGCCGGTCCCAACGTTAAACAGGCCGCTGACAACGCGCGTTTCGCCCAACCACAGCATCACTTGCACGCAATCCTCAACCCAAATAAAGTCACGAAGCTGCCCTCCGTCCTGATAATCGGGGCGGTGAGAGCGGAACAGCCGGGCTGGTTGACCGCTGCGAATCGCCGGGTAAAGCCGGGAGATCACCGATGCCTGTTCACCCTTATGGTACTCGTTGGGGCCGTACACATTGAAGAATTTAAGACCGGCCCATTGGGGCGGGGTTCGTGCGCCTTCGGCGACGGCGCGGGCGACATAGCGATCAAAGGCGTGCTTGCTCCAGCCATAAGCATTGAGCGGCTGTAACCGCGCCAATCCTTCTAGGCTGCCGTCATCATCGAAGCCCTCCGAGCCATCGCCGTAGGTGGCCGCCGACGAAGCATAAACCAGTCGGACATAATGGCGCGTACACCAATGCCACAAATCCACCGAGAGCGTAAAATTATTCTGAAGGATCAGGTCAACATCGGTTTCAGTGGTCGAGGAAATAGCCCCTAGATGGTAAATGACCTCGATTTGATCGGCGTGAGAGTCCAGGAATTCGAACAAGCGTTCGGGCGTGACCAGCGCGCGAAGCTCGCGACGACTAAGATTGCGCCATTTGTCATCGGAGCCAAAGCGATCGCAGACCGCGATGGCACTGACGCCCTGCTGTTCAAGAGTGGCGACGAGATTGGACCCAATAAAGCCGGCGCCGCCGGTTACGACGATCATGGCATTGCCCGCTGGTTGGCTGTCCGAAGTCCCAGGTTTCGCCTGGGCAGTTTTTTATAAGCCGACCGGGGGGCCCACCGCAAGCCGCCTGCGTACCCAAGGTTTGAGAGCGGCGAGCCCTGATACTGACACATCGCCGGTATCGGGCCGCGACGGCGGCCCCGCGCGCCCATGCGCCCGCCCGGCGTCTGAGGGCAGCCTTGATGAGTCAACATCAAGGCTCGAGGGTATGAGAGCGGATTTCTCCGAAAAGCCACAGCTTGAACGCATGCTAGCCCTCTTTGGTCCGTGTCATACGGATAGGTGATCGTCAATCGGATAAAACCCTCGGCATAAGGTGCAGCCCTTAAAAATGGGATTTGCTGTTGATCTTATTTGTTCTAACTATTGTTTTTCGCCTGGGAACTGTGACGATTGTGACGGTTCGGATCGTTCCCCATTTGCAAGGAAGATTGCGATGTTCGACCATCTTAAGATAAATGTTAGGCTAATGCTAATTGTCGTCGCCGCCATCATCGGAATGTTGGGCGTAGCGTCGGTCGGTTTGCTTGATCTGCGAAGCAATTTATTCACAGAGCGCCTCGATAAACTTAAGAATATCGTTGGAATTGCACAATCTATTATGGTGTATTACAATAATAAAGCTGAATCAGGGGAAATTTCACAAGAAAGCGCTCGGAAACAGGCGTTGGCCGAGATTCAAGCGATAAGATATGGTGAAGATGATTACTTTTTCGTTTATGATCAAAAAGGCACTGTTTTAGCGCACTCTAACCGAGATATTATTAATACAAATAGAATAGATTCAAAAGATAAGAACGGTGTTTACGCTGTTCGTGAAGTATTGGCTCAAGCCAGAAGCGGTAATGGCATGACCTATCTTTATTACCCAAGGGCAGGACAAGATACGCCCGTTCCAAAAATGAATTATTCTGTTCTGTTTAAGCCCTGGGATATGACGGTCGGTAGTGGCATTTATATTGACGATATTAGGGAGAGGTTTTGGGGCAATGTGGCACGGGTTAGCATCATTATTCTGATCCTGATGGCCATTGTGGGGGGGATTGCCTTGCTGATTGCCGACGGGATTCGTAAGCCCTTGAAGCTGGTGACGGATCGGATGGGGGAATTGGCCAGGGGGAATATGGAGATCGAGCTTCCCATTACGAATCGCGGGGACGAGATTGGGGATATCGCCCGTGCCGTGGTGGTCTTTAAGGAGTATATGCTCGAGCATCAACGGCTGGCCGAGCGGGAGCAACGGCATCGGGAGTCCCGCCAGCGGCGGGCGGAGCGGATCGAGACTTTGATCAAGGCGTTTGATACCGCCATTGCTTCGGTGGCCGAGCGAGTCTCGGCGTCGGCAGAGCGATTGCACGCCGACGCCCAGGGGCTTTCGGCCAACGCCGATCAAACCAGCCGTCAGGCCACCGCCGTCGCCCGTGCCGCCGAAGAGGCGTCGGTCAATGTCCAGACCGTGGCTTCGGCGACCGAAGAGTTGTCCATGTCCGTTAACGAGATTGGCCGTCAGGTCCGGGAGTCCTCTCAGATCGCCACCACCGCAGTAGAGGCCGCGAACCGGACCAACGTCACGGTGGCCGGTTTGTCAGATGCGGCTGACAAGATCGGCGAAGTGGTGAAACTGATCAACGACATCGCGTCACAGACCAATCTGCTGGCCCTGAATGCCACCATCGAAGCGGCGCGGGCCGGGAACGCGGGCAAAGGATTCGCCGTGGTAGCGTCGGAGGTCAAGACACTCGCCAGCCAGACCGCAAAAGCAACGGGAGACATTCAGGCCCAGGTCGGGCAGATGCAGGCTGCAACCAATACCGCCGTCGAGGCGATTCGAGACATCAGCGAGACCATTCGGCGTATGAGCGAAATCACGGCCGTGATCGCGGCCACCGTAACCGAGCAAGGCGCGGCGACCGAAGAGATTGCGCGCAATGTGGTCCAGGCGACCAGCGGCACATCCCTCGTCTCAACCACCATTGCTGGGGTCAGCGGCGCCGCCGACGAGACCGGGGGAATGGCGACTCAAGCCCTCTCCGCCGCCGGAGACCTTTCGCAACAGGCGAAGAAGCTGCATGTGGTGGTGGCTGATTTCATTCAACAGGTGCGGGTGGCATAGGGGGCGACATAAGCCCCACTGACGAGTCGCGCGTCAGTGGGGCTTGATATTACGCCTTTTTGCTGGGCGGCGCAGACGGGACCGGAGCCGTCGATATGCGCTTGGTCTTGTCCTGTTTCGGCTTCTTGGCTTCACGGCTATTCTTTTTTTGACTCTTGGCCATCGCCAGTCTCCGCTTTCTAAGGGCCTTTCGCCGTGACCCTCCCGGAGGGTCGCAGAGATCGAGAAGTGTTAGATGGGGTTGCAGAAGCGCGAATAAAGTAGGCCGCAGCGGAATATTATCTCTTTTTGCTGAGGCTTAATTTTCACACATCGGCGAGTCGGTTCGCGACCATAGAGGTTGGTTGCAATCCCGGCCACGGTTCTTATACCGGCGAGCCCTGATACTGACACATCGCCGGTCCTCGGGCCGCGACGGCGGCTCCGCGTGCCCATGCGCGCGAAGCCAAGGGCGCGGATGCGCCCGCCCGGCGTCTGAGGGCAGCCTTGATGAGTCACCATCAAGGCTCGATGGTATTACTGCCGTTTTCATTGACGCCTAACCAGATGGTGGAGAGCAACCGCCGTCGCGGCGAAGCCTGCCGCAGCGCCGATAGCCAGCCCCCAACGTGGGCCCAATGTGTCTGCAACCCAGCCAACGATCGGGGCGCCGATCGGCGTCGCACCTACGCCGATCGCGAGACGTAGCGCCATGACGCGCCCCCGCATCACGGGTGGGGTCGATAACTGCATCAGGCTGCTCGTCGTGTTGGTGAATGTTAGCGTGGATATGCCGATGATGACGAGAGTTACGCCGAACAACCAAGCATTGGGCGCTATTGCGGCCAGCGCAAAACCGACTCCGAAAATCGCCGTGGCTATGGGGAGAAGGCGGAACTGTGGTGTTTCTCGCCCCGCCGCGAATAGGGCGCCACCGAATGTTCCAGCAGCCGTGATCGAGGTCAGGAGGCCATATTGATCCGCGCCGCCATGAAAGACGCTCACCGACATGGTTGAGATAAAAATCGGAAAATTAAGCCCGAATGTACCGATCAGGAAGAGCATCCAGAGGATCGCTTTGATATCAGGACGGGATCGGACATAGCAGAGCCCTTCCACAAGATTGCCGCGTGCCTGCCCGGCCCGGATGTTGGGGTGAAGCTCGCCCAAACGCAGAAAGAACAGCGATGCCAGCACGGCAACGAATGAAGCTCCATTGATCAGGAAGGCCCAGCCGGATCCGATCGCAGCGATCACGATGCCGGCTATGGACGGGCCGACCATCATGGCGGCGTTCATGGAGGTGGAATTCAGGGCCACCGCATTAGGAAGGTCTTTATCCTCGACCAAATCAGAGACGAAGGTCTGGCGGGCTGGCATATCGACCGCATTGACGCAACCGGACAGGAAGGCTAGCACGTCGACGTGCCACACTTGAACCTGCCCGGTGATGACGAGGAGGCCTAGCACGAGGGCAAGCACGCCCATGGCGGCCTGCGTTGCGATCAACAGCTTGCGCCGGTCAAAGCGATCCGCCGCATAGCCGGTCCAGGGCAGCAACAGCAATTGCGGCCCGAATTGCAGCCCCATCACAACACCAACGGCCATCGCGCTATGATGGGTAAGCTCGGTGAGAACCAGCCAGTCCTGTGCGGTACGCTGCATCCAGGTGCCGATATTCGAGAGGATCGAGCCGCCGAACCAGAGACGATAATTATAGACCGTTAAGGAACGAAACGTGCTGGACCCGATGCCTTTATGAGCCAACGGGAGAATTTCCGCCGTGGAACTTCCCGAAGAGACGCGCCGACATCAGGCCGATGAGCAAAAGGCCTAACCCCAGGCTGACGATATGATCCGTCGCGCGAAGGTCAAATTGGCCTACGCGCACAATGAGGCAATATGCGAGCACGAGGTTTCCAAAGCCCCACAGCACGTTGACAGTTGATGATGACAGCCCCTTGCCGGGTGGTTTGGCGAACGGGCTTTGAAAGGCTTGCCCCATCATGCCGCTGACAGCATGCGGCACGGCGTTAGCCAGAAAAGCGCCACCAAAGAAGTATGAGAGGTCATCCAGCCATATCATGATCAAGCCCCACGTTTCAGGAGAGCGATAATCTCCCCGGTTGTGCCGGTTTCGCCGATCTTAGGGAAAACTCGGGTGATGCTGTGTGTATGTGCATCGAAATCAAGGTCAGTCATGGCATCAATCGCGAAGGTGATGTTGAAGCCCAGCTCGTAGGCTTGGCGGGCGGTGACTTCGACGCCATTGCTGGTGGCAATTCCTGTGATCACGATCTGGGTGACGCCCCGTGCCCGTAGATAAGTTTCAAGATCGGTCTTTGTGAACGCCCCCGGTGTGTACTTTGTCACGACGTGATCTTCGGTTTGTTGGTTCAGTTCGGGAATGAGATCGGTCCAGCCGTCTGGAAAGACGGTATTGCGACGCGGATGTTCGGTTCGAACCGCAGGGGCTCCGGCAACATTGACAAGAACCACCGGCAAACCCTGCTTGCGAAAGGCTGCGGCCATCGTACCGACATGGGCCACCACCCTCTCGATCGGATGGGCCGTCGGGAGCGAGACAAGGCCTTTCTGGAGGTCGATGACAACCAGTGCGGTTTGGGGGTCGAGGGCACTCACGGTCATGGGGGGCCTTTGACTTCAAAAGGTTGGAATGGATCAGGGGCCGCTCAGGCTTCGGATGATTGCGGCGGCGGACAGGAGGGTTTGCTGTTCGTCCGAGTCGAGTTTCGCGACGGCGGCGAGCAGCCAGTCCTGTTTTGCAGCACTTCTCTTGCGCCGCGCCTCAACGCCCTGTGCTGTCAGTGAAAACAGGATTTGTCGCCCATCTGTGGGGTGAGGAGTCCGCTCGACCAGGCCCTCCTGTTCAAGGCTGGCGAGGATGGCGCTCATCGACTGGGGCTTCATCGCCTCGGTGCGTGCGAGATCAGCGGTGGTCATGCCGCCGTTCTCATCCAGTCTAGCGAGGGCTGCGGTCTGGGAAAGG
The DNA here is from genome assembly GCA_903920145.1 of uncultured Rhodospirillales bacterium. Taxonomy (GTDB): domain Bacteria; phylum Pseudomonadota; class Alphaproteobacteria; order Azospirillales; family Azospirillaceae; genus BOG-933. The sequence goes on from CAIXKV010000068.1 coordinate 28,383, forward strand.
TTCAGGTCGCCCGGATTGGCGTCCGCCCGCAGGCGGCGAAGGAGTTGTCTGATCGCCTGCGTCAGGGCGGGAACGACCGTTTCGGGCGATAGGGGGGTGTCAGGAGGGCTGCTCATTCCCCTGACATAGCATATCATCAGCTAAACTGGCAAGGTGCCTGTTTATCTCCCCGGTTCTCACGGTGCCGTTAATCTTTTCCCCATAAGGTTTCCCGTGCGCCTATGCGCGCGAAGCCGAGGGCGCTGCGACATCATCGGCCCTCTGGAAGCTGGTAGAACAGGGCTTGGCCAAAGGGGGCCCACAGAGGCACTCTGACTCCGGCTTGGGCTAGTGCCTCGCGCACCCACTCGTTACAGGTGGTGAACATCGTATAGTGACCCTCGGCCACGAAAAAGGCGTCGTGTAGGGTGTAACGGACATCAGGAATGAGCAGAGGGGTTCCTTGGTCGCTGCGGAGAAAGCCAGCCTGGAGATAATCGGTTAGACGGCGATAGGCGTCTACGGACAACCGAAGGTGGCGGGTGTCGGCGCCTGGAAGGGGACGCGGCATCGCTTCCACATGCATGACTGAACCATCGAGTCCAAAGAGGGCCTTTGCGGCGCTCGTGAAGCGAAGAGTCGCCCAGGTCGGGGTGCTCAGATAGAACTCGCGATCTCCCCAGCCGAATGCCAAATAATCATGGAACCCAGGAATAATCCCTAACTTCTGGATCGGCAAAACACCGTACCAGTCCTGTTCAGGAGTCACGATGGGAACCACCAGATCCGTATGAATGCCATTGTTTATAAGATAAATATCAATACCAGAGGAAATCGAGTCTTGGTTTCGGTTGATCACCACCAAACCACCAACCATCGCAGCCAGCAGATAGAGACCGACCAGGACGAGCGGGGTACTGGCCACCAACAGTCCAACTTTGACCCATCTTTTTGTCACTGAAAGCACTCCTCTGACGGACCCAAGATCAAACTTCAATTTTCGTCGCGCTGATAACCCAATCATCATCAGCAAAATCATGATGAAGATAGGTCATTCGATCAATGCAGACATCAAAACGACCTCTGAAGATTTCTTCAATGTCGCTTTTTGAAAAAAACAGCATATCCATGCCGGTTTCAACATGCGATGCCACCTCGGCGGCTAACGCCGTGATATGCCATGTGCAGCGCCCTAGGAATATGGCATGTTGACGTCGGCCATCGCCGTCATTGCGTGTCACGCATAAGAATTTGCCGCCAGTTTTCAGGATGCGATACACTTCTCTAATCATTTGGCCGGCTTGATCTATTGACATATAGTACATAACACCAAAGCAAAGCACGGCATCAAAGCTCTTATCACCATAATGAGAGAGATCATGTCCCGGTGTTTGATGGGTTTGGATCGTTATGCCAAGCCGTTCAGTCAAGGACTGTAAGTACGCAATGCCCGTTGCCGAGATATCGCAGGCGTGAACATCAAAGCCCTGATGGGCAAAAAACACAGCATGCCGCCCGGCACCGCAGCCCAAATCAAGGACTTTGGTTGTAGAGGCCGCACGGCGGTCAAGAGTCCGAAAGGTCCAGCGAACAACCTGCTCATGGGGATAGGCCGGCCTGAAACGTGCGTCCGCATGGGCTTCTTCCCAACGCTCCCGCATGGATCGCCGTTCGACATTTTGCATGGTTTCACCCATCTGATCTTGTCTTCGCACAGAGCCTCTTGGAAGCGGGCCCGTCATGCTGCGGCGATCACATTACCAATATTGGGCGCTCGACGGTCAAGGAGCCCGTATTCAGCGGCGCCAGCGCCTCTTGCAGACGAGAGGCCCCAGTGTGTGGACTCTAGGGGGCGCGGATGCGCCCGCCCGGCGTCTGATACCGGCGAGCCCTGATACTGACACATCGCCGGTATCGGGCCGCAACGGTGGCCCCGCGTCCTCGTGGACGCGAAGCCAAGGGCGCGGATGCGCCCGCCCGGCGTCTGAGGGCAGCCTTGATGAGTCACCATCAAGGCTCGATGGTATCACGGCCAATTTCACGAGGGTCTTCGCTGCGTTCAGGTCTCGATCGCGCCCGCAGCCACAGGCCGGACACGTCCAGTCTCGCACCGACAACGGCAAGATGTCCATCTTGTATTTTCACGCCGAACAGGTCTTGCTCGAAAAATACCAGGGTCGGCCACGACAATTCGAGAACCGTTTAGTTTGGTCTTGTAGTCGATCTGCCGCCGGAATTCGTGCAAGCCAACATCGGCGATGGCCCTTGATAGTTTATCATTGGCCATCATGCCCCGCACGTTCAGATCTTCGATCACGATGACGCCGTGGTTTTTGGCTATCGCCGTGGTCGCTTTGTGCGTAGCATCCTTGCGGGTCGTGCCGATACGGGCGTGGAATCGGGCGTCGGCACTGACCTGCTTTGGGATGGACGCCTCTGTGGTCTATGGTTGTTCGGCATGTGCCAGCTGTTGGGCGAAGGTGCCGTCTGCTTTCATTGTGGCTAACGCCGCAGAAAACGCGGCGGCTAGGCTGTGTCCTTCCGGTGAGTCCTGGAAGGCGAAAAAGACATTCTGTTGCGACACCGGAACCGCCGGATCATAAGTAATGCCCTTCAGTCCAGCCGCCCGCAGAGCCCCCAAGCCGGTTTTCTCTTCAACAACGAAGGCGTCAATGCGCCCAGCGTCCAACTTGGCGAAATTGATTTCATCGGTCGCGGCACTTTCCAGAGAAAAGGTGGTGCTATTCACAATTTCATTGGCATAGGGGTAGCCAAGCGTGATTCCCACCCGCTTTCCGGCAAGGGTATCAACGGTGGTCCAGACGGGATGATCCGATTTGGCGAAAACAAAGTCCCTTTTGACGTAAATAGGATCGGATGGAACGTAAGGCTTGCTTAACAAGACCTCAAGCGCCGGCAACAGAGCATCGACATCGCCATGCTCGAAGCTATCAACCGCCCGCTTAGGCGGAACAACATCAATGGACACTGTGATATGAGCCCGCTTTGCCAGCTCTTTCGCCAGATCGACAAAAACACCCGTATTGGCATCGACCACCATCACGGGAATCGGGTAGAGGGCAAGCGTAATCGACTTGTCATCGGCCCAAGCCGGCGATGTTAAGCCAATAAGAAGGGTCGCTACCGATAGGATATATCTGGTCATGAGAGCCATTTCCTCAATATTAGGCACTATTCTTCATTTATGAAGGCCGATAAGCTGGATGATCAGGCGGCGGTGAGTTCACCAAGAAAGTGATCGACTTGGTCGCGGAGTTTCCCAAACCGTTGATCAAGACTGTCAACAGCGCCGAGTAGAACGTCGGCGGCTTCGCCATTGCGTTGCGCCGCTCCGGCCACGCCCTTGACGGTTTGCTCTAGGCTGGCTGAACCTTGGGCGGCGTCGAAGAGGGCGCGGTTGATTTCGTTGGTGGCCGCGTTTTGCTGTTCAACGGCCGAGGCGATCGCGGCGCTGATTTCGCTGATCGTGCCGATCACCCCGGTAATATGATGAATCTCCGCAGCGGCGGCCTGGGTCGAGGTCTGGATGGCTTGAACCTGACTGGAAATCTCCTCGGTGGCCTTGGCGGTTTGGTTGGCGAGGCTCTTGACCTCGTTGGCCACCACGGCAAAGCCTTTTCCGGCCTCTCCGGCCCGTGCAGCCTCGATGGTGGCGTTGAGCGCCAGCAGGTTGGTTTGGGAGGCGATACTGGTAATCAGGGTCACCACATCGCCGATTCGGGCGGCCCCGGCGACGAGGCCGGATACCAACGCGATGGTCTGATCGGTTCGGGTTTTGGCGGCATCGACAACCTGATTGGAGGCTTGCGCCTGCCGGCTGATTTCCCGGATTGAGGCGGCGAGTTCCTCAACGGCGGTCGACACGGTTTGCACGTTGGCGCTAACCTGATCGGCAATCGTGGCCGCTGCCGAACTGAGTCGCGTATTGTCCTCGGCGGTCCCGGCGACGATCCGGGATGAGTGGCTCATTTCGTGAGCGGTGTGCGAAGCCGCAGTGAGAACGGTCTTGACCTCGGCGTCGAAGGTTTCCGCGACTTGGTGCAACGAGCGTTTGCGCTCCTGTTCGGCCTGCTGCTTCAGGGTTTCCTGTTCGGCTTCCAGGCGCACCTTGGCAATGGCATGAGCCTTAAAGACCTCGACCGTCGCTGCCATTCGCCCAACCTCATCAGAGCGGTTGAGGGCGGGCACCGTCACATCGTGGTCACCGTTCGCGAGTGCGCCCATGGCGCGATCAAGGTCTAGAATTGGTCCGGTTACGCTGCGGACAATCAAGGCCAAGGCGCCGCAGACTAGGGCTAGAATGCCGAAACCAAAGGCTACGATGGTCCAGGCACGCCCAGCTACTTCTTCTTGGGCGCGTGTCGAGGTCATACGCAATTCGAGAGTGCCGATCGGCTTTGACTCTCCTTTTGCCGTTGTTCGGTAAATTGGGGCCCGTTCAACAATCAGTTTGCTGGCCGAAGCCGTGGTGTGGCCGTCCTGGGCGAAGATTTTGCCGCCCTGATCGAACAGGATACTGCCTGCATAGTCGGGGTCTTGGGCCAACGGTGCCAGAAGTGTCCGGGCCGCGTTGGTGTCGATATTCCAGAGTGCCTCGCCCGCGCCGCCGGACAACATCGCCACCGAAAGACGGGCGCGATCGTCGAGTGCGCGGCGGCTATCTTGGGTGGTGACATAGACCGCCCCGATCACGGCAAGCGCGATGGTCGCCGATAGCAGCACGCAGATGGGAGCTATCGTTCGGACCATGAGACTCCGGGTCAGAATGCCAATCATGGCGATCTCCTGATGGTTCCGTTGGCGCTTCGCACGGACGTTTTGCCACTGTGCAAATTCGCAACAAGTTTAGGATAACCCGAGCCACGGGTTTGAAACGAGTTAACCATTTGTGAAACTTGAAGGATTCAAAAGACCCGTGGCTTGGCGACGATCCATCACAACACCGCAAGGGCCCGCATGTGATACCATCGGGCCTTGATGCTGACTCATCAAGGCTACCCTCAGACGCCGGGCGGGCGCATCCGCGCCCTTGGCTTCGCGCGCATGGGCGCGCGGGGCCGCCGTCGCGGCCCGATACCGGCGATGTGTCAGTATCAGGGCTCGCCGGTATCAGACGCCGG